>NZ_JBPGNZ010000005.1:0-518109 GCF_051133415.1 Nitratidesulfovibrio sp. D1 | reverse complement strand
CCCCCCCCCCCCCCCCCCCCCCCCCCCCCCCCCCCCCCCCCCCCCCCCCCCCCCCCCCCCCCCCCCCCCCCCCCCCCGTTATCTTTCCTAATCTTTCGGAAACGCCAGGGGCAGCAGGTCGTCGATGTGGGCCACGGGGTGGACCTGGATGCGGCGCAGCAGGTCGGCGGGGATGTCTTCGAGATCCTTGACGTTCTGGCGCGGGATAATCACGTGCTGCATGCCGCGCGCCACCCCGGCGAGGATCTTTTCCTTGATGCCGCCCACGGGCAGCACACGTCCGCGCAGGGTGATCTCGCCGGTCATGCACAGGTCGCTGCGCACGGGGGTGCCGGTAAGGGCGGAGAGCAGCGCGGTGACCATGGTCACCCCGGCGGAGGGGCCGTCCTTGGGGGTGGCCCCTGCGGGCACGTGGATGTGCAGGTCGAGCTTTTCCGAGAAGTCCGGCTCTATGCCCAGGCGTTCGGCCCGGCTGCGCGCGTAGGAGATGGCGGCCTGCGCACTTTCCTTCATCACGTCGCCGAGCTGGCCGGTCATGGTCACGCCGCCCTTGCCCTTCATGGGGGTGACCTCCACGTGCAGCACTTCGCCGCCGTAGGGGGTCCAGGCCAGGCCCAGGGCCACGCCGGGCAGCAGTTCGGCTTCCTTTTCCTCGTCGATGAAGCGGGGTGCGCCCAGGAACTTTTCCAGCATGCGCGGGGTGATGCGGAAGGGACCCTTTTCGCCCTCGGCCTTGCGGCGGGCCACCTTGCGGCACAGCGAGCCGATCTCGCGTTCCAGGTTCCGCAGCCCGGCCTCGCGGGTATAGCCGGTGATGATGCGCTCGACGAGCGCGTCGGGAACGGTGACCTCGCGCGGGGACAGGCCGTTTTCCTTGGCCTGGCGCGGTAGCAGGTAGCGGCGGGCGATGGCCAGCTTTTCCTGCATGGTGTAGCCGGGGATGGAGATGACCTCCATGCGGTCGCGCAGGGCGGGGGGGATGGTGTCCAGCTGGTTGGCGGTGCAGATGAACATGACCTTGGACAGGTCGAAGGGCACGTTCAGGTAGTGGTCGCTGAACGACCAGTTCTGTTCCGGGTCCAGCACTTCGAGCAGCGCCGACGACGGGTCGCCCCGGAAGTCGGAGCCGATCTTGTCGATTTCATCCAGCATCAGCACGGGATTGCGCGTGGCCAGTTGCTTCAGGCTCTGCACGATGCGCCCCGGCATGGCCCCGATGTAGGTGCGCCGGTGGCCGCGGATTTCCGCCTCGTCGCGCATACCGCCCAGCGAGATGCGCTGGAACTTGCGGCCCATGGCCCGGGCAATGGACCGGCCCAGCGAGGTCTTGCCCACGCCGGGAGGCCCCGCGAAGCACAGGATGGGCCCCTTGGACTTGGGGTTCAGCTTGCGCACGCTGAGGTATTCCAGGATGCGGTCCTTGACCTTGGCGAGGCCGTGATGGTCCTCGTCCAGGATCACCTTGGCCTTGTTGATGTCCAGCCGGTCGCGCGAAAGCTTGGCCCACGGCAGTTCCGCCAGCCATTCCAGGTAGGTGCGCACCACGGTGGCCTCGGACGAGTCGGGGTGCATGGAGGCCAGGCGGCGCAACTGCTTGTCCGCCTCCTTGCGCACCTCGCGGGGCAGCCCGGCGCGCTCCAGGGAGCGGGTCAGGTCCTCCAGTTCCTCGTCCTCGTTGCCCGATTCGCCAAGCTCGCGGCGGATGGCCTTCATCTGCTCGCGCAGGAAATAGTCCTTCTGGGCCTTGTCCATGCCCTCGCGCGCCATGCTCTGGATCTTGGCCTGCATGGACGCCACTTCCACTTCCTTGACCAGTTGTTCGTTGACCAGGCGCAGCCGGGCGTCGGGGTCGGTGCATTCCAGGATGGCCTGCGCGTCGGACACCTTCATGCGCAGGTTGGCGGCGATGAGGTCGGCCAGGCGGCCGGGGTCGTCCACGGAATTGAGCACGGCCATGATGTCCGAGGTGGCTATGCCGCGCAGTGAGAGGATCTTTTCGCTCTGCTCGCGGGCGGCGCGCATCATGGCTTCCTGCTCCACGGTGGGCGGGCCCAGTTCCGGCTCGGGCAGGGTTTCCACGCGGGCGGTGAGGTAGCCGTCGCCCACGCCGAAGGATTCCACCCGCGCGCGGCTGATGCCCTGCACCAGCACCTTCAGCCGGTTGTCGGGCATCTTCAGCATGCGCATGATCATCACCACCGTGCCGGTGGCGTGCAGGTCTTCGGGCGCGGGGTCGTCCACCGACTCGTCGCGCTGGGTGCAGATCATCAGGTAGCGGCTGCCGTTGAGGGCGGCGTCCACGGCCTGCACCGATTTTTCGCGGCCCACGAACAGGGGCAGGATCATGTAGTTGAACACCACCACGTCGCGCACGGGCAGCACGGGCAGTTCGTCGGGCAGCACGGGCAGTTCCGGCCCGTCCGCGTGGCTGGAGCCGTCGGAGGCGCCGGACGGTTCGGACGCATCGGCGGACTCCGGGGCGTCGTCGAAATCCGGGGCGCGGGCATCGTCCCCGGCGCGGGGCGGAGCGGACGCGGCCGCTTCCCTGTCGGCGTCGTCGGCGGCGGTTCCGGCAGGGGCGTCGGTTTCCCGTGTCCCGGCCTTGGGCTTCTTGGGGGTGTCGTCGTCGTATATGTCGTCGGTCATGCGGGGTGCTCCTCGCGTGTCAGAATCGGATATGGAAATCGTGCGGGGCGGCGTCCTGCCCATCCGGTGCGCCGGGTGCATCGGGAGACGCATGCTCCTCCACGCCGGTGACCCTGGCGAACATGGGGCCCTGCCACAGGGCGTCGCGCAGGGCGTCCATGCGCTCGTCCGGCCCCTGGGCCTCCAGTTCCACGCTGCCGTCGGGCAGGTTGCGCACCCACCCGGACAGGCCCAGGGCGCGGGCGGTGCGGCCGGTCCAGGAGCGGAAGCCCACCCCCTGCACCCTGCCGGTGACCCTGAATCGGCTGCGCGCCATGTGCGTCCGCTCCCGTCAGATCAGGCCGTCGTCCTTGAGGCTGTAGCACGCGTCGTCGGTGACGATGACGTGGTCCAGCAGACGCAGGCCGATGGCTTTGGCCGAAAGTTCCAGTTGCCGGGTGATCTCGATGTCTCCCGCCGACGGCGACGGATTGCCGCCGGGGTGGTTGTGCACCAGGATGATCGAGGCCGCCTTGTGCCGCAGGGCCAGTTCCAGGATTTCGCGCGGGTACACGGCCGATGCGTTCACCGTGCCGCGCGACGCCCTTTCCCAGGCCATCAGGCGGTTCTGGGTGTCCAGCAGGGCCACCCAGACCTCCTCGTGCGGCGATGCGGCCAGGCGCACCCGGGCCATTTCCGCCACCGCCTGCGGGCTGCCCAGCACTTCGCGTTCGCGGGCCGGGGTTTCCACGTAGCGGGCCATCACCTCGCGCAGCAGGGACCAGAAATCGAGCATGGCCGGGCCGAAGCCCTTCACCGCCATCAGTTCCGAGGGCCGGGCGTCCAGCACGCCGCGCAGGCTGCCGAAGCGGGCCAGCAGTTCCTTGGCCAGCGGCTTGGTGTCGCGGCGCAGCAGCACGTGGCCCAGCAGCAGTTCCAGCACTTCGTAGTCGGGCAGGGCGGCAGGGTCGTTGCGCAGCCTGGCCCGCACCCGCTCGCGGTGGCCGTGGTAATGGGGACCAGTGGTCATAATAAGCAGTCGTGCGGGGCGTGCAAGCCCGTTGTACGGGTGCGGCCCGTGGCTGCGGGAGTGGCCGGATGCTGCGGTGCCGGGGCCATGGTCAGTTCCTGTGCCCGCCCGGCGCGTACGCCGGGGGACGGGGCCTGCCGGGCTGGTGTACGCCGGGTCGGGCGGCCCCCTGCGCGGCGCGGCGGCTGCGGGCGAACAGGGTGAACAGCCCGGCCACCAGCATTTCCATGGCTTGCTCGGGCGAACGCTCGCCGCTCTTGATGCCCATTTCCGCCTCCAGCGCCAGGTCCCATATCCGGGCCAGACCGGCGTGGCCCAACTGGCGCGCCAGTTGCTGCTTGGGCGGCAGCACGGAAGGGGGCAGGCGCACCGGCTCTCCGGCCAGCAGTTGCCACAGGATGCGCGTTTCGCGCAGCAGCATGCCCAGGAAGGGGAAGAGCATGGAATCGCCCCCCAGGCGGTCGCGCAGCACTTGGCGCCACACGGTCATGGGGGCGTTGCCCGCCTGCAGGGCTCGCATGAAGGAAAAGATGTCGATGTCCGCCGTGTGGTCCACCAGCGCGGCCATGGCGGCGGTCACCTCGCCGTCGCCCGCGGCCAGCGAGAGCTTTTCCAGTTCGGTGGCGATGGCCGTGGCGTCGGGCGGCAGGGCGGCGCATACCGCCTCCAGCGCGCCGGGCGCGAAGCGGAGCCCTTGCGAGGCCGCATGCTGGCGCACGAAGGTGGCCACGCCCCGCTCGTCGAGGCCCGGCGAGCGCCAGATCCATTTCTTCGACTCCGCGAAGTCCAGGCAGCGCAGCTTGGCGATGTGCGCGGGCACCTTGGGCTGGCCCTTGTCGAAACCCACCTCCAGGCACAGGAAGGGCCACGCCAGTGGGTTGGGGCGGGCCAGGGCGGCGGAGATGCGCTTCCACGTCTCGGCGGGCAGGTTCTGGGCGTTGCGCACCACCAGCGCGCGCGGGGTGGCGAACAACCCTTGCAGGGTCAGGTGTTCCCAGAAGGCGGGGGGCAATGGCTCGTCGCCCCAGAAGGCCTGGCGGTCCCATTCCGGCGCGGCGGCCGGGGCCAGCCCCATGGAACCGGCGCCGGCCTCGGCCGCCACGGGCGGATGCACGGCCAGCAGCGCGTCGATGCGGTCGCGGGTCAGGCGGGCGTCGGGGCAGATGCAGATGGTGAAGCCGGGTCGGGTCATGCAGTCACCGTGGGGTTGCGGGAGGGCGGCAATGAGAAGGCCCGAAGGGAGCGCCTCCCCTCGGGCCGTTTATATCCGGGCCTTGGCCTGCGGTCTAGAAGCGCTGGCGCATCCTGTCCACCAGCCGCCGCACCAGTTCGGCGCCCACCTTTGCGGCGGCGTCGCGCTCGTTGTAGGTGTCGTACGAGTCGGAATAGCCGACGATCCTCGATTCCCAGACCACGGCGTTGGTGGCGCCGTCGTACACGGTGGCCTCGGCGGACATGGAGGCCGTGTACAACTGGGTCTTGTCGTCGGAGTCGCGCACGTCGCCGCGCAGGCGGAAATGGCGCACCCGCAGCTTGATCTCATAGTCCGCGCGGCCGTCGTCCTTCCATACCGCCAACTGGCGCGCCCCGATCTCGTCGCGCAGGGCGGAACGCAGCATGTACGGCAGCCACGGGTACATGGTGGGGTTGTCCACGGCCTTGACCTTGAGGGTCTTGCTGCCGTCGCCGAAGATGCCGGTTTCCTCGCTGGTCAGGTTGTACCCCGCGCAGCTGGTCAGCGACACGAGCAGCGCGACGGCCACAAGGGACGCCAGGGCGCACGGCACGCGCCGCGCGATGCGGGACAGGGAGCCCCCGTTCCGGAGGGACGCGGCGGCCATGGCTAGCCGACCACCACGTTGACGAGCTTGCCGGGAATGACGACGACCTTGCGCACGGTGACACTCTCCAGGTGGCGGGCCACGTTGGGTTCCGACAGGGCGGCGGCCTCGATGGCCTTGGCGTCCGCCCCGGCGGGCACGCTGACGCGGCCGCGCAGCTTGCCGTTGATCTGGACCACGATGGTTTCCTCGTCACGGGCCAGGGCTTCCTCGCTCCACTGCGGCCACGGCTCGTCGGTGACGCGCCCGGTGTGGCCCACGGCCGCCCAGAGTTCCTCGGCGATGTGCGGGGTGATGGGCGAGAGCAGCGTGAGCACTGTGGCCACGGCGCTGGACAGCACCCTGCGGCCGCCCTCGTCGCCGGACAGTTCGTCCTTGGCGAGGTACAGCGCGTTGACCAGTTCCATCACCGCCGCGATGGCCGTGTTAAACTGGAACCTGTCGCTGATGTCCGCCCCGGCCTTGCGCACCGTGGCGTGTTCCTTGTTACGCAGGTCTTTGCCTTGGGGCGTGGCCGCGTCGGCCGCCGTGGCTGAGCATGCCTTCACCGGCAGGAGCAGGCCGGAGAGCTCCTCGGCCAGGCGCCAGATGCGCCCGATGAACCGGTAGGAACCCTCGATGCCGGTGTCGCTCCAATCGAAGTCGCGTTCCGGCGGCGCGGCGAACAGGCAGAACAGGCGCACCGTGTCCGCCCCGTAGCGGGCGATCATCTCGGTGGGGTCCACCACGTTGCCCTTGGACTTGGACATCTTGGCCCCTTCCTTCAGCACCATGCCCTGGGTGAGCAGGTTGGCGAAGGGTTCGTCCAGATCCATGTAGCCGCAGTCGCGCAGGGCCTTCACGAAGAAGCGCGAGTAAAGCAGGTGCAGGATGGCGTGCTCCACGCCGCCGATGTACTGGTCCACGGGCATCCAGTACTTCAGCGCGGCGGGGTCGAACGCGCCGTCGTCCTTGCGGGCGCTGGTGTAGCGCGCGAAATACCACGAGGACTCCACGAAGGTGTCCATGGTGTCCGTCTCGCGGCGGGCCTTGCCGCCGCACTTGGGGCAGGCGCAGTCCGCGAATTCGGGGGTGTCGGGCAGGGGCGAGCGGCCGTCCTCGTGGGTGCGCACTTCCAGCGGCAGCAGCACGGGCAGGTTCTCGTCCTTTTCGGCCACCACGCCGCAGGCGTCGCAGTAGACGATGGGGATGGGCGCGCCCCAGTACCGCTGGCGCGAGATGTTCCAGTCGCGCAGGCGGTAGTTGACGGTGCGGCGGCCCTTGCCAGACGATTCCAGCGAATCGGCGATCTTCTGCTTGGCGGCCTCGTTGGGCAGGCCGTCGAACTCGCCGGAATTGACCAGCACGCCCGCCTCGGTCCAGGCGGCCTGCATGGCGGCGGTGTCCAGCGCGTCGCCTTCCGGCTGGATGACCACCTGCATGGGCAGGCCATACTTGCGGGCGAACTCGAAGTCGCGCTGGTCGTGCGCGGGCACGGCCATGACCGCGCCGGTGCCGTATTCGGCCAGCACGAAGTTGGCCACCCAGATGGGCATGCGGCGGCCGGTGAAGGGGTTCACGCAGTAGGCGCCGGTGAACACGCCCTCCTTCTCGAGGTCGTCCGACTGGCGCACGATGCGGTCCATGTTGCGGATGCGCTCGACGAAGGCGCGCACCGCCGGGGCCTCGGGCTTGTCCCCTTCCGGTCCGCTGATGAGTTGCTCCACCAGCGGATGCTCGGGGGCGAGGCTCATGAAGGTCGCGCCGAACACGGTGTCCTGCCGGGTGGTGAACACGGTGATGGAGGCGTCAGCCCCCTCCAGAGGGAACGCGATCTCCGCGCCGATGGACTTGCCGATCCAGTTGCGCTGCATGCTCACCACGCGCTCGGGCCAGCCCGCCTCCAGCTTGTCGAGGTCGGCCAGCAGTTCTTCGGCGTAGTCGGTGATGCGCAGGAACCACTGGGTCAGGTTCTTCTGCTCCACGGCGGAATCGCAGCGCCAGCACAGCCCTTCGATGACCTGCTCGTTGGCGAGCACGGTGTGGCACTTGGGGCACCAGTTCTGCGGGGCCTGCTTGCGGTACACCAGGCCCTTCTCGAAGAAGCGCAGGAAGAACTGCTGCTCCCAGCGGTAGTATTCGGGCGTGCAGGTGGCGAGTTCGCGCCGCCAGTCGTACGAGTAGCCCAGGCGGCGCAGCTGGCTGCGCATGTTGTCGATGTTGGAAAAGGTCCACTTGGCGGGATGCGTGCCGTGCTTGATGGCGGCGTTTTCCGCCGGCAGCCCGAAGGCGTCCCAGCCCATGGGGTGCAGCACGTTGAAGCCCTGCATGCGCTTGAAGCGGGCCACCACGTCGCCGATGGAATAGTTGCGCACGTGCCCCATGTGGATGTTGCCCGAAGGGTAGGGGAACATCTCCAGCACGTAGTACTTGGGCTTGTCGGAGTGGTGGTCGCAGTGGAAGGCGCCGCTTTCTTCCCAGATGCGCTGCCATTTGGTTTCGATGGACTGGGGATCGTATTTCATGCCGCGTTCGGGTTTCATGCCGCGATGGTCCTTGTGGACTTATCCGTGTGGACTGGTCCGTGTGGGCTTTTCCGGGGCCGCCTGCCGTGCCGCCGGCGCCTGTTCCGGCCGCCGGTGGAGCGGATGTCGGGGCGGGTGTCGGATCTGGTGTCTGGTCTGCCGGTTCGGGGGGACGCGCCCCCCGCCCCCGGTGAAGACCGAGGGCGCGAACCCGTCAGACCGTAGCCTTTCGGGCGCGCGCCTTCAAGTGCCAATTGCGCATTCGCGGGGTGATTCCGGGCGGTTAAGCGCCGCCGGACCACCCCGGCCGCAGCGGGGCCTACTGCCCCTTGGGCGATAGTCGGCCCGATTCCAGCGCGCGGGCCACCGCGTCGAGGATGCCGTTGATGAAGCCGCGCGAATTGTCGTCCCCGAACTGCTTGGAAAGCTCGATGGCCTCGTTCATGGCCACCTTGGCGGGCACGTCGTCGCGGAACAGCATTTCGTACACGGCGATGCGCAACAGCGTCAGCTCCACGCGGCCCATGCGCTCCACGCGCCAGTTCTGCGAAAAGCCCGATACGGCCTCGTCCAGTTCGGCCTGCGTCTTCCACACGCCGTGGATGACCTCCCACGCGTAGCCCTGCGGGGCGGTGGCGGGGTCGTGCCGGTCGGATTTTTCGTTTTCAGCGCGATCCGCCACATCGGGCGAGGCGGCATAGGCCGCGCGCAACGCGCCCTCGGTGGTGGCCGGCGAAAAGCTGAGGCCGTACAGCACCTGGAAGGCCAGCGCGCGTTCGCTGCGCCGGGTGGGTTTCTTGCCCTGGTTGGCCATGGGGTTACAGCTGCTCCATCACGCGCACGGTTTCCAGCACGGCGGCGGCGGCTTCCACGCCCTTGTTGCCCGCCTTGGTGCCCGCGCGTTCGATGGCCTGCTCGATGGAGTCGGTGGTCAAAAGGCCGAAGCCCACGGGCACGCCGGAATCCAGCGAGATGTGGGCCAGGCCCTTGGTGGCTTCGCCGGCCACGAAGTCGAAGTGGGGGGTGGCCCCGCGAATGACGGCGCCCAGGGCAATGATGCCGTGGTAGCGGCCGCTCTTGGCCAGCTTCTGGGCCACGATGGGCATCTCGAACGCGCCGGGAATGCGGACGATGGTCATGTCCTCGCGCTCGCAGCCGTGGCGGGCAAGGTAGTCCGCCGCGCCGCCCACCAGGCGGTCCACGATGAAGTCGTTGAAGCGGGTGGCGATGATGGCGAACTTCAGGCCCTTGGCGTCGAGCTGGCCCTCGATGGTCTTGATGTGCAGCATTGGGGGTCTCCTTTTCCGGCGGCGCGCCGGGGCGTGATATGGGGCCGTCCTCCGCCCGCGCGCCGGGCATGGCCGGGCGCGCGGGCGGGGCGGTTATGCGTCGCCTAGATTTCGCTCGGCGCGTCGGTATGCTTCAGTTCGAGAAGATGGCCCATCTTCTCCTTCTTGGTGCGCAGGTACGCCTCGTTGAAGGAGCAGGATTCCAGTTCCACGGGCACCCGTTCCACCACCTCGATGCCGTAGCCTTCAAGGCCGATGATCTTCTTGGGGTTGTTGGTCATCATGCGCATCTTGCGCACCCCCAGGTCCACCAGGATCTGCGCGCCGATGCCGTAGTCGCGCAGGTCCGCCTTGAAGCCCAGCTTGTGGTTGGCCTCCACGGTGTCGTAGCCCTGGTCCTGCAAGGCGTAGGCGCGGATCTTGTTAGCAAGGCCGATGCCGCGCCCTTCCTGGCGCATGTACAGCAGCACACCCTTGCCCTCGCCCGATATCTGGCACATGGCCGCCGCCAGCTGGCCGCCGCAGTCGCAGCGCATGGAGCCCAGCACATCGCCGGTCAGGCATTCGCTGTGCACGCGCACCAGCACCGGCTCGCCGGGGGTGATCTCGCCCTTGACCAGGGCCAGGTGGGTTTCGTCGTGCAGTTCGTTCTCGTAGGCGATGACGCGGAATTCGCCGTACTTGGTGGGCATCTGCGCTTCCGCCACGCGTTTCACGGACAGCAGTCCCGACTGCATGCGGTAGCGGATGAGGTCGCGGATGGTGGCGATCTTCATGTCGTGCTTTTTCGCGAACTCGATCAGGTCGGGCATGCGGGCCATTTCGCCGTCGTCGCGCATGATCTCGCAGATCACCGCCGCGCCCTTCAGCCCGGCCAGCTTCGACAGGTCCACGCTGCCTTCGGTCTGCCCGGCGCGCACCATGACCCCGCCCTTCTGGGCCCGCAGGGGAAAGATGTGCCCCGGCGTGACCAGGTCTTCAGGCTGGGCGTCGTCGGCCACGGCGGCAAGGATGGTGGTGGCGCGGTCGGCGGCGGAGATGCCCGTGGTCACGCCCTTGCGCGCCTCGATGGACACCGTGAAGTTGGTGCCGAACTTCGAGCCGTTGCGGCGGGTCATCATGGGCAGTTGCAGCGCATCGACCAGCGCCGGTTCAAGGGGCAGGCAGATCAGGCCGCGCCCGTGCGTGGCCATGAAGTTGATGATCTCGGGGGTCACGTGCTGGGCGGCGATGGTCAGGTCGCCCTCGTTCTCGCGGTCTTCGTCGTCCACGAGGATGATCATCCGCCCCTTGCGGATTTCCTCGATGGCTTCCTCGGTCTTGCAGATGGGCATGGCTACCTCTGGATATGCGACGCCGCCCCGTGCGGGCGCGGCGTTCTGGTCATTGATTCGGAACGCTGGACATGTTCCGGCCGTCCGGCAAGTTCCGGCCGTTCGACACGCGTAAAGACCCGGTCCCCGTACCCTGCGATGGTACTAGAAGCCGTGTTCCTTCAGGAATTCCACGGTCAGCGCGCTGCCCCCGCCGGAGCCGGAGGAGGCATGGCCGGTGGCGGATGCGCCGCCCTGCCATGCCGAAAGCATGCGCTGCACGTACTTGCCGATGAGGTCCGTCTCCATGTTCACGCGTACTCCGGGCTTCCACCCTGCGATGGTGGTGACCCGCTGCGTTTCGGGGATGACGTTGACCTCCAGAAAATCCGGGCCACAATGATTAACCGTCAGGCTCACCCCGTCAAGGGCCACGGAGCCCTTGGGGATGACCTGGGGGCCGAATTCCTGCGGAAACTTCAGCCGGTAGCGGCGCGATTCGCCTTCCTCGCGCACCTCGGCCACGGTGGCCACGCAGTCCACGTGGCCCGCAACCATGTGCCCGCCCAGGCGGTCGCCCATGGCCAGCGCGCGTTCCAGGTTCACCCTGTCGCCAGTCTTGAGGTCGCCAAGGGTGGTCAGGCGCATGGTCTCGGCCGAGGCGTAGCAGGTGTACCACGCCGCGTCGCGGCTGCCGCCGTGGGTTTCCGCGGTCAGGCACACGCCGTTGGCCGCGATGGATTCGCCCACCACGATGTCGGACAGCACGAACAGCGGCCGGATGCGCAGCCGCGTTTCCTTGCCCGCGCCTTCCACGGCCACGATGCCGCCCTGTCCCTGAATGATGCCGGTGAACATGAAGCAGTCTCCGAGGCGGCGCGCCGCCGTTGTCTGGAACGTATCTCTACGCCTTGGGGCTGTTTCTGACGCGGGATTTTCGTTCGGTGGCAAGGAAAACGAGTCTGGCACGAGGGAGTATACTCTTATTGTATTTGACCGAGATGCCAGATGAAGTTTGACGCAGCCACCGGGCGAAAAGGCAAGTCAGGAACAGTCCCTGGGGCGCAGGGTCACGATGATGTCCTCTCCGCTGGGGGCGGATGCGGCCACGCGCAGGCCCAGCGCGTCGTCCATGCGCAGGGGCGCGCGGCCGTCGAACAGGGGCCGCGCCGCGTTGTCGCCCAGCACCTTGGGGGCCAGGTGCAACTCGAATTCGTGCACCAGCCCGGCCTCCAGCAGGGCCAGCCCCAGCTGTCCACCGCCCTCGCACAGCACGTACAGGCAACCGGCCTCGCCGCGCAACCGGGCCAGGCCCGCGCGCAGGTCCAGCCCCGCGCCGCCGGGGACAGTCGTGGAATTGGCGGCGTCCACATCAGGCAGGCCCCATACCCGCGCGCCCGTGGCGCGCACCGCATCGGCTGCCGGGGATGCGGCGGCCCGTTCCGTGGTCCAGAAAATGGCGTCCGCCGCCCGCTGGTCCAGCAGGGCCAGGTCACCGGCGCGCGCGGCCACCTCGTCCATGCGCGAGGTGACGGCCACGGCCAGCGGCTGGCGGCGCGGGGTGTCGCCGGAACAATTATCTCCGGCAGTGGCGGAGGAGGGGGAATCCGAAACATCGCCGCAGCGGGCGGTCAGCAGCGGGTTGTCGGCGAACAGGGTGCCGCCGCCCACCAGCACCGCGCCCCCGGCATGGCCCACGCCCGCCCGGATGGCATGCACCCGGCGGCGCGAGGCCGCGCAGCTTATCCACTGCGAATGGCCCGCGCGGGTGGCGATGCGCCCGTCCAGCGTGCTGGCCAGTTTCAGGATGACGTAGGGCAGGTCCGTCTTCTTCCAGGTGACGAAGTCGGCCACCAGGTCGCGGCAGTCCTGCTCGCACACGCCCATCCCGCGCTCGCCCATATCCATCCGCACGCCGTGCCGGCGCAGGAATTCCGCGCCGCCCTGGGCCACCGGGTTGGGGTCGGCCATGCCCACCACCACGTGGCGGATGCCCGCCGCCAGCACCGCCTGCGAGCAGGGGGGCGTTTTGCCGTGGTGGTTGCACGGCTCCAGCGTGACCACCAGGGTGCACCCGGCCGGGTCCACGCCGTTGGCCGCCGCATCGCGCAGGCATTCCACCTCGGCGTGGGGCATGCCGCAGGCCGTGTGGAAACCGCGCGCCACAACCTGGCCGTCGCGCACCAGCACCGCGCCCACCGTGGGGTTGGGCGCGGCGCGCCAGCGGCCTTGCCGGGCAAGGGCGATGGCCTCGCGCATGAAATTTTCGAACGGATGCGGCGCGGTCATGGCGCTACGTGCCCCCGCAGGCGCAGCCGCCCCCGCAGCCGCCCCCGGAACTCCCATTGTCGTTACGGTTGCCGTCCGGCGGATTGGGGGCGTCTGGCGGAACGCAGGGGCCGCCCCTGCGCGGAGTGAAGGGCAGCACCTCGTACAGCACGCCCGATTCGCGCAGCATGTCCTCGGCCAGTTGGTCGGGGTACGATTCCGCGTAGCGGATGGCCGTGACGCCGCAGTTGATGAGCATCTTGGTGCAGATCAGGCAGGGCTGGGTGGTGCAGTAGATTTCCGAGCCCGCCAGCGAAATGCCGTGGATGGCGGCCTGCACGATGACGTTCTGTTCCGCGTGCAGCCCCCGGCAGATTTCGTGGCGCTGGCCCGAGGGCACGCCAAGCTGGGCGCGCAGGCAGCCCACGTCAAGGCAGTGGGCCACGCCCGAGGGCGCGCCGTTGTAGCCCGTGGCCAGGATGCGCTTGTCCTTCACCGCGATGGCCCCCACCTTGCGCCGGGTGCAGGTGGAACGCTCGGCCACGAGGTAGGTGATCTCCATGAAGTACTGGGGCCAGGGGAGGCGGGACAGTGTGGACATGGGTACCTCTGTGGCTGAAGGGCCGATACCTTGCCCGGCGGTTCGGCCGCGCGGGAGAGCGGTGGAAGAGCCATGCTCAGGTAACGGCCGGGAAAGGAACCGTGTCGGGCGCCGGGGCGGCTGTCCGCCCCGGCGCCGTCATGACATCGTAGGGACTGGTGCGGCCGTGCCTACCAGGCGAACAGCGGGAACTGCCGCGCGAAGACTTCCACCTCGCGGCTGATGGCCGCAAGGCGCGTCTCGTTGTTGACGTTGCCCAGGGCGTCCACGATCCACGCGGCCACCTTTTCCATTTCGGCTTCCTTCATGCCGCGCGTGGTCAGGGCGGGGGTGCCCAGGCGCACGCCGGAGGTCACGAAGGGCGAACGGGTCTCGAAGGGCACGGTATTCTTGTTGGCGGTCATGCCCGCCTTGTCCAGCGCGTGCTCGGCGTCCTTGCCGGTGATGTCCTTGGCCGTCAGGTCCATGAGCATCAGGTGGTTGTCGGTGCCGCCGGAAACCAGGTCGTACCCGGCGGCGGTCAGGCAACCGGCCAGCTTGGCGGCGTTCTTCACCACCTGCTGCTGGTAGTCCGCGAAGGTGGGGCGCAGCGCCTCGCCGAAGGCCACCGCCTTGGCCGCGATGACGTGCATCAGCGGGCCGCCCTGGATGCCGGGGAATATCTGGCTGTTCAGGGTCTTGGCGTTGTCCTCGTCGGACAGGATCATGCCACCGCGCGGGCCGCGCAGGGTCTTGTGGGTGGTGGTGGTGGTGTAGTGGGCCTGCCCGATGGGGGTGGGGTGCAGGCCGGTGGCCACCAGGCCCGCGATGTGGGCCATGTCCACCATCAGCTTGGCGCCTACCTCGTCGGCGATGGCGCGGAAGCGGGCGAAGTCGATGACGCGCGGGTAGGCGCTGGCGCCGGCCACGATGAGCGCGGGCTTGTGCTCGCGGGCCAGGGCGGCCACTTCGTCGTAGTCGATGAAGCCGGTTTCCTTCTTCACGCCGTAGAACACCACGTTGTACAGGCGGCCGGAGAAGTTCACCGGGCTGCCGTGGGTCAGGTGCCCGCCGTGCGAAAGGTTCATGCCCAGGATGGTGTCGCCCGGCTTCAGGCAGGCGAAGTACACACCCATGTTGGCCTGGCTGCCGGAATGGGGCTGCACGTTGGCGTAGCCGCAGCCGAAGATGGCCTTGGCCCGGTCGATGGCCAGGTTTTCCGCGATGTCCACGAATTCGCAGCCGCCGTAGTAGCGCTTGCCGGGGTACCCTTCGGCGTACTTGTGGGTCAGCACGCTGCCCTGCGCCTGACGGACGGCGGCGGAGACGAAGTTCTCGGACGCGATGAGTTCGAGCTTGCCGGTCTGACGTTCGATTTCAAGGGTGACCGCGCGACCCACTTCCGGGTCTTGAATCAGCAGTTCGTCCATGGTTCGCCTCCGTGGAATGGTTGCGGCCGCGCGGCGTTCGCCTGCCGCGCGACCTCTGGAAATATCGTTCTCCCGTGCCCGGCGAGGGGGAGGGAGATGTTCTGCAAGCCTCCGGCGCAGGGGGCCAAGCCCCCTGCACCCCCATTCAGGCAAGCGAGTTCGGACAATGTCCGATATCAGGCAGGACTGCAAACGTGCGGAACGCGAGGCGGGGACGAGGAAAAAAGTCTTTTTGCGGAAGGAGTGTACTTTTTGGTACTCGACTGAAGCAAAAAGGCTTTTTGACGACGTAGCCGCCCGCGATACGTGCGTTTGCGATATTAACCCTTCCAGCGCTTGTACAGCATGCAGCAGTTCGTCCCGCCGAAGCCGAACGAATTGCACAGCACGTATTCCGCCTGGTACTTTTCCGAGCCGTCCGCCATGTAGTTCAGGTCGCACTCGGGGTCGGGCGTGTCGCGGTTGATGGTGCCGGGAATGATGCCGGTGTGCAGCGCCATGACGCTGAACACGCCCTCCATCCCGCCCGCGGCGCCCAGCAGGTGCCCGGTCATGGATTTGTTGGCCGTGATGCGGATGTTTTTGGCGTGGTCGCCGAACACCTTCTTGATGGCCTTGGTTTCGCACAGGTCGTTGAGGTACGTCGAGGTGGCGTGGGCGTTGATGTGGTCCACGTCCTCCGGGCGGATGCCCGCCTCGTCGATGGCGGCCCGCATGGCCTGCGCCATGCCCAGGCCGTCCTCGTGCGGGGCGGTCATGTGATAGGCGTCGCCGGACGCGCCGTAGCCCACCACTTCCGCGTAGATGGTGGCCCCGCGCGCCTGGGCCGATTCCAGCGATTCCAGCATCAGGAAGCCCGAGCCTTCGCCGATGACGAAGCCGTCGCGTTCCTTGTCGAACGGGCGCGACGCCCTGGCGGGGTCGTCGTTGCGGGCGGTGGACAGGGCCTTCAGGGCGGTGAAGCCGGAAACGCCCATGGGCGTGATGGTGGCTTCCACCCCGCCGGTGATCACCGCGTCGCAGCGGCCCATGGCGATGTCGGTGTAGGCATAGCCGATGGCGTGCTGACCCGAGGCGCAGGCGCTGGTGGTCACCAGGTTGGGACCCTTGGCCCCGGTGAAGATGGAGACCTGGCCTGGCGCCATGTTGGAGATCAGCATGGGGATCATGAACGGCGAGACGCGGTTGGGCCCCGACTCGACGAGCTTGGTGTGGAAGACCTCGATGGTCTCCAGCCCGCCAAGCCCCACGCCAAGCAGCACGCCCACGCGGTGGGCGTTGGCGTCGTCGATGACGAGGCCGGAATGCTCGACGAGCATCTTGCCGGAGGCCACCGCGAACTGGACGAAACGGTCCATGCGCTTGGCCTGCTTGGCCGGGATGTACTTCTCTGGGTCGAAGCCCTTGACCTCGCCGGCGATGCGAGAGGTGTACTCCGAAGCGTCGAAGTGGGTGATGGGCCCGATGCCGGACTTCCCGGCCACGAGATTCTCCCAGCTTGTCGCAAGGTCGTTACCAAGGGGGGTGATGGCCGCAAGGCCGGTCACGACGACACGCTTTCCGGTCATTAAGATTTCCTCTTGGCGGTAATGGGGCCGAACCCGCGCGAACGGGATAGATGTGGAACGATGGCGAGTGGTTGCGCGCTGTTCGCGTGGTTTCGGCCGTGCAGAAGAAAAGCGCGAGAGCGTCTTATGACCTCGTCATAAGACGCCCGCATGCGATCTTTCGTTGCGTGAAGGGCAAGCCCTACTGCTTGCTCTTGATGTAGGCGATGGCGTCCTGGACCTTGAGGATCTTCTGGGCATCGTCGTCGTCGATTTCGATGCCGAATTCCTCTTCCATGGCCATTATCAGTTCGGTCAGGTCGAGCGAGTCGGCGCCAAGGTCTTCCACGAAGGAGGCTTCGGGCTTCACTTCCTCGGCGGACACGCCAAGCTGATCCATGATGATCTTGCTGATCTTTTCTTCAACGGACATGGTCCCTCCAATGCTGTTTTTCTCGTTTCGGTGCCGGTCGGTGCTGCGTACGGGACGGGCTGCTAGCAGTACATGCCGCCGTTGACGGCGATGACCTGCCCGGTGATGTAGCCCGCCTTATCGGAAGCCAGAAAGGCCACGGCATCGGCGATGTCCTGGGGCAAGCCCAGACGCCGGAGCGGGATGGCTTCGATATATGCCGCGCGAATCTCGTCGGTGAGCTTCGCGGTCATGTCGGTTTCGATGAAGCCGGGGGCCACGGCGTTGACCGTGACGTTGCGCCCGGCAAGTTCCTTGGCGGCGGACTTGGTCATGCCGATCAGCCCCGCCTTGGCGGCGGAATAGTTGATCTGCCCGGCATTGCCCATCTGGCCCACCACCGAGGTGATGTTGACGATGCGGCCCCTGCGCTGCCTGGTCATCAGCTTGGCCGCTTCGCGCAGACAGGTGAAGGCCCCGGAAAGGTTGACGTCCAGCACGCGGTCGAAGTCCTCGTCCTTCATGCGCAGGATCAGCCCGTCCTTGGTGATGCCCGCGTTGTTCACGAGCACGTCGAGGGCGACCTTTTCCCTGATTTCTTCCTGAAAGAACGCGGCCACGGCGGCGGCGTCGGAAACGTCCAGCCGGAAGGCGCGCGCCGAACCGCCCGCGGCGTTGATGCCCGCGGCCACGGCTTCGGCCTCCTCGGGCTTGCTCACGTAGGTGAGGTAGACCTGAAAGCCCTCGCGGGCCAGGGTTTCCGCCACGGCCTTGCCGATGCCCCGGGAGCCCCCGGTGACCAGCGCGGTGGAAGTGAGTTCGCTCATTCGGCCTTTCTCATGTTGCGGGTTGCAAAGGGCTCCGCCTTATACCGCAAAGACAGTGCGACTTCAATTGGCCCGTTCCGGGGTATCGCGGGTGAAGATTATGGTATTTTCTTCCGGTGTCCGGCGATTCGTTGGCAAACGGATTTTTTTTCGCTGGCAAGGAAAACGAGCCTGCCATGAGGGAGTATACTCTTGCTGTATTCGACCGACATGGCAGGCGAAGTTTGACGACGCCAGCGGGAAAAAGGCCGTTTGCCAGTTAAAAATGGAGCAGGGCGGCCCCCCAGGTAAACCCTCCCCCAAAGGTGGCCAGCAGCACGCGCATGCCGGGGCGCAGCACGCCCTTGGCCCGCGCGTCGGCGATGGCCAGCGGCACGGACGCCGCCGAGGTGTTGCCGAACTCGTGCAGGTTCACGAACACCCGTTCGGCGGGCACGCCCAGCCGGTCGCCCACGGCCTCGATGATGCGCAGGTTGGCCTGGTGCGGAATGACCAGGGCCACGTCGTCGATGGTCAGGCCGTTGCGCGCAAGCACGTCCTGGCTGATGGCGGCCATGTTGCGCACGGCGTGCTTGAACACGTCGCGGCCGTTCATCTGCACGAAAAAGTCGTCGCCCACCGGGTCGCCCTTGGCGTAGGGGGTGTGGGTGCCGCCGCCGATGGTCAGCAGGCCGCCCAGGTTGCCGTCGGACGCGGAGTGCACGTCTTCCAGCAGCGCGCCCGCGCCTTCGGTCCCGGTGGTGATGACCGAAGCCCCGGCACCGTCGCCGAACAGCACGCAGGTGGAGCGGTCGGCCCAGTTCAGGCGGCGGGTCAGCGCCTCGGTGGCGGTCAGCAGCACGCGCGCCTCGGGCTGGGCGGCCACGATGGCGCGGGCCATGGACAGGCCGTACACGTAGCCCGAGCAGGCGGCGTTGAAATCGAAGGCCATGGCGCCCACGATGCCCAGCTTGGCCTCGATGAGGCAGGCGGTGTTGGGGCACAGGTAGTCGGGCGTGCAGGTGGCGTTGATGACGTGGGTGATCTCGTCCGGCTGCATGTCCGCGTCGGCCAGGGCCAGGCGGGCGGCTTCCGTCGCCGCGTCCGAGGCGTTCTGCCCCTTGGCCAGGCGGTGGCGCTGCTTGATGCCGGTACGGGTGGTGATCCACTCGTCGGTGGTTTCCACGATTTTTTCAAGGTCGAAGTTGGTCAGCACGTCCACGGGAGTGTACGCACCGAACCCCCTGACCCGGCAGGCAATATCGCGCGATGCTGTCATGTGGCTCGTTCCGGCGGGCGCGTGGTGCGCGCCGCATGTGGCAGGGTGGGGGACGCTACTTTATGGCCTTGCCGTAGCGGGTGAGCTCCTCGTTGGCGCTGATGGCCTTGACGAGGCGTTCGTTGGTCTTCTTCTCCACGAAGGTGGCGGCCAGCTTGACGGCGCTGCGCACGGCCTTGGCGTTGGACTTGCCGTGGCAGACGAAGGCGATGCCCTGCAAACCGAGCAGGGGCGCGCCGCCGTATTCGGCGTAGTCCACGAACTGGGCGAAACGGCGGAACGCGGATTTGGCGAGCAGGGTGCCGATCTTGGGCAGAAGACCCGAGAGCAGTTCGCGCTTCAGCACGCGGCCCAGCGACATGCTGAGCCCTTCGCTGAGCTTCAGCGCCACGTTGCCCACAAAGCCGTCGCAGACCACCACGTCCACGTCGCCGCTGAAAATGTCGCGGCCTTCCACGTTGCCCACGAAGTTGATGCCGTTCTGGGCCAGCTTGAACAGTTCGTAGGCTTCCTTGACCTGGGTGTTGCCCTTGCCCTCTTCCTCGCCGATGCTCAAAAGGCCGATGCGCGGCGACTCGCACGCCAGAAGGTCGCGCGCGAAGGCGTCGGCCATGAGGCCGAACTGGAAAAGGTGGTGGGGCTTGCAGTCCACGTTGGCCCCCACGTCCAGCAGGACGATGGGGTTCTTCTCGGTGGGCATGATGGAGGCGAGCGCCGGACGGTCCACGCCGGGAATGCGGCCCATGATGAACATGCCGCAGGCCACGGTGGCGCCGGAATGCCCGGCGCTGACGATGCCGTGGGCCTGGCCGTCGCGCACCAGGCGGCAGGCCACCTGGATGGAGGCGTCCTTGCGGCGGCGCAGGATGTCCGAAGGCTTTTCGTCCATGCCGGCCACTTCGCTGGCGTGGACAATGTCGTAGGCGACGCCGTCAAGAGGGAGTCTGGCGAGTTCCGCCCGCACCTTCGCCTGGTCTCCGACCAGCAAAAGGGCGACCCCCTTGTCGCGCGCCGCCTCTATCGCGCCGGGGACCACCACGGAGGGGCCGAAATCCCCCCCCATGGCATCCACGGCGATGACTGTGGCGTTATTCATTAGGCTGGGCAACCACCTGACGGCCCTTGTAGGTGCCGCAGCTCGGGCAGGCGCGGTGCGGAACGGTGGGCTCGCCGCAGGCGCAGTACACGATGGTGGGCACGGCCACGCGGTCGTGCGAACGACGCATGCCCTTCTTGGACTTGGACTTCTTGTTCTGCTGAACGGCCATGACGTTCCTCTCCTGGATGTCCCGCCGCGCGCGGCGGGGGTTGTGCTACTTCTTTCCGATGGTAAGGCCGCGCAGGGCGGCAAGCCTGGGGTCGCCCTCTTCCTGCGTGCAGGCGCAGGAAGAGGTGTTCAGGTTGCTTCCGCACGACGGGCACAGGCCCTGGCAGGTGGCGGAGCACAGCGGCTTCGCCGGCAGGGCCAGCAGAAATTCTTCCCACAACAGGCCGGACAGGCTCACCTCGACGCCCTGCCCGGAAGGGGAAATGCGGATCACGGCCTCGTCCACGTCCTCGAATTCGCCGTCCGCTTCAGGCTCGGAAGCACCCGCCTTGCCGTGCCCGCGCGCGGCCTCCGGAGCGGGCTGCGCGGGGCGCTGGGGCTGGGCCGGGGCGGGAAACGGCTCGAAGCTGTCGAAGGAATGGTCGATGGCCAGTTCCGCAGGCTCGGCGCAGCGGTCGCAGGGCGCGCTGATGCGCCCCGTGAGCCTGCCGCGCACGAGGCAGCCGTCGTCCTGCGGCAGCAGGAACACCGAGCCGCGCAACGGCTCGACGATGTTGAACGGCAGTGAAAATTCGGCGATGGGGCCCTGCCAGACGGACTGGTCGTCAACCTCGTACTCGCCGCCGCCCGCCGGAATGTCCTTGAGCGGAATCCAAATCTGGTGCATGGCTACCTCGCGAGCAGCGATTACTACATGCGAACCCTTCGGGCTGTCAAGAAAGGGGTTGCGTTTTTCGGGGCGGCGGTATAAGACTCCCATCTCTCGCGGCGGCAAACATCCAGAATGCGTCCGGAACGTGCCCGGCACATCGGTCGACGCCCGCCCCGCGCAGCGCCCCGGCGGGGAACGCCATCGGCGGCGCACCAGAACGACCACGCGAACTTTGCACATATACGGAGGAAAGTCATGTCCAAGCAGTGCGATGTGTGCGGCAAGAAGGCCCAGGTCGGCCACCATGTGAGCCACTCGAACATCAAGACCAAGCGCCGCTTCGAGCCGAACCTGCAGAGCGTCCGCCACCAGTGCCCCAACGGCGAAGTGAAGACCCTCAGCGTCTGCACCCGCTGCCTGCGCTCCGGCGCGGTGGTGAAGCCCGCCGTCCGCAAGGTCGCCTAAGGCTTTCCGACCCCCAGCGTTCAAAAGCCCCGGTGGTTTCCGCCGGGGCTTTTTGCCGTTGTTTTTCCGGTCGCGGAGCCCGGCACGTCCCCATTCCCCGCATTTTTACGGCGGGATACGTCTTGCCGCCGGGCCCTTCGGTGACTATCCTTATCAGGATGGGCGCGCGCGGACATCCGCGGCCGGGGGGCGCAACGCCTTGCGGGCATGCCGCCCCGCGTCGTCCCCACGTCCCCGTTTTTCCGCGCCGTCTTGCCCGCATCCGGCCCGCACCGGGCCCGCCCGGCCCGCATCCCGGCCATCGCCACGGGCGGGCGCACCGTCCCACCGCAACCATCCCGGAGCCCTCATGCCCCGTCTTGGTCTTGTCCTGCTGCTGGTCCCCTTTCTGGAATTCTACGTGCTGGTGGAGGTGGGCGCGCGCATCGGGGCGTTCAACGCCGTGCTGCTGGTGATCCTGTTCGCCATGGCCGGGGTGTGGCTGGCCCGCACCCAGGGCATGGGCACGCTGGCGCGCATCCAGCAAAGCCTGGCCCAGGGCGTGCTGCCCGCCGACGAAATGCTGGACGGGCTGTTCCTGCTGCTGGCGGGCATCCTGATGGTGTTCCCCGGCTTCGTGTCCGACGTGTTCGGGATTCTCCTGCTGCTGCCCCCGGTGCGCAGGCTGGCCGCGCATCTGCTGCGGCGGCACATGAACGCCACCATGCAGGCCGAAGGCCGCGCGGGCGGGTCGTCGGTGCACGTGCGCACCTGGTATTTCGGCCCCGGCGGGGCGCGGCACACCGAAACGTTCGGCGGCGCGGGCGGGATGTTCGGACCGGGGCACGGCGGTGGACAAGGGCCGGATGGTATTGACGGTCCCGAGGGGGCCGACGGCGCGCGCGGCGACGGCCCCCGGCCCTACGGGCCGGATGATCGTGGTCCCGGTTTCGGCGGCGGCCACGGTGCCGGGCAGGAACCCCGCCGCACCGTGGTCATCGACTGCGAGCCGGTGGAGCCGTCCTCTCCGGCTGGTGGCTCCGGCCAGTCCGGTAACACCTCCGGCTCCACGTCCGGTGACGCGGACGGTACCTCGGGCAGTCCGGGCGCGCGCTAGCGCATCTCCGGCCCGTCATTTCCGCGCATCCCATGGCTCCCCCCAACGGATCAGACCGCTTCCGCCGCCCACGGGCGGTGCGCTCCGGCGGCGCTTCCGCCCTGGCCGGGCGCTCCGCCGTGGCCTCCGGGCTTGCGGCGCGGCCGGAGCACGTGGCGGCGGCCCTGCGCCGCAGGCCCGTGCTGCCGCCGTACTGGCGTGACCTGACCGTGCCCGTTCCCCCCGCCCAGAACGCGGCGTTGCCCGCGCCGCTGCCGCAGCTTCCGCCATGTGTCATGCACTGTCTGCCGCGCTGGCGGCTGGTGCTGGAGGCGCGCAACATCCCGTTTATGGCCGTACGCCGGGGCGACCGGCAGCATCTGTTCGTGCCCGCGCTGTACGAACGTCTGGCCCGGCAGGAACTGCTGGCCGCCGAGGGCGAGGACGCCGCCGCCCGCGCCCGGCCGCCCGCGCCGCCCCCCGCCCCCCTGCGCGCCAACGCGCACCTGACCCTGCTGGGCCTGCTGCTGCTGGCCCTGTGGCACGGGGTGCGCATGGGCTGGTGGTGGGATATGAACCTGCCCCTGCCGGATCTGGACCCCGATGCGTGGCGCGACGCCGGAGCCATGGACGTCTATTACACTGTGGCGCGCGGGCAGTGGTACCGCGTGGTCACGGCCCTGACTCTGCACGCCGACAGCCCGCACCTGTTCGGCAACATCCTGTTCGGCAGCTTCTTCCTGATCCCCCTGTGCCGCCGCGTGGGCAGCGGGCCGGGCTGGCTGCTGACCATCCTGGCGGGGGCGGGCGGCAACGTGCTGAACGCGCTGGCGCGGCCCGCCTCGCACGTCAGCCTGGGCTTTTCCACGGCGCTGTTCGGCGCGGTGGGCGTGCTGTCCGGGCTGCTGGCCGTGGAAGGCGGCTGGAGCGGGTGGCGGCGCATGGTGGTGCCGCTGGCGGCAGGTCTGGCCATCCTCGGCATGCTGGGCAGCGAAGGGGAGCGCACCGACCTTGGCGCGCACCTGTTCGGCTTGGTGGCGGGCATCGTGGTGGGCATGGCGGCGCAGGGGCTGCGCGAACGCTTCGGCGCGCCGCCACGCTGGCTGGAATGGCTGGCGGGCGCGGCCTGCGCGGCGCTGCTGGGAGGCAGTTGGATGCTGGCCCTGCGGTAACATGCCCGCCCTGTCTGCACCCGTTGACGGGGGGCAGGCCGAGGGGATGCTTTCCCGCCGGAGCAGGATATTTTTGCAACGCGAAACGGCCGTGGAGGCGACTCCACGGCCGTCGTGTTTCTTGCCGTGCGGATTCCGGCTACTGGGCCTGCGCCGTTGCCGGAGCGGGGGTGGCCGGGCTGTCCGTGGCGCCCACGCCGGGCGGCGGCGGGGGCGGGGTGGGCACCGGCACGGGTTGCGGCGCGGCCGGGGCGTTGTCCTGCGGCTGCGGACCGGGCAAGGGCACGGCCGGGGCTTCCGGGGCCTGGGGCGCGGGGGCGGCAGGCTGCGCGTCCGGCTGCGTGGGCTGGGGCACGGCGGGCGTGGCCGGTGTCGTGCCGTTTCCGGCATCGCCGGGCGCGGGCTGCGGCAGGGCCGGGGCATCGGGAGCCTGCTCGCCGGAAACGGCCGGGGCGGAATCTTCGCCGGTGGGCGCGGGCGGTGCCGCGTCGGCAGGCTGCTCCGGCTGGACGGGCTGCTCCAACTGTTCCGGCTGGACGGGACCGGAGCGTTCCGCCAGCACGAATTCGCGGTCCACGATCCACTGGCGGTGCACCTCGCGCAGGTCGGCGGGCTTGTCGGCCCATTCCGCGAAGCGGTCGGCGCGCATGGCCACCACCACCTGCGGGAACAGGGTCATGGCGGCGCGCAGCGATTCCTCGTCCGAAAGCTCCTCGATGTTGGAGCCCGCATAGTAGGTGTAGGTGCCGGAGTACACCTTGTAGCTCACCGGGTGGTAGCCCTTGCGGATGTAGTCGCCCATCAGTTCGGCCTGGGCGCGGGGGCTCATGACCGGGTCCAGCGAGGGGGCGGTGAACAGGGCGGCGGGCACGACGAGCGCGGTGACGAAGGCCGCCAGGGTCAGCAGCCCGCCTTCGGGGCGGCTGCGGTCCACGGCCTTCCACAGCAGCACGGCGAAGGCCAGGGTGATGCCTGCAAGAATGGGCGCGCCGCGCGCCATGTCCAGCAGGGCCAGCACTTGGGGCTGCAAGTGCGCGCGCGCCATGTCGGGCGCCCACTGCCACAGCGAGGCGGCGCCAAGACCCAGCGCCAGCATCAGCAGCAGGAAGGCCGTCAGGCCGAAGTACATGCGGCTGCCGAACGCGTTCAGGCGCAGCAGGGCGCGGGCGGTGACCACGGCCAGCAGCGGGAACAGCGGCAGCAGGTAGATGACGATCTTGATGCTGACCACGGTCAGCAGGGCGAACGAGGTGGCCAGCGCCAGCCAGATGTAGGCCATGCCGTCGCCCTGGCCCTTGCGGGTGGCCAGCATGGCGCGCATGGAGGCTGGGGTGAAGGCCCGGCCCCACGGCAGGAACAGCAGCATGGGGGTGAACGGCAGCCACGCGGCGGGCAGGGTGGCCAGATAGTGCCACCACGGCTGCTCGTGATGCCAGGCGGCGGTGGCGCGGTCCACGATCTGGTGGCGCAGGATGTTGCGGATGAGGTCCGCGTAGCCCTCGAACCATACCGCGCCCACCCAGGCAAGCAGGGTGGCCAGCATGATGCCGCCGCCGATGGCCACGTCCATGCGGTTCAGGCGACGGGGCATGCCGCGCCACAGGGCGTAGGCCAGGCCCGCCAGCAGCGGGAAGGCCACGCCGAACGGCCCCTTGATCAGGGTGGCCACGGCGGCCAGGGCGAAGGCCGGGAATATCCAGCGGCAGGCCACGGGCAGGCGCAGCCCCCGGTACATGCACACGTGGGCCAGGGTGATGGCGGCGGCGAACAGCAGGTCCATGCGGGCGTAATGGGTCACGCCCAGGAAGTAGAAGCCGCACAGCAGCACCAGGCCCGCCGCGAACGATTCGCGCTTGTCGCACCCGGCCACCAGGCGGGCCAGGGCATAGGTGGCCCACAGCAGCAGCAGGCCGGAAACGGCGGCCCCCAACTGGAAGACCATGGGGCCGTCCACGCCGGGGATGGCGTCCAGCAGGCCGAGGAACCAGAAATATACCGGGGGCTTGTCCGGATAGGGGGTGCCGTTCAGGTGCGGCACCAGCCACTGCCCGGTGGCCAGCATGGTTTCGTAGACGTTGCCGTGGCGGATTTCGTCCGAGAACCACAGGGACCGCGCATCCAGGGTGAAGGCCGTCTGCGCCGCGTAGATGAGCGTGAGCGGCAGCAGCGGGAAGAACGCCAGCAGGTCGTACAGGCGGGCCAGGATGCCCTTGGGCCTGGGCGGCGGACAGGAACCGGCGGGCTTGCCGCCGGGGGAGCCCGCACCGCCTGCGGCAGCGCCGGGCGGGGTTTGCGCCTTGTCCTGCGGCGTGTCGTGCGGGGCGGCGGCCTTGGTTTCGGGGGCGGCGGTTTCGGTCATGGAGTGGTCCTGTGGGTGATGCGGTGGATGACGAAGGCGGCAAGGCTGCCCAGCAGGAGCCCCGCCAGTACGTCGCTGGCATGGTGCTGCCCCAGCAGCACCCGCGAATAGCCCACGGCGGCCACGAAACAGCCGAGGGCAAGGGAAGCGGCCGTGCGCTTCCAGCGCATGGCCAGCGGCGCACAGGCGCCGGCGATTTCCGTGGTGTGACCCGAGGGCAGCGAATTGTGCGGCCCATCGAACGAAAACGGCACCCACGGACCCGCCACGCCGGGCCGGGTGCGCCCGGCGGCGATCTTGATCACCCGCACGAGCAGGAACGAAATCAGCAACTGCACCACCACGTAGGCGATGACGAAACGCACGGTGCGCGGGTCGTGGCGGCGGCGGGCGCGCCACATGAGCGCCGCGTAGACCGCGTACATGGCCGGGTTGCCCCAGTCGGTCAGCACCCGTACGACAAGGGTGGCGTCCGGGTGAAGGTGCCGCCACGCGCGCCAGTGGGCGGTGACCTCGTCCCCGGTGCCCAGGCACAGGGCGGAGGCCGCAAGCAGCGCCAGCAGCGGCAGTGCGCACAGCAGGTGGTGCGAAAGGGGATACGGCTGGCGCATTGCCGCCTTATAGGGTGAATCCGCCGTGAAGGGAAGGGCGCGGGCGCGCCGGGCCCAAAGCCGCCGCCGATCCTGCCCCCGATTCCCGCCGGTCCTCGCCAGTCCTGTCCCAGTCCCCGCCGGTCCCGGCCCCGTCCCCTTCGCCGTACCGTGCCGCGCGGCCGGGATGCCTTGACGCGCCTTTTCCGCTAGACTACTTGATACGGCTTTTCCGCAACACGGACGGTACGCGACGGAGGATGCAATGTTGTCGAGAATGGTGGCTGGCGTCACCGCGCGCTGGAGCGCGCCGGGCGGGTACCGCGAGGTGCTCGGCGTCAGCCTGCCGCTGGTGGCGGGCATGGCCTCCACCACGGTCATGGAGTTCACCGACCGGCTGTTCCTGAGCCACTATTCGGTGGAAGCCATCGCGGCGGCCACGCCCGCGGCGGTGGTGCATCTGCTGTTTCTGCTCACCTGCATGGGCATCACCGGCTACGCCGGGGTGTTCATAGCGCAATACATCGGCTCGGGCGCGCCGCACCGGGTGGGCGTGGCCCTGTGGCAGGGGCTGCTGATGGCCTTCTTCTTCGGGGCGTGCCTTGCCCTGTTGTGGTTCGCCGCCCCGGCCATCTTCGCCTTTGCCGGGCACCTGCCCGCCGTGCAGGCGGGAGAGGTGGCCTACTTCCGCATGCTGGCGCTGGGCTCGGTGCTGGCGCTGGGCAACAGCTGCCTGGGCGGCTTCTTTTCCGGGCAGGGGCGCACCCGGCCGGTGATGCTGGCCAACTTCGCGGCCATGGCCGTGCACATCCCGCTGGACTACGCCCTGATCTACGGCGAGTGGGGCCTGCCGGAGATGGGCATCGAGGGCGCGGGGCTGTCCATGATCCTCAGCTGGGCCGTCACCTCGCTGCTGCTGGGGGGCATGGTGTTCACCCCGCGCAACGAGCGGTGCTTCCGGGTGTGGAGCGGACGCGGCTTCGAGCGGGCGCTGTTCCTGCGCATGGCGCGCTACGGGCTGCCCAGCGGCATCAACGGCTTCGCCGAGCTGTTCTCGGTGACGTGGTTCGTGTTCCTGGTGGGCGAATTGGGCGAAACGGCGCTGGCGGCCACCAACATCACCTTTTCCATCAACATGGTGGCTTTTCTGCCCATGATGGGCATGAACATCGCCGTGGGCAGCATGGTGGGGCAGGCCATGGGCCGGGGCAGCCCGGCCGGGGCGGAGCGGGTGACGGCCAGCACCCTGCACGTGGCCATGGCCTGGATGCTGGGGCTTTCGCTGTTCTTCTTCTTCACGCCGGGGCCGCTGTACGACCTGTTCCTGAGCGGGGGCGCGCAGGACCCCGCCGTGCTGGCCCAGAAGGCGGAAATCCGCGCCATGGGCGTGGTGCTGCTGCGCTTCGTGGCGGTGTACTGCCTGCTGGACGCGGTGACCATCGTGTACACCGGCGCGTTGAAGGGCGCGGGCGACACCTGGTTCGTCATGTGGAACATGCTGCTGGGCTGCCTGGTCTGGCTGGTGCTGCCCACGCTGGCCCTGCGCGCCTCGGGCCTGATGACCCTGAACACGTTGTGGGCGGCGTTCACCGCGTTCATCCTGCTGCTGGCCGTGGTGTCGTGGCTGCGTTTCCGGCGCGGCGCGTGGAAGCGGCTGCGGCTGGTGGAGACGGCGCACCGGCTGCCCGACGCCTGAGACGGTACCCCGGCCCCCGGCCATCAGCCCTGGTCCAGCCTGGCCTCCACCGAGGCCACCTTTCCGGCCATGCGGCCGGAGGGCCCCTTGCGCAGGTCCACCTTCAGGGTCATGTACACCCGGTCGCAGTCCTCTTCCAACGCGGCCAGGCAGCGGTCGGCCACCTGCATGACCTCGGCCCGTCCACCTTCGATGGTGGTGCCCATGGGACCCAGTTGGTACGGCAGGCCGCTTTCCCGGATGACCCCCAGCACGCGGGCCACCCACTGGCTGACGCTGTCCCCCTTGTCCATGGGAAAGACGGCGATTTCGGCGAGAACGCTCATGATGCCTCCGTGCGGCTGTCCGTTGGCCAGCCGTTATGCGGCCCGTTCACCGGCCGCGCTGGTCATCACCTCGTCGATGCGCCGGATCTTGTCCAGCACCCGCCGGGATATCTGCCGGAATTCCGTCAGCTGCGGCAGCCCGAATCGGTCGCGGCCGTGCACCAGCCCGGAGACGTCCATAATTTCGTTGTACAGGTACGGCGTGCAGATGGGGTCCTGGCGCAGGAAGAAATGCACCCGGCCCAGCATTTCGACGATCTCCGCGCCGTGGCGCTCCGGCTTGCGGAACAGCGTTTCCAGCTTCTTCTGCACGTTGCGCAGCGAGGTGCGCCAGTGCGGCAGGCGCGGCGCGAACAGCGGCTGTTCGCACGGGGCCATGGCCGCGTCCAGGCGCTGGCGGAACCCGGCCAGACCATGGCCGGAACCGTCGCCGCCGTCTGCCCGGCCGGAGTCCGCCGGAGGCGGCAGTTCGCTGTCCAGGTCTTCGGGCGCGATGTCCCGCGCGCCCCGGATCAGCGCGCCGCCGCCGTACAGGTTCACCACGTCGAGGTTCAGGGTGCGGATGTCCTGTTCCATGTCGCGCAGGGCGGTGGCGTAGGGCAGGGTGGAGCGCACCGGGCCGTCGCGGCCGGGCAGTTCCAGCGTGCCCACGGTGATGGCGGCGGCATGGTGCCCGGCGGCGTGCGAGATCTCGCCCCGCCAGCCGAAATCCTGCCCGGCCAGCACCATGCGCCCGGCGCCCATCCAGTGCAGCAGGCGCAGCAGGGCCACGCTGACGTTGCCCGCCGCGTCCAGCACCAGGTCGTCCTTGCCCGCGATGAAGGTGGCCATGCCGCCCACGGTCCACAAGGGCAGGGTGGGGCCGGGGTAGCGGCGCACCACCTCGGGCTGGACCTTGGTGGAATAGACCAGCGGCACGCGGCGTGCCCATTCCGGGTCCAGCCGGTCGTACACGCGCAGGATGCCGTCGCTGTAGTCGATGCACAGGGCGAGGTCCGGACGGATGCCCACGGCCTGCATGGCGGGCAGGGTCTGGAGGGCCGCCGTGACCAGCGCCCGGTCCGCCAGCCCGGCCACGGCCGGGGCCGAGGCGGCCAGCGAGGGACCCGCGCCCGCGATGACGGCGGGCAGGCCGCCCAGCGCGCCGCGCAGGGACTTCATGTCGCCGTCGGCCAGGGCGCGCCGGAAGTTGGAAAGTTCGTTGCCCACCATCACGTCCTGCGCGCGGCGCAGGGTGGAAAGCTCCACCGAAAGGGCGTCCAGCTGTTCGCGGCAGACGCGGGTCCAGTGGGCATAGGACGGGCCGATCTGCTGGCTGGCCAGGTCCGCCTGCAACAGGATGCGCCCGAAGAGAAAGTGCTTGTCGCAGCCGCGCACGGCGGCCACCAGCGCGTCGAAGCGGGGTTCCACGAAGGTCAGGCGGCCGGACTGGATGAACGGACGGTAGTCCGTCAGCCCCAGGCACAGGGTGAGCATGGCCGGGTCGGGCTCCAGCACCAGCAGCCGGTGGCGCGGCGGCGTGTTTTCCAGCATGTGGTTGACGCCGTAGCCCAGGTTGGCCCCCACGATGATGGTGGCCGAACGCTCCGCCTGTTCCGTGGGGGGCCACGACCGGTAGGCGAAGTGGGGCGGGAAGGCGTCAAACAACCGACGACCGTCCTCCAACTCGACGTCCAGCATGTTCCAGCGGTTCAGGCGCAGGCGCGGGGCCAGCGTTTCGGGCGCGGGAGCATTGGCGGCAAGCCAGGCGGCCACTTGGGGCTGCGCGGCGGCCAGTGCCTTGGTGTTCTCGGCGAGGAATCGGGTATGGTTCATGGTGGCGCGCATGCATGATGCATGCCGCGCGGGAAGTGCGGGCCCCGGAAACATGCCGCCCCCCCGGCGCGTGGTGCGGAGGGGGCGGCTGGAGAACGGGATGGGCGGGATGGCGGGTGTCGTTGCAGTGGGCGGGCCTACGGCGTGACGGTGCCTGATTCGCTGGCGGCCGGTTCGGCGGGCATCACCGGTTCGGCGGGCGACGCCGGGGGCGTGGGCAGCGGAGGCACCGTGATGGGGCCGTCCAGGGTTTCCGGGGCCACCCGCAGGGGCGCCTTGTAGGTGGACGGGGTGTCCGCCGGGGCGTCGAGCAGAATGGGGCCGTCCAGGGTTTCCGGCGCGGTGCGGCGCACCGGTTTGTACGGCACCGCTCCGCTGTCCGGGGAATCGGCCGGGGCCGGGGGAACAGATTCCACTTGCGGGGCCGGTTCCGCCACTTCCGGAGTGGCGGGCGCCACTGGTGCGGCCACCGGGGGTGCGACCACCGGTTCCGGCAGGGCCGGAACTTCCGGGGCCGCGACCGGCCCGCGCACCTCCCCGGCTGCGCCGTCCGACATGCCGGGAGGCACATCGGGGGGCACATCGGGCACCACGCCGGGGACCACGTCCGGGGCGGCCTGCACGGGGGCTACCGGTTCGAGTGGGGCCGGTTCGCTGGCGGGGAGCAGGGGGGCCTGCTCCGTGGGCGTCAGGTCCACGGACGGCGTGGCGGAGGCCGGAACGTGCGTTTCCGGCTCGCCGGGCAGTTCGGCCGCATGTTCACCCGTATCTGTCGTACCGGCGGGCACGCCATTGATGGCGGCGTCCTGCGGCGTGGCAGGCGCGGGGGTGGCCTCGGCCTCGGCGGGCGGCGCGATGTGGATGGTCAGTTCCGGCACGGGCGCGGGGGCCGGGGGCGGCGTCACCGGCTTTACCGGTGCCGGAGGCGGGGCCACGGGCATGGGGGTGGCGTTCCGCGCGGGCGCGAACGGTCCCTTGGGCTGTTCCGCCGCCGTTGCCGCGCCGATGGCCTTGGCGTCGCGCCCCACGAGGATGGCGCGGGTTTCCCACGGGCCAAGGTGCAGCACCATACGGCCGCCTTCCAGCGGCACCGGCGCGCCTTCCTCCAGGTCCACGGCCGGGTTGCCCGAGCCGAACAGTTCCAGCAGCTTCGGCGTGGCGGCCATGTCCAGGCGTTCGGTCACGGCCTCGCGCCCGAAGTTGGTGACCGCCACCATCATGCCGCGCCCGCCGGGCAGTTCCACGGCCAGGGCCACGCTGCCGCGCCCCTGCGTGCGCAGGCGGGCGGCCACGCGCCCGGCCGCGATGCCGGTGCGTTCGCGCATGGCGGTGATGGCGTGCACCCCGTTGAGGAATGAATTCGGGTCGTGCAACTGCTCGTCGGGCGAAGGGTAGGCCACCGGGGCGCGGGGCATGCCCTGTCTGGTCAGCACGGTGGTGCGGGCGGTGCGGTACAGGGCGTACGCGCCGCGCGGGGCCAGCGCCGGGTCCCAGCGCTCCTCGGAATCGGCCATGCTGTGCCAGTCCAGCGGCAGCGCACCGGCCAGGTCCTGCCCGTGCAGCACCAGCAGGCCCGGCTGCATGGCCTTGAAGAAGACCAGGGCCAGGTGCCCCCTGCGGATTTCGTCGCGGGCGTCGGCCTTGGCCGCCTCGGCATGGCCGAAGCCCGCGCCTAGGGCGGCAAGGCCCGCGCCGGTGACGGGCAGCACGTCGCCCGCGCCGCCCAGCGGCATGGTGGACGCCCACAGGGCCGCGCGCGTCCGCATGGCCGAGCGCATGTCGTCCGCAAGGGTTGCCGCGCCCACCGCTGCGCCCACCGTCGTGCCGGACGGCAGCATGCCGGGGGCCAGTTGCGGCAGGTCGTAGTCCACGCCGTCCGGGCCGGGGGTGGCGTGCACCAAGCGGCGCATGTCGATGCCAAGGCGCAGGGCGTCGTCCAGCAGGGCGCGCAGGGGGCGCGCGTCGCCGGTAAGCAGGGCATGTTCCGCCATGGGGCTGGTGACGGTATCCTCGGCCACGTCGGCCGATTCGTGCAGGGTGCGGGCCAGCACGGGCAGGGGCAGCCGGTCGCGCTGCCAGGCCCACCCGCCGTAACGGCGCGCCTCGCGTCCCAGCGACAGGGCGGCGGTGGGCGCGGGCTCCAGGGCCGGGGCGTGGCCGGGGTCGCCATGGGCGGCGCGGGGCAGCGGGTCGAGCCCGGCCAGCGGCTCCACCCGGAAGCCGGTCAGGGCCACGCCGCGCAGGCCGATCTGCTGGATGATGCTGGAGGACAGGATGCGCCGGGCCGCAGCCGAGGGGTCGTCCCAGTGCAGCACGGGCATGTCGAACCGCCCGGCATGGCGGTAGACCCAGCGGCGCAGGGCGCCGTCGGCCCCGCGCACCTCGCCGGTGATCGCCCAGCCGCCGGGCCGCGCCCACGACAGCACGTCGCGCGAAAGCGCGGCGGGCAGCAGCCCCTTTTCGGCCAGCAGGTCGTGCTGGGCGCGGGTGAGCGGGCGGGCCTGCCATTCCGATTCGCTGGCGGGCATGTACGGCCACAGGTCGCGCGGAATCTCCACCAGGCAGTACGCGCCGGGGTAGTCGCGCACGTTGCGCGCGGCCAGGAAGAAATCGGGTCCCATGCCGGTGGCGGCGGGGATGATGTCGGTGCCCAGCAGCAGGCGGCTGTTGTCGGCCAGGCGGCGCAGGCGGGTGTATTCGTCGTCCGTGCCCGCCGCCTCGGAAAAGCCGTGCTGGATGGTGTCGTCGCCGGTCAGGGTGGCGCTGCGGTCGTAGGCCCAGATGGCCCCGGCCCCGCCCGAGGGGGTGACGTACAGCCCGCGCGCACCCGCGCGGCGCAGCGCTTCCTGTGCGCGGGGCTGGGACAGGATGGCGAAGGCCGAGGGCGTGCCGTCGGCGATGAGCGCCATGGGGTGCACCAGCACCCAGGTATCGGCGGCGCGCAGCAGGTTGTCCGGGTCGGGCGGCAGGGTGGGGGAGCGCCAGCCCAGCTGGCTGCCGGAAACCACGCGGGAAAGTTCCGAACCCGCGCCCAGCAGCGACTGCTTTTCCAGCCATTGCATGTAGCCGGGGTCCGCGCGGGTGATGGAGGGACCCTGCGGCAACAACAGGGATTTCTGTCTGGATGGGGACGCGCCGCACCCGGCCAGGAACAGGGCGAGAGCCAGCGCCGCGAGCAGCATGGCCCGCCGGGCGGGCGTGGTCTGGAGCATGGTCCGGGGCGTGGCGCGAACCACGCCGGGGGAACGGTCCCGCGCGTGCGGAACGGCGTGCGGCACACCGGATTGCAGGGGGGAGAGGGGCACACTGCGGAGCACGGGGGCAACGGTGCGGAGCGCGGCGCGGTTCGGCATGCGAGTCTCCTTTATCCTCCCGACATTACAGGGGCCACGGGGGCCTGTCAAAGGCGGTATTGCGGCCGCGCCACGCCCTTTTCGCTTTACACGCGGCGTGAAGCGGGGCAAACCGGCATCTGTGGCCATTCGGGCCACGGACCACAGGGAGGAAGTTCATGCCGTTTTTCGAAGTGGACGCGCAAAAATGCAAGCGCGACAACATCTGTATCGACGAATGCCCCATCCGCATCCTGATCGCCGACAAGGAAACGGGCGTGGCCAAGATGCGCCAGGGCGCCGAAGATGCCTGCATCCGTTGCGGCCATTGCGTGGCCGTCTGTCCGAGCGGGGCCGTGCGCCTGGAGGGCATGCCCTTCGAGGAGTTCGTCCCGGTGCGCCGCGAACTGGCCATCGGGGCCGACGCGGCGGAACAGTTCCTGCGCGGGCGCCGCTCCATCCGCACCTACAAGGACCAGCCGGTGGAGCACGACGTGCTGGCCCGGATCATGGACACGGTGCGCTGGGCTCCCACCGCCAGCCACCGCCAGCCGGTGCGCTGGGTGATGGTGGAAGACCCCGCCCGCACCCGCGAAATCGCCACCCTGATCATCGACTGGATGATGTACCTGCGCGAGCACGACCCGGAAACCGCCAAGCGCCACAATGTCGCCGGGCTCATCGCCGGGTGGCGCAAGGGCGTGGACCTGGTGCTGCGCGGCGCGCCGCACATCGCCGTGGCCTGCTGCGACGGCGACGCCACCTGGCCCGCCGTGGATTCGGCCATCGCGCTCAGCTATCTGGAACTGGCCGCCCACGCCCATGGTGTGGGGGCCTGCTGGGGCGGCTATTTCACCTACGCGGCCAATGCCTACCAGCCTTTGCGCGACCTGCTGGGCCTTGGCGATGACGAGAGGGTGCACGGCGCGCAGATGCTGGGGTATGCCAGGTATCGGTACAGGCGGATTCCGTGGCGGAAGGCGCTGCCTGTCACCTGGAAGTAGCTCCCGCGTGCTGGCCGCGCGGATCGTGGGCGATTGCTGCGTCAAACGCCGTTTCCGCTCTGCTGGCCGCGCGGATCGCGGGCGATTGCTGCGTCAGATGCTGTTTCCGCTCGGGTCATGTACCGAAGACGTACACTCCCCTCGCGGAAACAACATTTTCCTTGCCCTCGCCGCACGCTGCGCGCGGCCAGGAAGCCGTGAAGTGGCGTGGGTTGGAAAGAATGAAGAAATGAAGCCGCCCCGATCGGAAGTTCCGGTCGGGGCGGTTGCCGTTGAAGGAAAAACGAAGAAGAGCACAATATGGTTTTCAGGTATGGCCGTCAGACGGAGCGATGTTGTCCGAGGACAAGGAAAACGGCGATGCAGCGAGGTACGTCCCGGTATTTCATGCAGGGGCGATACCCGGCAAACGGCGGGATTTGGCCCGGCACGCAAGGAAAGCGGCCCCGGCGCGAGGGGAGCGTACTCTTTGGTACATGACCCGAGCGCCGGGGCCGTTTGACGCAGCGGTCGCGGCCAAGGCCCGCCGTTTGTCAGCGCATGCGGGCCATGACGGAGCGCAGCGCCTCCGCCTGCTCCGCCAGCGCGGCCACGGCCCGGGCGGCCTCGCGCATGGCCTCCACGGTCTCGCCGGAGATGCGGTCCACCTCGCCGGTGGCGCGGCTGATCTCCTCGCTGGCGGCCGACTGCTGGGACGCGGCGGTGGCGATGGCCCGCACCCGGTCGGCCGTGGTCACGGCGATGGTGACGATATGCTGCAACGTCTGCCCCGAGGCTCCGGCCAGCTCGGCGGACCGGCCCACGTTGCGGGCGGCGTTTTCCGTGGCTTCCAGGTTGCGGGCGGCCCCGGCGCGGATGCGCGCGACGGCCTCGCCCACCTCGCGGGTGGCGCCCATGGTCTTTTCGGCCAGTTTGCGCACCTCGTCGGCGACGACGGCAAAGCCGCGCCCGGCGTCGCCCGCGCGGGCCGCCTCGATGGCCGCGTTCAGGGCCAGCAGGTTGGTCTGGTCGGCGATGTCGGAAATCACGTCCATGATCCGGCCGATGCCCTCCACCTGCGCGCCCAGTTCGCGCATGTCGGCGCGCAGCCCTTCGGCGTCGGCGGCCACGGCCGTGCTGGCCGCCACGGCCTCGCGGGTGATGGAGGCCCCGTTCTCGGCCCTGGTGCGGGCGTCGTCGGCGCTGGCCGCGGCCTCGTCGGCGGCCCGGGCCACCTCGATGACCGAGGCGTTCATTTCTTCCATGGCGCTGGCGGCCTCACCGGCGCGGGCCTTCTGCACGTCGGCCCCGCGCTCGGCCAGTTCCACCTGGCGGGCAAGCCCGGCGGCGGCCTCGGCCACCACCTGCGAGATGCGGTCCGCCTCTGCGGCCACCTCGCCGATGAGGGTGTTCTTGTCTTCCATTTCCTGCTGGTGGGCCTTGATGTCGGTAAGGTCCGCGAAGATGGAGAACGCGCCGATGAGGTTGCCGTCCAGGTCCAGCAGGGGGGCGGTGTCCAGCCGGGCGTGCACGGTGCCGCCGGTGCGGCGGGCCAGGGTCAGTTCCGTGTTCAGGATGGCCCGGCGTTCGCGCATGCAGCGGGCCACCACGGTGTCGCGCCCGGCCTCGCCGTAGAAGAACAGGGCCACGTCGGTGCCCAGGTGTTCGTCGGGCGTGCCGGAAACGCCCAGCAGGTCCAGCATGGCCTGGTTCAGGTAGCTGATGCGGCTGTCGGTATCCACCACGTAGCTCGGCATGGTCATGCCGCGCAGGATGCCGTTGGAGAAGCCCAGGCGGAGCTTGATCTCGCCCACCATGGCGCGCACGCCGCCGATGGTGCGGCCGATGTCGTCATCGGCCGCGTAGTCGATGGCCGCGTCGTAGTTGCCCCTGGCCACTTCCGCCGTGAAGCGGCGCAGCGAGCCCAGCGGGCGCGACACGGTGCGCAGCAGCCCGAACACGAAGACCAGGGCCAGGCCCAGCGCCACCACGGCGATGACGGCGGCGCTCTGCAAGAGGTGCGTATCCAGCCCGTGCACCATTTCCGAGCGGGTCATGCGCACGGCCACGCGCCAGTCCCACGGTTCGAAGTGGCGCACGTAGGCGCGCAAGGGCACGCCGTCCATGGCGTATTCGACGGGGCCTTCCTTCACGTCCTTGAAGAAGGCGGCGATGCCCGCCTCTTCCAGCGTCTTGCCGCGCAGCGCGGGATGGTGGAGAATCGTGCCCGAGGCATCGTAGACGAAGGCGTAGCCCGCGCCCGCCACGCGCACCTTGTCCAGCATTTCGGCCAGTTGCGGGGTGCGGATGGCGCGGCCCACGAACAGCACGGCGATGATGGCTCCGTCCTCGTCGCGCACGGGCTTGTAGGCGGTGATGTACCAGTCGTTCACCACAAAGGCGCGGCCGGTGTAGGTTTCGCCGCGCAGGACCGCCTTGTAGACGGGGCTGTCCTCGGGGATGTAGGTGCCCACGGCGCGCTGGCCGTCCGCCGTGCGCACGTTGGTGGCGATGCGCACCAGCTTGCCGGGCAGCACCTGGAACAGGGTGGCGGCGCCGCCGGCCATCTGCTGCACGCGGTCCACCACCTCGCTGTTGTCGCGCATGGGTTTGCGGCCCAGCAGGGAATACTGGTACAGGCCGGGCATTTCGACCGTTTCCTTCTGCCGGGTGACCTGGTTGACCACGTCCACCTTCTGCACGTCGTTCCTGCGCACCATCAGCGGGCCGTCGGCCAGCAGTTGGGATTCGAACAGCGTAAGGTCGGAGGTGACCTTTTCCTGCGTGATGGAATGCTGCATCTCGATGGTGGAGACAAGATTGTCCGTGGCGGACTTCAGATTGAGCTGCCCGAGGTCCACCAGGTCGCCCCGGACGACGATGGTGAGCACGATGGCCATGAACGCCACGGTGCTTGCGACGATGGCGGCGCTGCCCAGATAGAATTTGGTGCTGAAGCGCATTCGCTGGAACATGGAATCCCCCCAAGGCTGGCGGCCGCGAAACGGCGCATGGCCGGAAAGCGGCCCGAGTGTGACCGAGTGTGTCTGGCGTGGCGAGTGTTTACGAGTATTGACCGAAATGACGCCAAAATCAACATGATACATGATGATAGGAGTGCGGGATGAGCGGAAGCGAAGGAAAGGACAGGTTCGACACCTCGGGATTCGTCATGCGCAGGCAGGAAGTGGGCGAGGCCGACGCGGCGATGACCGTGTCGCGCGCGGGGCGCAGGCCGCCCTTCGATCCGGCGGCGGAACGCATCGTGATTCTGGGCCTGCCGGGCAGCGGCAGGCGGCGGCTGGCGGAGCTGGTGGCGCAGCGCTTCGGCATGCAGGCCGCGACGCCGGAAGACGACGCCGCGCCCGAGGTGGTGACCGAACTGTGCTGCCGCACGGGCCTGGTGCTGGCGGCCCCGGTATCCGCCGTGCGCGACGAAAAGCTGCGGGCCTGCCTGCGCGACGGGGCGCGGGTGTTCTACATGATGACCAACCCGGTGCGGCTGGCCGCCGAACTGGGCCTTTCCGGCGAGGCCGGGGAGAAGTTCTGCCGCGAGGCGCTGGAACTGGAAACCCTGTGCATGGGCGTGCTGCACTTCCTGCTGCCGGACGGAAGATCGCCGGAACAACTGGTGGTCAACGTGTGCGAGAACCTTGGGGTGGGGTAGGTTACCACCCCGCCGCGCAGCCGTCGCCGCGCGGGTCGGCCGCGCCTTCCAGCGTGCCGTCCGGGTGGCGCACGATGGCCCCGGCGTGGCCCATGACCGGGTCGTAGTCCCCCACCATGCGCACGGGGTGCCCGGCCGCGCGCAACGCGTCGGCCACGGCGGGGTCGAAGCGGCCCTCCAGCCGCAGGGACGCGGCGTCGTCCCCCCAGCTTTTGCCCAGCAGCCAGCGCGGCGCGCTGACGGCCCGTTGCAACGGCTGGCCGAAGACCACGTGGCGGGTGAACACGGCGGCCTGGGTCTGGGGCTGGCCTTCGCCGCCCATGGTGCCGTAGGGCATGACCCGGCCGTCGGCCAGCAGGGCCAGGGCCGGGTTCAGGGTGTGGAACGGTTTGCGGCGGGGAGCAAGCGCGGCAGGGCTTTCGGCGCGCAGGCTGAAGCCGCAGCCCCGGTTCTGCCAGGCGATGCCGGTGCGCGGCAGCACCACGCCGGAGCCGAATTCGAAAAAGATGCTCTGGATGCAGCTGACGGCGCGGCCTTGGGCGTCCACCGCGCCCAGCCACACCGTGTCGCCGCCGGAGGGCGGCGCGGGCCACGGCAGGGCGCGGGCCATGTCCACATCGCGGGCCAGGGCGTCCAGCCGGTCGGCCCGCAGGGCGTCCGCCGCAGGGTACGGTGCATGGTCGGGGTCGCCCACCAGGCCGTCGCGCATGCGGAAGGCGCGCTTGGTGGCCTCGACGATGGCATGGACATGCGCGAAGGTTTCCGGTTCGATGTCGGCCCCCGCGCTGCGCAACCGCTCGAAGATGCCGAGGATGCACAGCGACGCCACGCCCTGTGATGGCGGAGGCAGGTTGAACACCTGGCCCTGCGGCAGGCGCAGGGAAAGCGGGGCCACCAGCGACGCCCGGTGGGCCGCAAGGTCCGCCGCCGCGAGGGGAGAGCCCGCGTCGGCAAGGTCGGCGGCCATGGCGGCGGCCACCTGACCCCGGTAGAAATCGTCCAGCCCTCGTCTGCCCAGCGTGCGCAGGGTATCGGCCAAGGCGGGCAGGCGCAGGGTGCTCCCTTCCGGGGGACACGCGCCGCCGGGCAGGAACTGCGCGGCAAAGCCGGGCTGGGCGGCCAGCGATTCCTGGTGAGCGCGCACCAGCGCATGGTGCCCGGCGGTGACGGCAAAGCCGTGCCGGGCGTGCCATTCCGCCTCTTCCAGCAGGCGGGGCAGGGGCAGGGCCGGACCCCACGCGCGGGCGTGGTCCAGCGCCGCCGCCCAGCCGGATACGGCCCCGGCCACGGTGATGGCGGCCAGCGGGCCGCGCCGGGGCACTGCGTCCGTGTGGCCTGCTTTCCGGAGCAGGTCCGGCGTCACGGCCGCGCCGGAGCGGCCGCTGGCGTCGATGCCCACGGGCGCGGGCGCGCCGGGCTGGTGAATGAGCCAGAAGCCGTCGCCGCCAAGGCCGGTCATGTGCGGATACACCGCGCACAGGGTGGCGGCGGCCGCCACCACGGCCTCCACGGCGTTGCCGCCTTCGCGCAGGATGGCGAGACCGGCCTGCGAGGCGAGGTGATGCGGGGTGACGACCATGCCCCTGCGGGCGCGCGGCGTGTGCAGCATGACAAGGCTCCGTGGCGGTGAAATTCCTGTGGGGTGCTTGTGGTTCGGCTGTCCCGGTTGCAAGGGACACCCCGTCCACTATCAGAAAGTTTGAGGGAGGGGATGGGGTCCGGGGAAGGGGAGGGCACTTTCCAAAGTGTCCTCCCCTTCCCCGGTTCATTCCCTTCTCCCCTTTCCCCCAATGTTCTTACCCTCTCAACCTCAGATAATTACGGAACAACCGGCGGCTCATGCGCGACCAGGCATCGAAGTCGGCGGTGGATTCCAGGCCGGGCACCAGAGCCTTGACCACAGGGAATTCCAGGTCGGCGTGGGTGAGGTCCACGTACACCGGGGCCATGCGGTTGACGGCGAACAGGGTTTCCAGCAGCGCCAGGTTGCGCTGGGGCGATTCCAGGGTCAGGTCGGGCAGGTCTTCCAGCCTGCGTTCGGGCAGGCCGCGCACGCCGGGGCCGGAGGGGCCGCCGTTGGGGTAGGGGAAAGGGGTTTCGGTCATGGCGGACAGCACGGCCCGGCGGCCGGAAAGGCCCGCGCCGGTGCCGCGCGCCACCTGCCCGCGCGGCCCCACCACGAAGCACTTGTAGCAGGGCACGCCGAACTCGGTGGTCAGGTCCTGGAACTGGATGTGAATGCCGCGCGCGGCGTAGTCGTCCAGCAGGGCCTGCAACCGCGCGTCGTCGGTGACCAGGCGGAAGCACTGTGAGCGGTCGTAGGGCATGGTGGCTTCGGCGTCGCGCTCGAGGATTTCGGTCAGCGCGGCCACCTTGGCCTCGGCCATGATGTTGCCGGTGGCGAGCCCGGTGGAGCCGGAGGCCGAGAACAGCGCGATTTCGTCAAGGTTGCAGAACAGATAGGCCATCTGCGCGGGCACCAGCACGGGCCGCGTGCCGCCCGCGTCGTCGGGGGTGTGTCCGGTGAGCCAGTACAGGGGCTGGTCCTGGTAGGGGGCCTCCAGCGGAATGGCCTGCGGGGCCAGCGCCTCGCGGCCGTCGGCCAGCAGTTCGGACAGGCGGGCGCGGATCAGCGGCTGCGGGGTGGCGCGGTCGAGCACGTGGAGGTGGCCCCCAATCTTGCCGACGGAAACGTACGACGAGGCGCGCTCCACCATCTCCATGGCGTAGGAGGCGCGCGCGTCGGCCAGCGACAGGCCCCGGCCGTAGGTGGTGCCCTCGCCTTTCAGGGTGTAGTCCAGCGCGCCGCAGCGCACGGTCATGTCCACGTTCCAGCGGCGCAGCAGGGCGATGGGGGAAAGGGACGCCTCGTGGCGCATCTCCACCCCGGCGATGATGCCGTTTTCCACCAGCCGTTCCAGCGCCAGGGACGCCGTTTCGTGCGACGGCGGGCGCTGCCACGGGGCGGATTCGGCGGGTTCCATGGACAGCAGGGCGCGGATGTCGGCGGCGGTGGCCACCGGGCGTTCCGGGCCGTCCAGGATTTCCGCCGGGTCGTACAGCGGGGGGATGTCCATGTCCTCAAGCTGCGGCAGCATGCGGTGGTGGTGCATGTTGTCGCGGAACACCTCGCACCAGGCGCGGTGCAGGTCGCGGTCGGGCTGGGCGTGCCAGCGCAGGGCGATGTGCGGGGTGGCGGCCTCGATGGCGGCAAGGCCTTCCGGCGCGGGGGCCGGGTCCGTCTGGCGGACGAGGCCGGAAAGATCGGGGTTCAGCAGGCACGCCTCGCACAGCAGGGCGGCGGTGGCGGGCCGGGCGGCCGGGTCGAGGCCGTCCAGCAGGGCGGCCATGCGCTCCGGGGTGAAAACGGCGGCGAGGCGCAGCAGATGGCTGTGCAGGAATTCGTCCAGGGGCGCGGCCTCCAGCCGGTCCAGGCCCTGCTCGAAGGTCATGTCCGCCGGGGGCTCGCAGGAGAAGTAGCCGGTGGTGGCCTCCGTGGAGGTGTGCGTGTAGCGGTAGTGCAGGGTGGGGAGGGGGGCGGGGATGGCCGCAGGCTTGGTCGAGTCGGGCATGGGTCCTCCGTGAGTGTGCGTGGGGATGGCATAGCGTATGGGGGTGGAGGGGACAAGGATGAGCAGGGGGAAGGGGGGAGGGGTTGTGCGAGGTTAGTCACGGCTTCTATGAAGATAGCCCCACCCTGTTGACCACGCCAAACAACAAGGGGACCGCGTTTCCGCAGCCCCCTCGCTCAGCTATCCAATTCAATTCTAATCTCTCCCTCTCTCTCGCGTGCGTTCACCCTCGCGTCCCCCACTACTGCGCAGCAATCCACTCCATGGCCGCGTGCAGGTCGAGGGTGACGGTGTAGATGACCCGGCCGGTGACGATCCCCTCCACGCTGGACGTCAGCGTCAGCGGATACAACGCCCACACGTCCTCCCAAAGGGGGGCAGGAAGCATTTTAAGTGTGTGGATTGCATTTGAGTGGTGATGGATGGCACCCTTGTATGCTGACCGGAGTTGCGCAGGCTTCTTGGCAGCTGAATGATAATAGCCTACTTGATGCAAAAAGGAGGTCGTGAATGGTGTGTCGAGGGTGTAAATGGGAGCCAGAATGGTCCGAGGAATTGGACTCTCACTATATTCAGGAACGATATAGTGCGCCTCGTGGAGCCTGTCGAGTTCCTCTGCCTCTTTGGATTGAGGCGGTTATGGATAATAATGGCGAAGTTCGTGATAGGGACGGTGCAGAGGTTGTAGTCAGTAGGTGGCTAGAAATGCGTGGGGATAGTATATATGGTGAGTTTTGTGGGCGAATAGTTTCGTGTCCTTTGCGAGAGGATATTGAGTAGTTGAGGCGTGAGTATTGGGCAGTGCGCTTTACTTTGTTTTTGAGAGAGCCACATCTAAAAACATTTCCATGCCGACAATGATTTGGTCTAATCTGTGGTTGTGATAGGTTATCTTTTTGTTAAAATTGTTGCGATCAACAGCGAGAGCTAATATCGAAGGCGAGTTTTCACCTACAAGATGTAAGGTTTCCGGTGTTAGGGCAGAGTGTTTTTGTGCGTTGGCGAGTTCGTTCAGTGCCCTTAAGAAAAGCTCAATGTCGTTAGTAGGCACTAGTTCATGCTTTAACTGGGTACACCTTGGGTCACTTTTGTCGTTAAGGTTAAGAAGGTTTCCTATGGAGTCAGCGAAGAGTTTTTTTTCCTGCCAAATGTCGTTGCCAAATTCCGCAATAGACCGCGCTATGATCACAGTGTCGATCAATGACTTCATTGCAAGCAGTAAGTGGAATTTTGCAAAATTATGTGCCATGCGGGGGGAAGGTTGTTTTGTTAATGCAGATAAATCTTTTGAGAACACAAGGCTGTGAGTTTCGCATACATCGTCAATGAGTATGTTGATGTGTGCGAGCATGGCTTCACACCATAGCGGGGTCCGGGTTCCATTTAGTAGCCGAGGAAGGGTGCCTCTTGGAAGGTCACTCCAGCTTCGTGCCCTTAGTCGAGGAACGCCACTAAGAGGGGCTGCGAGGGAAAGATAAACTTCTTCAATTGTAGGACGCCAGAAATTATCTGGCTGTAGGGACCATTCTTGGCTCGTAGCGCTGAAAACAGGTATCAGCCCTTTCGGCCACGGTTCATCCGGGGGAGCAACTAGTGTCGCGTGGGCGGGTATACTCCAGTTTGGATCTTTTGGGTATTTATGCGCGTGTTCTATGCCATTGAAGAAAAAATCAAGACTATCATAGGAATAACAGATTCTTGTTTCCATCATGAAATCCTGAGTAATGTGATGAATTTTAATTAATATTTCTTGCGTTAAAGGCATGCGAGACAGGGGATGCAAAGTGCTTCATGGCGGCTAGGCGGTGTTTTTATTGAGCCAATTCAAAGTCGTTAAGTTAATATTATGTGGAATATTGTCTGTGTTCGTTTTGGGGTTTTGCTCTGGTATTGTCAGTGTCCATAATATGCTCAATAATTTTTTATCTCTCGCTGTTTACCGTTTGTCAACCTTTGAGAATATCTGCGAGGATGATCGAATGAGCGGTTAACTTTTTACGTTGCGGCTCCAACAGTTCGCAAGTTTTGTAATGATGCTTGTTGGGCAGAGCTAACTTCTTCGAAGGGCAAGGCGCAGCGTATTAGCTCAAAAAAAGGGACCGCGTTTCTGCGGCCCCCTCGCTCAGCTATCCAATTTAATTCCAATCTCTCCCTCTCTCGCGTGCGTTTCCCCCCGCGCCCCGCCCACTACTGCGCGGCAATCCACTCCATGGCCGCGTGCAGGTCGAGGGTGCCGGTGTAGATGGCTCGGCCGGTGATGGCCCCCTCCACGCTGGACGTCAGCGTCAGTGGGTACAACGCCCGCACGTCCTCCAGCGTGGCCACGCCGCCCGCCGCGATGACCGGCACCGGGCACATGCCCGCCAGCCGTTCCAGCGCGGCCAGGTTCACCCCGGTCTGCATGCCGTCGCGGTCGATATCGGTGTAGATGACGAAGGCGGTGCCCGCGTCCAGCAGGCGGGGCAGCACGTCATCCACGGTCAGGCCGGAATCGGCCACCCAGCCCTTGGTCTTCAGCCTGCCGCCCTCGGCGTCCAGCGAGACGCCGACGCGCCCCGGAAAGGCCGCGCACAGGCGGGCGTACAGGTCCGGTTCCTCCAGAGCCACGGTGCCGATGATCAGCCGTTCCACCCCGGCGTCGAGGTAGGCCCTGGCCGTGCCCTCGTCGCGGACGCCGCCGCCAAGCTGCACCGGAACGGAAAGGTCGGCGCAGATGCGGCGGATCAGCCCGAAGTTTGCGGGCATGCCGCTGAAGGCCCCGTCCAGGTCGATGACGTGCAGCCATCTGGCGCCCTGGTCCTGCCAGTGGCGGGCCATGGCGGCCGGGTCGTCGGAAAACACGGTCTCGGCGTCGGCGCGGCCCTGCCGCAGCCGCACGCAACGGCCGTCCTTGATGTCCACGGCGGGGAAAAGGATCACAGGCCGAACTCCTTGATGGCCTTGCGCATCCCTTCCCTGGCCAGGTCAAGGGCGGACAGCCACTTGCCCTTGCGCCCCACGAACTTGCCCACTTCCAGCAGGTTGTCCGCGAGGCCCATCTGCTTTTCGTCGTAGTTGGAGCGCTTGACCAGGGTGCCGCCCTTCACGTCGATGAGGAACACGTCCATCATAATGCTGGCGGACTCGGTGACGCCCATGTCGCCGCCCTGGCGTTCGCGCAGGTCGATGACCTGGGGCACCAGCAGGAAGTCCACGTCGGCCTGGCGGCCCACTTCGACCCAGTAGGCCAGCGCCTGGGGCCGCCCGCCGGTGCGTCCGCCCGCCTGGGTGGACAGCGAGGGCTTGGTGGCGGCAAAGCTGTACACCCGCTTGGTTTCGCCGCGCAGGATGTCGCCGAAGGCACGGTCGAGGTCGGCGAAGGTTTCTTCCTCCACCTTGTGCTGGTCCTCGGGGATGTACCCGGCCAGCAGATCGGCCATGGCCGTGGGCTGGGTGAAGGCGGCCACGCCGATGGTAGCGTCGGGCAGCGGGGCCGGGCCGCGCTGGCGCTGCGAGCAGCCGGGCAGCACGGCGAGCAGGGTGAGGACGAGCAGCGCGAGCAGCGCGCCCGACACCGGGAAGGCGATGAAACCGCGATGGGTACGCATCAGTCTAGGCTCCCTTTGGTGCTGAGCAGCGTCTCGCGGTCACGGCGCACCGCCTGCCGCAGGGCAAGTCCCAGCCCCTTGGCGGCGGATTCCAGCAGATGGTGACCGTTCCTGCCGTACAGGAACGAGACGTGCAGGTTCATGCGGGCGGCCAACGCGAATGCCTTCAGGAACTCGCGCCACAGGTCGCGTTCCTGCCCGGCGACGACGGGCGGCAACAGGTCGTCCCCGCGCCATTCAAGCCACGGGCGGCCGGAGATGTCGATGCACACGTCGGCCAGGGCCTCGTCCATGGGCACGCGGGCAAACCCCACGCGCGCTATGCCGGCCCGTTCGCCCAGGGCCTCGGCCAGGGCCTGGCCCAGGCACAGGCCCACGTCCTCCACGGTGTGGTGGGCGTCGATGTGCAGGTCGCCGGTGCAGGACAGGGTAAGGTCGAACCCGGCCCAGAACGCGGCCAGGGTGATGACGTGGTCCGCCATGCCGAACCCGGTGTGCACGTTGACAAGGCCCTGCCCGTCCACCACGAGGTCGAGGCGGATGGAGGTCTCCTTGGTTTCGCGGAACACGGCGGCGCTGCGCTGGCTCATCTCGGGCTCCTTCCGGGGGGCGTGGTTCATGTGTAGACCGTCGTGTGCTGCGGCGCGGGGCTAGTCGCCCTGCACGACCTTGTCGGGGCCGGGCTTTTCGGCGTCGCCGTCCTCTTCCTGCGCGGCCTCTTCGTCCTCTCCGTCCACTGCGGGCTTTTTCTTGCCGAACACGGCGGCCACGAGGATGCTTATTTCATACAGCACAAGCATGGGCGCCGCCATCATCAACTGCGAGAAAACATCCGGCGGGGTGAGAATGGCGGCCACGATGAAGATGGCGAGGATGGCGTACTTGCGGGTCTTGCGCATCCACTGCGCGGTGACGAGGCCGAGCCGCGCCAGGAAGAACGCGAACAGCGGCATTTCGAAGATGAGCCCGAAGGCCAGCAGCATCTTCAGCGTGAAGCCGAGGTACTCGTCCAGCTTGGGCATGGGCGCAATGGTGTCCGTGGCAAAGCCCACGAAGAACTCGAAGGCGTACGGGAACACCTGGAAATAGCAGAACGCCGCGCCCGCCACGAAGAACAGCGCCGACGCCCCGGCGATGGGGATGATGTGGCGCTTTTCCTCGTCGTACAGGCCGGGCGCGATGAACGCCCAGATCTGGTAGAACAGGTACGGGCTGGCCAGGAAGGCCCCGGCCACCAGCGCCACCTGCATGTAGACGAAGAACGCCTCGGGCAGCGCGGTGTAGATCAGCTTGGCCCCGGACGGCAGCGCCCGGGTCAGGGGGATCATCAGGTAGTTGAACAGCTCTTCGGCAAAACCGTAGCAGGCGAAGAAGCCCACGGTCAGCGCGATGAGGCAGCGCACCAGGCGCACGCGCAGTTCGGAAAGATGGTCCAGCAGGGTCATGGACCGACCGCCCTCGGCGGCGGTTTCCTCTTCCTTGCCGGCGCGGTCCACGGCCTCGCTGAGGTCGCGGGGGGGGGCGGACACCACGGCGGTTTCCGTGGCGGCGGCTTCGGCCGCGTCGTCCGGGGGCGGGGTGCCGGAGCCGTCCTGACCGGTGTCCCCACTGGCGTCCGTACCGGAAATGGGGGCGGCGTCGGAGCCGTCCGGCTCGTAGTCGGGCAGCACGGCTGCGGCGACCACGTCCTCGACGGAGCGGGATTCGCCGGATCCGGCTTCCGCCGAAGCGGATTCCGCCTGTCCGGCGTCGGGAGCATCGCTGGCGGGCGCGTCGGAAGGCTCCGGAGCCGTCGCCGCTGTTTCCTCGATGGCGCCGCACGAAGCGTACGCCAGCCCGGCATCGGGGTCCGACTGCCACGCGGGCTTCTGCTCGCAGGCGTCGATGGCGTCCAGTTCGCAGGCGTTGCGTTCGGCTGCGTCCGGGTCGTAGGCGTTTGGCTCGCAGTCGTTCGGCTCGTCCGCCGCAGGAGGCGTTTCGCGGTCGCCTTCGGACACGGGCTCCGCCTTGGCGGCGTCCTTGTCGTCCCGGCTCATGCGCTCTTACCGTCGGCTTCGGTGGCGGGCTTGGCGGCTTCGGCCTTCTGGGGTTCGGCCTTGGGGGCTTCGGCCTTGGGGGCTTCGGCCTTGGTCTTGTCGTCGAAGAATTCCTTCTCGGCTTCCTTCTTGCGGCGCTCGTGATCGTCGAGTTCGATCTCGGTGTTCAGCGTGCGCTGGAAGTCAGTGGAAACCCTGCGGAATTCACCCATGGCCTTGCCCAGCGTGCGTGCGATGTTGGGCAGGTTCTTGGGACCGAGGACGATGAGGGCCACAACCATGATGACCAGAAGTTCCGTGCTGCCGATGCCGAACATTGAAAACAGACCGCCTTGGTTGCAGTGCTGCGGGCAGGGGCGGGAAAGACCGGCCATGCCCGGTGGGCGCCGCGCGGTGGCGCGGCCCTACGGCCAAATGCGGGGGGCGCCACGGGGGCCTTCCGGCCCCCGCGCGTCCGCCGGGCGTTCATCCAGGCATGCCCCTGGGCGTGCATCCGAGCGTGCACCTGGGCGAACGCCGTCCGCCTATTCCCATTCGATGGTGCTCGGCGGCTTCGAGGAGATGTCGTAGACCACGCGGTTCACGCCCTTCACCTCGTTGATTATCCGGCTCGAAATACGCTCAAGCAGTTCGGAAGGCAAGCGCGCCCAGTCCGCCGTCATGGCGTCCACGCTGTCCACGATGCGCAGGGCGATGACGTGCTCGTAGGTGCGGCCGTCGCCCATGACGCCCACGGTCTTCAGCGGCAGCAGCACGGCGAAGCCCTGCCACACCTTGCGGTACCAGCCGGAGGCCATCAGTTCGTGCTGCACGACCTTGTCGGCCTTGCGCAGGATGTCCAGGCGTTCCTCGGTGATCTCGCCGATGACGCGGATGGCCAGGCCCGGGCCGGGGAAGGGGTGCCGCCAGATGATGAAGTCCGGCAGGCCCAGTTCCGCCGCCACCTTGCGCACTTCGTCCTTGAACAGTTCGCGCAGCGGTTCGATGAGCTTGAGGTTCATCTTTTCCGGCAGGCCGCCCACGTTGTGGTGGCTCTTGATGACGGCGGAAGGCCCCTTGTGCGACACCGACTCGATGACGTCGGGGTACAGGGTGCCCTGCGCCAGGAAGTCCACGTGGCCGAGGGCCTTGGCTTCCTCGTCGAACACCTCGATGAAGGTGTAGCCGATGATCTTGCGCTTCTGCTCGGGGTCGTCCACGCCTTCCAGCTTGTCGAGGAAGCGGCGCTGGGCCTGCACGTACTTCAGGTTCAGGTCGAAGTGCTCGCGCAGGTAGTCCACCACTTCCTGGCCTTCGTTCAGGCGCAGCACGCCGTTGTCCACGAAGATGCAGTGCAGGTGCTTGCCGATGGCCTTGTGCAGCAGCACGGCCACCACGGTGGAGTCGATGCCGCCCGAAAGCGCGCACACCACGTGACGGTCGCCCACGGTTTCGGCCATTTCCTTCACCGCGCGCTCCACGAACGAGGACATGGTCCAGTCGGCCTTCAGCCGGGCCACGTGGAACAGGAAGTTGTTGATGATGCGGGTGCCTTCCTCGGTGTGGTGCACCTCTGGGTGGAACTGCACGGCGTAGATGCGCCGGGCTTCGTCGGCCATGGCGGCCACGTCCAGGGTGGCGGTGCGGCCCACCACGGCGAAGCCGGGCGGGGGCGTCTTGACCTTGTCGCCATGGCTCATCCACACGCGGGTTGAGGCGGACTTGTCGATGCCGTCCCACAGCGGGCAGTCGCCCAGCAGGGTGAGGTCGGCCGGGCCGTATTCGCGGGTTTCGGAGGTGGCCAGCTGGCCGCCCAGGTTGTGCCCCAGAAGCTGCATGCCGTAGCAGATGGCCAGCACCGGCACGCCGAGTTCCAGCAGGCCCTTGTCCAGGGTGGGGGCGTCGGCCTCGCCCACGCTGGCCGGACCGCCGGACAGGATGACGGCGGCGGGGTTCATGGCGCGCACCTGCTCCGCCGTGACGATGCAGGGATGGATTTCGGAATAGACGCCGGCCTCGCGCACGCGGCGGGCGATGAGCTGCGTCACCTGCGAACCGTAGTCGATGATGATGACCTTGGTCTGTGCTTCCATGTGCTGTCCTCTGTCGCCCGCGCGGGGTGCATCGGGCAATCGTGATGTGCGTTGTGAGGCCGTTGTGTTTGCGGAGTAGCGGCTGCCCGATGACGCTATTTCGTTTTTCGGCGTCACCGGGACATACGCGGCGGGATTTTCGTTCTCCGGCAAGGAAGGCGAGCCTTTTACGAAGGGAGCGTACTCTTTCGTACGTGACCGGAGTAAAAGGCGATGCCTGACGACGCCGGGGGGCGAAAGGCCCGTCGCGGGTTAGTTATTATCGATGCGGTAGTTCGGCGACTCCTTCGTGATAATCACGTCATGCACGTGGCTTTCACGCAGCCCGGCCGCCGAGATTTCCACGAACTGCGCCTTTTCCTGCAATTCCCTGATGTCGGCCGCGCCCACGTAGCCCATGCCCGAGCGCAGGCCGCCCACCAACTGGTACAGGCTTTCGGCCACGGGCCCCTTCACGGGCACGCGGCCCACGATGCCTTCGGGCACCAGCTTCTTGCTTTTTTCCTGGAAGTAGCGGTCCGAGCTGCCTTCCTTCATGGCGTCGATGGAGCCCATGCCGCGATATATCTTGTACGAGCGGCCCTGGTAGAGAATGGTTTCGCCCGGGCTTTCATCGGTGCCCGCGAACAGGCTGCCGATCATCACGGTGTCCGCGCCCATGGCGATGGCTTTCACCACGTCGCCGGAGAACTTCACGCCGCCGTCGGCGATGACGCAACGGCCAAGCTCGCGCGCGGCGCGCACCGATTCGAGGATGGCGGTGACCTGGGGCACGCCCACGCCCGCCACGATGCGGGTGGTGCAGATGGAGCCGGGGCCGATGCCCACCTTCACGGTGTCGGCGCCCGCCTTCAGGATGGCCTTGGCCCCCTCGTAGGTGGCCACGTTGCCCGCCACCAGCTGGCATTTGGGGAAGGCGCTCTTGACCATCTCGATGGCGCGCAGGACGTTGCGCGAGTGGCCGTGGGCGGAATCCAGCACCAGGAAGTCCACGCCCGCGCCCAGCAGGGCGCCCGCGCGCTCCTCGCAGTCGTTGCCGATGCCGAGGGCGGCGCCCACGCGCAGGCGGCCGTTGTCGTCCTTGCACGAGAACGGGTACTTCTGGACCTTGTCGATGTCCTTCATGGTGATGAGGCCCTTCAGGCGGTTGCCCTCGTCCACCACCAGCAATTTTTCGATGCGGTGCGCGTGCAGCAGGTCCTTGGCCTCGTCCAGGGTGGTGCCCACGGGCACGGTGACCAGGTTCCTGCCGGTCATCACCTCGCGCACCTGGGTGCCTTCCAGGTCCTTGACGAAGCGCACGTCGCGGTTGGTCAGGATGCCCACCAGTTCCGCCCCGCGCACCACGGGCAGGCCGGAGACGCGGTATTCGGCCATCAGTTCCAGGGCTTGGCGCACGGAATAGTCGGGATCGATGGTCACGGGGTCGATGATCATGCCGCTTTCGGACTTCTTGACCTTTTCGACCTCGATGCGCTGGCGGTCCACGGGCATGTTCTTGTGGATGACGCCCACGCCGCCGTTGCGGGCCATGGAGATGGCCATGCCGGAGTCGGTCACGGTGTCCATGGCGGCGCTGAGCAGGGGAATGTTGAGGCGGATTTCGGGGGTGAGCCAGGTGGAGACGTCCACGAGGTCGGGGGTGACTTCGGAATAGCCGGGCTGCAGCAGGACGTCGTCGAACGTCAATGCCTTGCACACGATCTTGCTCATGATCTCTCTCCGGGCGGATTGTTGGAGCGTCCGGGCCGCGCGGCGCCGGACCGTTTTCCCCGTCTGCCTCCGAACGAAGGGCGGGCCGTTGGGTTGGGCAGGTTTGACAAATATGTCAAAATTTAATCAACCATCATACAGAGTGAGGCGGCGGATTGTCAAGATTCGGATTGGTTCGTCAACCAGCCGCATGAAGCCTGGAGGAGCGGCCGGTGAAGGCCGCCGCGCTCCGGCGGCGGGTGCAACCCCTGAGCATTTTTCATCCGCCGCCCGCCATGGGGTAAAGCCGTCCCTTGCATGCGCGAAAGGGGCGGTGGTCCGCCCCTTCCGGTGTGTGCATCATGCAGCGGGGCTGCTGCCCGCTACTGCTTCTTGTCCTGCTGCTTCGTTTCGGGGGCCTTCCGGGCGTCCCCGTGCGTGGCCGACTCCAGTTCCTGCCGGGCCTGCGCCTTGAGGTCCTCGGGGGCCTTGGGGTCATCCAGCACGGCCTTGAGGTGGGCGTTGCCCTTGTCTTCGGCCTTCAGGTAGTGGCGGTACAGGATGCCCAGGTTGTAGCGCGCGGCGGGCTGGGGATCGATCTCGATGAGCCGCTCGAAGGTTTCCGCCGCCTTGTCGAAGGACTGCTGCTGGTACTGGGCGATGCCCAGCATGTACAGCGGCTGCGGGTCGGCCGGGGCGGCCACCACGGCGCGGGCCAGGAAACTTTCGGCGCGGGCCCAGTCGGCGTGGTCCAGGAAATGCTGGCCAAGGGCGAACAGCGCGCCCGCGTCGGTGGGGTTCTGCTGCACCTTCTGCATCAGCGCGGAAACCATTTCCATTTCGCCCGCGTGCTCCCCTTCCTCCTGCGCGGCGGGGCCGCGGCCCTGCTGCACCAGCGAAGGGTTGGACAGGCGGTACAGGAACGAGGCGCCCAGCATGGCGGCAAGGCCCACGCACACGGCCAGCAGCACCAGCTTGCGGCCGCCGTCCAGCGGATTCACGGTCAGGGTGCTATTTGTCATCGCCAAGCATCTCCATGTGGCGGATGCGCCGGTCAAGGGTCTGCTGCGAGCGGGCCAGCAGGAACAGGTAGGCGCCGATGCCCAGCCACACGGCCGCGTTGGCGACCAGCAACCATTGAGTGCTTTCCATATTTTTCGAACCTCCTGCCTCTTGGGAAGCTAGATGGTGGTTTCCGTCGCAAGCACGTCGATGCGCGCCGCCATGCGCCGCTGCGCCGCGCGCAGCCACGTCAGCGCCGCCCACAGGAAGCCGAAGGCGACGATGCAGGCGATGACGGTGGTCTTCATTTCCGGTTCCAGCCCGCCGCCTTTGGATGCGAACACGGCGGGGTGGATGGAGCGCCACAGCCGGGCGGACAGGAACACCAGCGGCACGTCGAGGAAGGCCACGATGCCCACCACGGCGGAGACGGTGCCCAGCCGCTCGCGCGGCAGGTCGAGGGTGCGCAGCACAAGGTAGCCCGCGTACACGAACCACATGACCAGGGTGGTGGTCAGGCGCGGGTCCCACGTCCACCACACGCCCCAGGAATGGCGGCCCCAGATGGAGCCGGTGACGAGGGCCAGGCCGCTGAACAGCACGCCCACCTCGGCGGCGGCGCCGGACAGCGCGTCCCACTTCCAGTTGCGGGTGCGCAGGAAGGCGATGCTGGCCGCGAACACGGTGAAGAAGCTGATCAGCGACCACCACGCCAGCGGCATGTGGAAGTAGAAGATCTTCTGCACGATGCCCATGGTCTGCTCCACGGGGGCGTACACGAAGATCATGTATTGGCAGAGCGCGAGGGCCAGGCCCGCGACAAGCCCGACAAGGGGCATCACGGGGGAAAGCCGGTTCGTTCGCATGGGTGCCTCGCTGCCGCCTGGGCGGCGTTGTATTTCTTTTCCGGGGGAAGGGACCCTTTGGAAAGGGTCTCCTTCCCCCGGACCCCCATCCCCCCAAACTTTTTGATAGGGGGATGCTCACAGTTCAGCGCTTATCCGGAACCGGACCGCGAAGCGGGGCGGTTCCGAAAAAGGGGTCAAGGGGGCGCGGCCCCCTTGCGGGGGGCAGGGGGCAGAGCCCCCTGATCTGCGTATTATTCTTCCCCGCCGTACACGAAGGGGAAGAGCACGATGCCCGCGCCAAGGAACAGGGCGTCGAAGGCGGCCACCAGCCCCAGCCACGAGTCCACACCTTCGGGGATGTCGTCGGCGAAGGCGGCGGCGCCCACCCGGATGCCCGCGAGCAGCACCGGGACCAGCAGCGGAAACAGCACGATGCTGAGCAGCGATTCGCGGGCGGCCTGGCCCTGCGACAGCGCGCCCAGCAGCGCGCCCAGGGCCACGATGCCCACGTCCGCCAGCAGCACGGTGGCCAGTCCCACGTGCCACAGGGGCGACACGGTCTGGCCCAGGAACACCACGGCGGCGGGCAGGAACACGGCCTGGGCGCAGAGCAGCAGGGCGAACCCGGCAATGCCCTTGCCCAGCCACACGGCCTGCACCGGCACCGGGGCCAGCAGCAGGCCGAAGCGCGCGCCGTTGGCCTCTTCGATGGAGAACAGGGTGTTGAAGATGAGCACCTGGCAGAAGGCGGACGCCAGCCAGAAGATGGCGGCGGCCCCCTGCGGTCCCATCACTTCGCCCACCCGCTGCGACAGGCTGAACACGAAGATCAGCAACAGCCCTAGCAGCAGGGCCTGGACCAGGCCGGTGCCGCGCGAAAGCAGCAGGCGCAGGTCCTTGGATGCGATGGCGAGGGCTGCGCTCAGCATGCCACGGCCTCCGGAACGTACCCGGCGGCCGGGCCGCTGTAGGCCACGCGCTTTTCGGCGATGGCCAGCACGTGGTCGGCCCGGACAAGGTCCTCGGCCACGGAATGGCTGATCCAGACGATGCCCGCGCCCCGGTCGCGCGCGGCGGCGATTTCGCGGTGCAGGATGGCCATGGACCGGGTGTCGAGCCCGGTGCCCGGTTCGTCCAGCAGCAGCAGCGACGGCGACAGCAGCAGCACCCGCGCGAGGTTCAGCCGCTGGGCCATGCCGCGCGAAAAGCCGCCCGCCCGTTCGAAGGCGAAGCGCTTCAGTTCCATGCGGTCCAGGGCGGCCAGCAGGGCTTCTTCGGTGCACCGTTCCGGCGCAAGGCCGTGCAGGCGCGCCCAGAAGGCCAGGTTTTCGAAGGCGGTGAGTTCGGGATAGATGAACGTCTGGTGCCCAAGATAGCCAAGGGAATCCTCGGCCACGCCGCGCTCCACGCTGCCCGCGCTGGGCCGGGACAGTCCGGCCATGAGCTTGAGCAGCGTGGACTTGCCCGCCCCGTTGGGACCGGCCAGCAGCGTCACCGTGCCGGGGGCCGCCTCGAACGAGACGTCCTTGATCACCAGCCGGTTGCCGTAGAACTTGGCGACCTTGGTCAGCCGCAGCATCATCATGCCTCCCGCCCGTCTCCGGCGTCGCCGTCCTCGTCGCGTGACGATGCCGGGCGGCGCAGTCCCAGGAAGGGGGCGACGCACATCAGCGTGCCGCCGATCCACACCCAGTTCACCAGCGGGTTCACGCTGACCTTGAGCGTGGCCGCGCCGGAGGCATCGACCCCCAGCAGGGTGGCGTACAGTTCGTCGCCAAGGCCGAAGATGGTGGCCGCCTCGGCGAAGGCCTGGCGGTCGAACTTGGCGTACAGGCGGCGCTGGGGCGACAGCATGCCCACGGGCGCGCCCTCGCGGGTGACGTTCAGTTCGGCCTCGATGAAGATGTAGCCGGGGCCTTCGCCCTCGTACAGGTTCACGTAGCGCAGGTCGTACTTGCCCAGCTTCACCGTGGCGTCGCGGGGAATCTCCACTTCCTGCTCGACCTTGTACGGGCCGGAGAAGGCGATGCCCAGCACCATCAGGGCCAGGCCCAGGTGCACGCCGTGGGCGGCCAGCGAGGCGTTGTTGCGCCGCACGTGGGCTTCGGTGGTCAGCAGGATGACGATGCCCGCCACGCAGGCTGCGCCCGCGCCCGCGCCCAGGGCGGCCATGGGCATGCGGTAGGCGTACCAGGTCATGACGGTGACGGCGGCCATCACCCCCAGCACGGCCAGCAGCTTCGGCATGCTGCGCACGCCGCCCTTCCAGCCCAGCCACGGACACACGGACAGCAGCACGGCGATGCCCGCGAACAGCGGCAGGCACACCCGGTTGTAGAAGGCGGGTTCCAGCCCCATGGGCTTTTCGACCCAGAACTTGCTGAACACGGGCCACATGGTGGCCACCAGGATGATGGCGGACAGGGCCAGCAGCACCCAGGCCACCAGCACCAGGAAGCCTTCGCGGCTGTCGATGCCGGAAAGGGGCTTTGCGTCGTCCTTGCGCCAGATCAGCGTCACTGCCACGGTGAGTGCGATGGAGGCCAGGATGAAGATCAGCAGCGGGCGGCCCACGCCGCCGTCGCCGAAGGCGTGCAGCGAATCCACCACCCCGCTGCGCACCAGGTAGGTGGCGAAGAAGGCGGAAATGGTGGTGAGCGCCATGAGCAGGATGTTCACGCGGTGCAGCTTGCCGCGCCGCGACTCGATGACCGAGGTGTGCAGGAACGCGGTGGAGACCAGCCACGGGATGAGCGAGGCGTTTTCCACCGGGTCCCACGCCCAGTAGCCGCCCCAGCCCAGTTCCATGTACGACCACCAGCCGCCCAGCACGATGCCCGCGGTCAGGAACAGCCACGCGGTAAGGGTGAACGGCCGGGCGATGCCCGCCCACGCGCCCTCGCGGCCGTAGCCGTTGCTCATGGCCTGGCCCAGGGCGAGACAGCCGGGAATGGCGAAGCCGCCGTACCCCAGGAATAGCAACGGCGGGTGGAAGATCATGCCGGGGTTCTGGAGCAGCGGGTTCAGGCCGTTGCCGTCGGCCGGGGCCGGGGATGCGGTGAGGAACGGGTTGCTCCACGCGGTGAGGATGAGCAGGAAGAAGGCCATGACGGCCAGAAAGAACAGCCAGAACCACAGCTTGGTCTGGGGGCTGAGGGCGCGGTAGTCGCCGGTGAGGGCGAAGATGACCCCGAACAGGGCCACGGACCATGCCCAGAACAGCATGGACCCGGCCTGTCCGGCCCAGAAGGCCGTCATGCGGTAGAACAGCGGCAGTGCGCGGTCGGTGTAGCTGGCGACGTAGACGAGCGAGAAGTCGAAGTTGACAAGGGCGTACAGCAGCACCACGGATGACAAGGTCATGAACCCGGTCAGCATCAGGTGCGCCTTTTCGATCCACGGCAGGACCGTGGAGCGCCCCTGCCACAGCTGCGCGGCTGCCGCCCCGGCGAAGAAGAGGGCGAAAAGCAGCGACGCGACAAGCAGCAAGTAGGCGGAAAGGTGCATGAAGTCTCCTGCCGATATGTGAGGGATGCGCGGATGCGGCACATGGGTGCGTGGCGGGCCGGGAATCGGAAGCCGGGCGGCGTTTGCCGCCGGTGCCCGTTACGCGGCGCGTGGGAACCGCAGGGCGCGCGTCAGCGCGCGGCGCAGGCGAAGCCGCCCGTCAGTAAACCACCGTGGCAACCACCGTGGCGACCGTCGCGGCGACCGGCGTGCCGGTTCGGAAGGCTGGCCGGCCCACGCCGCGTAACCCGCCGGGCATCATCCCTTACGGTTTTCTTTTTCGTATTTCGAGGGACACTTGGTCATCAGCGTCTTGGCGCGGAACTCGCTTGCGGCCCCGCCCTGGGGCATGCCGCCTTCCACGATGACCTCGACGCCTTCCTTGAAGGTATCGGGCACGGCCCCGCGGTACATCACCCGCACGGTCTGCCCCGGATTGTCCTTGTCTTCGAGTTGGAAGCGCACGCCCGGCCCGTCGTCCAGCCTGGCGATGCCCTCGGGGGCCACGGTGCCGAACAGGCGGATGGACTGCAACTTGTCCGAGGGCATGGCGAGGGCTTCCGAAACGTTCAGGAAGTACACGCTGTTTTGGGAAAAGCCCGAGAACACCAGATAGCCCACCCCGCCCAGGAACAGGGCGAGGGCCACGAGGTACAGGCTTTTGCCGTTCTTCTTCGACATGTGTGGTCCTTATGGCTTCCCTGCCCGATTCCGGTGGGTTGGCGATCCGGAAAGGGCGGGAAGTGCGCCGCCGCATCGCGCGAAGGCCGGGGGGCGATGCCCACCCGTGCCGTTGCCGGAAGGGCCGTCCCTTCGGCCGCGCGGGGCGCGTTCGTGGTGCAGGCGCCGGTGGCGCCGCGCGGGCCGCTGGCGTGGCCGCCCGCATGATCGCCGGTGCGTGACCGGCCGCGAACTGTGTATCGTCTCACGGCGCCGTGTGGCGGCGCCGGGTTGCATCGGATGCGCTGCCGCCGGAAACGTCCCGTCATCCTACGGAAACGTCGCATGCGGCTGCGTCTGGCATACGGCGTTTCCGCCGTCGTGGCAAGGGGGTAGCGCCCGTGCAAAGGCTTTCACAACGGGAGAGCGCCTCAGGTAACAAGCCGTAACGACAACGGATCGCTCATCTTTAAAAACACTAACAGTAATCATTAGTTATTTTTGTGCCAACTCTGCGTGGCGGCGCCGGGCCGGTTCCTGCAAATTGCAAATCGTCCACCCGCTTCCGGTCCAGCGACAGGATGTTGCGGATGGAACGTTCCTCGTACGGCTGGATGCGCCCGGCCCGGCGCGGCAGGCTGACGATGGCCCGGATGCCGTCTTCGGTGGTGTGGGGCTCGCTGCCTCTTGGGCCGCCGCCTTGAAAAAAGCGGCCCGCCGTGCCACAAGTTGCCCCACCATGAACCCGGCACCGAACACCACATCCCTCACCGCCGTGCTGCTCGACCGCGACGGCACCGTCATCGAGGACCGCCACTACCTGGCCGACCCCGAAGGCGTCACGCTGCTGCCGGGCGCCGGGCAGGGGCTTGCCGCCCTGGCCGCCGCCGGGGCGCGGCTGTTCCTCGTCACCAACCAGTCGGGCATCGGACGGGGCTACTTCACCGAGGCCGACCTGCACGCCTGCAACGACCGCCTCGGCAAATTGCTGGGGGAATACGGCGTGACGTTGACCGGCACGGCCTTCTGCCCGCACGGCCCGGACGACGGCTGCGCCTGCCGCAAGCCCGCGCCGGGCATGTGGCTGGCCCTGCGCGACCGGCACGGCCTGTGCGCCGCCGCCACCGCCATGGTGGGCGACAAGCCCGAGGACGTGGCCTTCGGCCGCAGCGCGGGCCTGGGACTGGTGGTGCTGGTGCTGACTGGCAAGGGGCAGGCCGCCGCGCGTACCTTGGGCGTGCCCGTGCCCGAAGGTGACGCCCCCGTGCGCGAACCCGACCCCGCCGACCTTGCCGCGCGGCCGGACTGGCCGCACGCGGTGGCGCGCGACCTTGCCGCGGCAGCCGCGTGGCTGCTGGGCCGGGGCACCGTGCGGGAGCGGGACGTGTCAAACTCATCGGGCTCATCGGGCGCACCGGGCGCATCGGGCGCATCGGGCACGCCGGGGTCATCCCCCTGCGCCCCCCTTCCCACGGACCTTTCGCGGAGCGAACCGTCATGAGCCGCATCGGCGTCTGGAACACCGCCTTCCTAGGCGACGCGGTGCTTACGCTGCCGCTTCTGCGCACCTTGCGCGCCAACTACCCCGACGCCGAACTGCACTTCTGGGTGCGGCGCGGCGTGGGCGGGCTGTTCGCCGCGCAGCCCGAGCTTTCCGGCGTGCACGAGTTCGACAAGCGCGGCGGCGAAAGCGGCGTCATGGCCGCCGCCCGCGTGGGGCGGCAACTGGCGCGCGAGAACCATTCGCTGTGGATTTCCGCCCACACCAGCCTGCGCAGCGCGTGCATCGCCCGCTGGACCAGCGCCAAGGTGCGCATCGGCTACGACCGGCCGTGGTTCAACTCGTGGTTCTACACCCACACCGTTCCGCGCCGCTTCGACCAACTGGACGAGATCGAACGGCTGCTGCAACTGGTGCGGCCCCTGAACCTCAGGCAGGTTCTGGACTGGCCGGAACTGGTGCTGCCCGAACCCGCCCGCCAGCGGGCCGCCGCCTTCCGCGCGGAGCACACGGGCGGCGGCGCGCCGCTGCTGGGCGTGCATCCCGGTTCGGTCTGGGCCACCAAGCGCTGGCCCGTCGGATATTTCGCGGAGGTCGTCCGCCGCGCCGCCGCCCATGGCGCGCGCGTCGTGCTGTTCGCCGGGCCCGGCGAGGAAGAGGTGGCGCGCGAGGTGGCCGAACGCTCCGGCACCCTCGGCAGCCCCGCGCTCATCGACCTGTCCGGCGCGCTCTCGCTCGTGGACCTTGCCGCGCACCTCGCCATCCTTGACTGCTACCTCACCAACGATTCCGGTCCCATGCACATCGCCTGGGCCCAGCGCACCCCCGTCACCGCCATCTTCGGCCCCACCGTGCGCCGCCACGGCTTCTATCCGCGCGGCCCCAGGGCCACCGTGCTCGAAACCGGCCTGGACTGCCGCCCCTGCGGCCTGCACGGCCCCCAGCAGTGCCCCCTGGGCCATCATCGCTGCATGCGCGACATCACCCCCGATGCCGTGTGGCCGGACGTGCGCGCGAAACTGTTCGGGTAGGCGTTCGGAGTAAACGGGGGAAGGGGAGAAGCCCCTTTTCCAAAAGGGGCTTCTCCCCTTCCCCCGGACCCCCATCCCCTCTTCCCCAAAACGTTTTCATTGGGGGAGGAGTCGTTGGGATGAGAGGAGCGTCTTGGCCGATCGCTGACGCCCCTATTGAAAAGTTTGGAAGGATGGAGAGGGGGTGTGGGGGAGAGGAAGGAAACTTTTGCGCGCTGCGGTCGCCATCCGTAAGGCTCGCAGGCTCGCCTAACGGCTGCCGCAAAAGTTTCCTTCCTCTCCCCCGCATTCGTTTTTTTCTTCTACCCGTGATGGTGGTGCACGTCGCCGCCGGTGTGGGTGTGCACATGGGTGTGGGGGGTATGGGTGGCGGTGCGCACGGTGCCGTCCTGCACGGTGAGGAAGCTGTCGCAGGTGTGGGCCAGAAAGTCCCAGTCGTGCGAGATGATCAGGTGGGTGGGGCTGTGCGCGGCCAGGATGGTGATGAGCCGGTCGCGGGTGCGCGGGTCCAGGTCGTTGGTGGGCTCGTCCAGCAGCAGGGCCTGCGGCTGCATGGCCAGCACGGCGGCAAGGGCGATCATCTTCTTTTCGCCTCCGGACAGGCGGTGGGTGACCCGGCTGCCGAACCCGGCGAAGCCGAGCCGCTCCAGGGTGGCCTCGGCCATGGCGCGGGCCTCGGCCGGGGAGGCGCCGTGGTTCAGCGGTCCGAAGGCCACGTCTTCGAGCACGGTGGGGCAGAATAACTGGTCGTCGGAATTCTGGAACAGGAATCCCACCTCGCGGCGCAGCGGCACGAAGTCCGCCTCGCGGGCCAGGGGAGCGCCCCGGTGCAACACCCGGCCGGACTGTGGCCGCAACAGGCCCATGAGCAGGTGCAGCAGGGTGGACTTGCCGCTGCCGTTGTGCCCCAGCAGGCCGATGCGCCGCCCCGGCCGCAGGGCCAGCGAAGCGCCGCGCAGCACCGGTTCCGCGCTGCCGGGATAGGTGAAGTGGATGTCCTGCACGGCCGCCAGCGGCGGGGTGGCGTCGTCATCGGAATGGCTGTGCGGATGGGGATGCGGATGGCCGTGCCCGTGCGCATGATCATGCGCATGGTCATGCGCACAGTTGTGGGGCTGTCCGCTGTTCGGGGGCGTGGTTGCGGTGCTCATGGCAGTCCGGCGAGGGGTTGCAGGATGTCGGCGGCCAGCAGGGCGGCCGCGCACAGGATGATGACGGCGGCCAGCAGCCGGTCGCCGGGGCGTCCGGCGGGCTCGGCCAGCATGTGGAAACGCCCGGCGAAGCCGCGCAGGCGCATGGCCTGGCCCACGCGCTCGGCCCGGTCGAAGCTGCGCACCAGCACCATGCCCGCCATGTTCGCGTAGGTCCGGTAGGTGTGCAGGTCGGTGCCGGGGGTGAAGCCGCGCACCTTGGCGGCGGTGCGCAGGCGGTGGTATTCCTGGGCCACCACGTGCAACTGCCGCCAGGTGAACAGCAGCAGCAGGGCCAGTTTGTCCGGCAGGCCCAGCCTCGCCATGGCATGGCCTACGGCGGTGATGTCCGACGTGCCCGCCAGCGCGATGAAGGCCAGCACGATGGCGTTGGACTTCAGGGTGACCAGCAGGGCCTGGGCCACGCCCGCGTCGGTGGCGGTCAGAGACAGCCAGTTCGGGGCCAGCCAGTCCGGCAGGCCGGGAAAGGGGCCGATGCGCAGCAGCGGCGCGCCGGGCAGGGAAAAGGGCAGGAACAGCCACAGGAAGGCCACGAACACGTTCACGGCGGCCAGCCTGCGCAGCAGGCGGGGCAGGGGCAGGCGGGCCCACAGGCACAGGGCCGCGCCCGTCAGCAGGGCCAGGGCGGCCGGGCCGGGCGAGCGCAGCAAGGCCGCGCACACGGCGAAGGCCAGCGCGGCCACCAGCTTGCAGCGCGGGTCCGCCAGGTGCAGGCGCGAGGCGCCCCGGCTGAAGGGTTCGTCCAGCACGGGGGAGCCGCTAGCCGTGGGCCGTGGAGGTGAAGGCCAGCATTTCGGGCCGCACCCGGGCGATGAACGACACCACCAGCGCCGTCACCACTCCTTCCGCGAACATGACCGGAACGTGCGCCAGCAGCAGCGCCCGCGCGGCGGCGGCGAACTCCTCGCCGGACAGGGCCAGCGCCGCGGCGGTGAGCAGGGCGGATGCGCCCACGGACAGGAAGCCGCACGCGAAGGCCGCGCCCCCGCGCAGGCGGGACGGGCCGGACAGCATGGGCCGGAAGGCGTAGAAGCACAGCACTGGCGGCAGGGCCATGGTGAAGGTGTTCACCCCCAGCACGGTGAGCCCGCCGAACTGGAACAGCAGGGCCTGCAACGCCAGGGCCACGAAGATGGCGGGAACGGCGGCCCAGCCCAGCATGACGCCCAGCAGCCCGTTGAGCACCAGGTGCGCGCTGGCGGGACCGATGGGCACGTGGATCAGCGAGGCCACGAAAAAGGCGGAGGACAGGATGGCCACGGTCATCAGGCGATCGTAGTCCAGGCGCTTCAGGCCCGTGGCGACGCCAAGGGCGGCCAGCGCCGCGCCCGCGCCGAGCACGGCCGGGGAAAGCACCCCTTCCGAAATGTGCATGCATGCCTCGCGCTGTCTGCGCGCCCGTCGCGGCGCGCGGAAAATCCGGCGTCACGGGCGTGCCGAAAGGGGTAGCAGATGGCACATGGAGCGTCAACGTGCCACGATTCCGCGAGGCGTGCCGGGGCATTGCGTCACTGCGGTGCGCGTCGCTACATGAAGAAGACCAGCGTCACCAGCGCGAACGAGGGCACCAGGATACCGCACGACCAGGCCATGTAGCCGAAGAAGCTGGGCATCTTCACGCCCTGCTCCTCTGCGATGGAGCGCACCATGAAGTTGGGGGCGTTGCCGATGTAGGTGTTGGCCCCCATGAACACGGCGCCGGCCGAGATGGCCAGCAGCGTCCGGGGCATGTCGTGCATCAGGCGCATGGCGTCGCCCCCGGCGGTGTTGAAGAACACCAGGTAGGTGGGCGCGTTGTCCAGAAAGCTCGAAAGCAGACCGGCCAGCCAGAAGTACATGACGTCCACCGGCTGGCCGTCGTGGGTCACCATCTGGATCACCGGGCGCAGCGCGCCGTGCTCGCCCGCCTTCAGGATGGCGATGGCCGGAATCATGCTGACGAAGATGCCCGCGAACAGCTTGGCCACCTCAAGGATGGGCCCCCAGCTGAAATCGTTCCTGATGCGCGATTCGGAGTCGGTGAGCTTCAGCGACAGCCCGGCAATGGCCAGCAGGATGACGTCGCGCACGACGTTCTGCAACTCCACGCCCACGTGGTACACGGTGAATTCCACGCCCGGCTTCCAGAAGCCGCTCAGAAGCACCGCGCCCACCACGCCCGCCAGCAGCAGCAGGTTCACGCCGCCTTCCAGGCCCAGTTTTTCTCCGGTGTCCTGCCGGGGTGGCACGGGGCGGCCTTCCTTGCCGAACAGCACCGTGTCCAGCGCCAGGAACACGGCCAGCAGCAGCACCGAAACCAGCAGCATGGGCGGCAGCATGTGCACCGTGGTCCAGAAGAACGAAACGCCCTTGAGGAAGCCGAGGAACAGCGGCGGGTCGCCCAGCGGCGTCAGCGAGCCGCCGATGTTGGCCACCAGGAAGATGAAGAACACCACCGAATGCACCTTGTACTTGCGATGGGCGTTGGCGCGCAGCAGGGGGCGGATCAGCAGCATGGCCGCGCCGGTGGTGCCCATCCAGCTTGCCAGCACCGTGCCGATGGCCAGCAGCATGGTGTTAACCGCGGGCGTGCCGACCAGCGAGCCGGTCAGGCGCACGCCGCCCGCCACGGTGAACAGGGCCAGCAGCAGGATGATGAACGGGATGTACTCCAGCAGCAGGGTGTGCAGCACTTCGTACACGGCCAGCGAGGCGCCGAACGTGATGGCGAAGGGCACAAGGAAGGCCAGGCCCCAGAACGCGGAGACCTTGCCGAAGTGATGGTGCCAGAAGTGCGGGGCCAGCAGGGGCAGGATGGCGATGGACAGCAGCATGCAGGCGAAGGGGGCGGCCCACAGCCCGCCCAGCACCGCGCCGTCGAAGTGGGGCGCGCCGGCGTCGGCGGCCAGGGCCGTGCCGGGCGGCAGTACGGCGGCCAGCACCGCGAGAACGGCCGGGATTGCACGAACGGCCATGACGAAAGGGGCGGGCGCTGTGGGGAAACGTTTCACCTGTGGGCCTCCTGGGGTCTCGTCGGGGGGAAGGGCCGTCATCGTGCGGATGCGGAGGCGGTCCCGTTGGTGTCGCAAGGGTCCGGCTCCGGTACCACGGACGCGGGCGAGGCGGAACCGTGCGCTATCGAACGGAAAGTGCGTATGGCGCACCGTGTTGCCTGTCGCAAAGGCCGTGCATGAAGTGCCGGTATGGTTTTCTGCAACCTGCCGTTCTCGTTCGTCAAGCGTGAAGATGACATTTCGGCCGAACGAAGGTACACAGGTGCCCCGCGCCACGGCGCCCACCGCAACCCCGCATACCGCATCAGAACCACAATGGCACGACAGATAACCCCCCGGCGCATGGAGCGCATCCGCCGCGTTCTCGGCTGGCGGCAGAAGGACCTGACCCTTGTGCTGGCCAACATCCACGACCCGCACAACGTTTCGGCCATCTACCGCAGCTGCGACGCCTTCGGCGTGGCTCAGGTGCACCTGTACTACACGGACACCGCCTTTCCCGTGCTGGGCCGCAAGTCGTCGGCATCCGCCCGCAAGTGGGTGGAAACGGTGCGCCATTCCGACGCCCAAAGCCTGATGCGCACCCTGAAGGAAAGCGGGCACCGCGTGCTGGCCACCAGTTGCACTCCGGCGGCGAAGCCCCTCGGCGACTACGACATGACCCGGCCCACCGCCATCATCATGGGCAACGAGCATTCCGGCGTAGCCCCGGAACTGACGGAACTGGTGGACGGCGAAGTGTACATTCCCATGTACGGCATGATCCAGAGCTTCAACGTGTCGGTGGCGGCGGCGGTGCTGCTGGCCGAGGCCTCGCGCCAGCGCGTGCTGGCGGGCATGTACGACCGGCCCTCCTGGCCCGATGAGGAGTTGGAGGCCCGCATCGCCGCCTGGACGGAAAAGTAGCGGGAACGGAAGGCGGGGAATGCCCCGTCCCGCGCCCGCGACGCACGACGGCGGCGCATCCGGAAGGTTCCGGGTGCGCCGCCGTCGCGTTTGGCGGATACGGCGTGGGTCCGCGGCAGGGGGGCTTGTCGGGGGCGTCCGTCAGTCGCCTTCGCCCGGCAGGTCGTTGGCGTCGCCGCCTTGCAGCGGCAGGCCCAGGTCGGTCAGCCAGCCCTCGTACAGCGCGCCCACCTCGCGCTCGCCCGCGCGCCGCGCCCAGCGGGCCAGCCCGCGCGCCTTGCGCACCAGCGGTTCCGGGTCCTCCAGCAGGCCGGTGACGTGCTCGATCTTGCGGGCGGCCTGCCCGGCCAGGTCCGGGTTGCCCGCCTGCGCCGCCATGAGGGCCAGGCGGCGGTACCCCGGCAGGCTGGGAAAGAAATAGCAGTGCAGCAGCCGCACGCCCGAAGCCTCCAGGTATCTGCCGTGGGCCTCCAAGAACGCGGCCAGCAGTTCGTAGCCGGGCTGCCACAGCGGGTCGGACTGCAGGGCCTGCCAGCAGCGGCCGGGCTCGAAATCGGCGTGGGCCGCCAGCAGTTCCGCCGCGCGCGCGGCGGGCAGGGTCAGGTAGGTTTCCAGCCACGGGGTCAGAGCCAGTTCGAAGCCGTCGCGCCGGGCCAGCTTGTGCAGGTCCGGCCCGAAGCAGCCGGAGCAGCGCCGGTTGAGCCGGGCGGCGTTGGCCGTGTCGTGGTCGCTCCGGCCGGGGGTGCGGCTTTCCAGGTGGTACACCCGGCTTTCCGGCACGCAGGCCACCTTCATCCCCCGTTCACGGACGCGCCAGCACAGTTCCAGGTCTTCGCTGCCGTTCAGGTACCCTTCGTGGAAGCCGCCGCAGTCCGCGAACAACCCGCGCCCCATGAGCAGGGCCGCGCCGGTGATGGCCTGCAACGGCCGCCGCGCGGCCACCGCCGGGTGCGCGGCGGGGAAATTGGCGTAGAGGTGTTCGGTGGACAGCGAGGGCGTGAAGGCGATGCCGCAGTGCTGCACGCGGTCGGTATCCGGGTAGAGCAGCAGCGGCCCCACGGCGCCCAGCCGGGCGTCGTCGTCCAGCGCGCGCAGCAGGGGCGGCAGCCAGCCGGGGGTGGCCAGGGTGTCGTTGTTCAGGAACAGCAGCCGGTCCGCCTGGGCCTGCGCCGCGCCAAGATTGCTGGCTATGGCGAAGCCCCTGTTTTCCGGCAGGCGCACGGCCCGGAACAGATCGCCGAAGAGGGCGCGCCCCAATGGTTCGAGGTCGGTGGCGGTGGCGTCGGTGGAGCCGTTGTCCACCACCATGACCTCCAGCACGCCGCCGGGCGTGTGCGCGCGCAGGCTTTCCAGGCAGCCGCGCGTGAGGTCCCAGAGGTTCCAGGCGGGGATGACGACGGAGACGAGGGGGGCTTTGGTGGTCATGCGGAGAGGACTCGTGCGCGCGGCGCGGTGGCGGGTGGAAGAGGTTGCGGGACGGCTACCCGGCATTTGGCGAGGGCAGGGCCGCCAGCGCGGCGGCCTTGCGCAGCAGGTCCTGCCGGGCCAGCGCGGCGGACGCCTCGCGCGCCTGCTTCGCCTTGTTCGCCGGGTGCAGGTGTTCCAGCTTGATGCGGTTGCCGAAGATGTGCGCGCTGCGTGCCCGGCTGGTGGCCTGGCGCAGGCTGGAGTGCTGCATGTGGCGCACCCGCACCGTGCCCGCGTACCACACCGGCAGCCCGGCCAGCGTGCAGCGGATGTCCCGCTCCAGGTCGTCGAACTGGCTGGGGCTGAAGCGCACGTCGAAGGCGCCCACCTGTTGCACGGAAGCCATGGAGACCATGTGGCAGCAGCCGGAAACGGACAGGCACGGCCGGGTGTAGGCGGTGAGCAGGGGGTCTGCGTTGCCTGCCGAGTTGCCGTGGATATGCCAGTGCTCGTCAAGGTCGGCGAAGCTGCGGGTGCCCATGTCCGGCGGCAGGGCGAAAAAGTCGGCGCATTGCAGCGCGTGCGGCGGGGTGTGGTCGGTGACCGCGCAGCCGATGGCCCCCCAGCCGGGACGGGCGTGGGCCACGGCCAGCAGGCCGTCCAGCCAGCCGGGTTCCAGCAGCACGTCGTCGTCCAGGAACACGGCGTGCTCGCGCTGGCGAACTTCCGGCAGCGAAAGCAGCCAATTGCGGGCGGCGGGGGCGCCCACGTTCACCGGCAGGCGCACCACGGTGAAGGGCGAACCCCAATCCGCCGCCATGGCCCGGAACATGTCCTCGGTGCCGTCCTGCGAACCGTTGTCCAGCGCGAAGACCGGCGCGCCACGGAACCCCGCCGAACGGAGCGAGCGCAGGGTCTGCGCCGCCAGGTCGCACTTGTTCCAAGTGTACAGCAGGATGGCGGGGGGAGCCATGTCCGCCGGTGGCGCGGGCAGCGGGTGCAGCAGTTCGTGCAGGGCCAGGGTGAGGTTGGGATGGTACGGGGCCGCGCGCCACAGGGGCAGCAGCAGGGCGGCGGCGTCGGCCGGGTGTCCCAGCCGGGCCAGCAGTTCGGCGCGGCGCAGCGCGTACCACGGGGAAAAGGGGGATGCGCCAGCGGGGGAGGCGTTCGGTTCCGCCAGTTGGTCCAACCGCCGCAGCGCGTCGGCAGCGTCCAGGCGGCGCACCGCCCATTCGGCGCGCAGCCGGTCTGCCAGAATGGCTGGCAGCGCCAGTTCGCCGGGCAGGGTCGTGGCGGCGCGCAACAATGTTTCCAGCGCGGTGTCATCCGCGGCTGGGGAAACAGGGGGAGCGATTCCGTCAGCGGTCGCGCCCACGGAATTTTCGTGGCGCACGCACCACTCCACGCCGCGCGCCAGCCAGAACAGCCCGTGTGCCGGGTCGGTCAGCCGGGGCAGCACCACGTCGAGCATCACCCGGCCCGGAGCGGCCGCCGGGCCTCCATGTTCGTTCAGGGCCGCGTCCAGCGCACCGAAGGCGACGGGCACGCGCACCCTGCCGTGCAGGCGGGCCATCAACTCGCGCAACGCCGGGTCGAACGCCTGCGGGGCGTCCTCCATGATGGCGCGCAGCAAGGCGGCAAGGCGGGTGTCCAGCGGGTTGTCGCGCCAGCCCCACAGGGCCATGCCCACCCCTGCGGCCACCACGCCGGGGTCGCCCTCCGCGTTCTCGATGGTCCCGCGCGCCAGGCGGTATTGGTTGTCCACGCCAAGGGCGCCGCATTCCCACGTGGGCACGCGGTCCATGAGGGCGGCCAGCAGCGCGGGGGCCTGGGCCGGGTCGGGGGCGGGGATGCCGTGCGGATGCGCCATGCGTGTTGCGGGGATGCGGGTTGGCGGGATACAACGCGCCGAAACGCGCGCGGCGGTTGCGGCGCGCGGATCGGCCGATGCGGCACTGTGGGCGGTAACGCCCGGAATGTCAATTGAACCCGCCGGAGCCACCGTGACCTCTCCCGCCCTTGCCCGTCCCCGCTGGCGCGATCTGCCCGGCGACCTCGCCGCCGCCCTGCTCAAGGGCGGGGTGGGGCAACTGCACCTTGTCGGCATTGCCGAGATGGCCCTTGCGGCCATGAACACGCCGGAAGGTTCCGCGTACGGCCCCGCCGCCCTGTTCGCGCTGGGGGCCGACGCCCTATGCGCAGCGTGGGAGGCCGACCCGCTGGACGGGCGCACGGCCGGGCAACTGGCCGCGCTGCACAAGGCCCGGCCGTTCCTGCCCACGCCGGTGTTCCGGGTGGCGGAACTGTTGGCGGCTCTGGACGCGCCCCCGCCCGAGGCCGAGGTGCGCCAACTCGTCCAACTGCTCCAGCAGCGCGACGCCGACGCCTCGTGCCGCCTGCTGGACCGCCAGCGCCGCGCCCAGCCGGGCAACACCTTCTGGCTGCGGCAGGCCATGGTGGTGGGCATGACCGAGGCCCGCCACCAGTGGCTGGACGCGTGGCTGGCCGGACTGCCTTCCGGATTACGGGATGGGGGTGGCGTGCCCGCGCCGGTTGTCGCGGCCCTGCGCGGCGACGTGGCCTTCGCGCGCGGGGACATGGCCGGGGCCGCCGCCCTGTACGCGGCAGCGTGCAAGGCCCTGCCGCTGGTCACGTGGAGGGTCCGGCATGCCGAATCCCTGTACCGCGCGGGAGACCGCGACGCCGCTTTGGCCCTGTGGCGCGCGGCGGCCGACGCCCGGCCGTGGCAGGTCAACCTGCTGCTGCGGCTGGACGACGTGGCGCGCGGCCGCGACCTGCCGGGCGATCTGCCCGCCGGACGCGGCGCGGTGCTGTTCTACACCTGGAACAAGGCCGAGTGTATCGACGAGGCCCTGGCCTCGGTGGCCGCCTCGGACCTTGGCGACGCCCGCGTGGTGGTGCTGGACAACGGCTGCACCGACGCCACCCCCAAGGTGCTGGCCCGCTGGGCGGAACGCACGCCCAGCCGTCCCGGCGGAAGTCTGGGCGAACGGCTGCTCACTGTCACCCTGCCGCTGAACATCGGCGCGCCCCCCGCCCGCAACTGGCTGCTGACCCTGCCGGAAGTCCGCGCCTGCGACTGGATGGCCTTTCTGGACGACGACGCCACCGTGCCGCCTGACTGGCTGCGCCTGTTCGGCGCGTCCATGGCCGTCCATCCCGCCGCCAACGTGTACGGCTGCCGGGTGGTGGACCACGCCGTGCCCATGCTGCTCCAGTCCGTGGACCTGCACCTGGACCCCGGGGGCGACATGGCCGCCGCGCCCGAGAACGCCCCCGGCTACCGCCGCCGTTTCTCCGTGTCCGACCTGCATTTGCAGGAACTGGATTTCGGCCAGTTTTCCTACCAGCGCCCGTGCGTGTCCGTCACCGGCTGCTGCCACCTGTTCCGCCGCGCCGTGTTCGACGCCGTGGGCCCCTTCGACCTGCGCTATGCCCCCAGCCAGTACGACGACCTGGAACACGACCTGCGCCGCAGCCTGCGCGGCGACCTGCCCGTCTATCAGGGCCATCTGGCCGTGCGCCACATGAAGCGCACCGGCCGCTCCGCCTGGACCGACCCCGCCCAGTTCTCCAATGCCTGGGCCAACATGTACAAGCTCCAGTACCGCTACGCCCGCCCTGACTTCGATACCCTGCGCCAGCACGACCACGCCGCCCTGCTGGAGGATGTGGAGGCACGGGGTTTCTAAGGAAGAAAAAATGCGAATCGGGGCGGGGGAGGAAACCTTTTGGAAAAGGTTCTCCTCCCCCGCCCCGAACCCCACCCCCTCCTTCCAAAACTTTTCAATAGGGGACGCTTGTTAAAGCGTCCCCTTCCCCGGTTTGTATTTTTTCCTAGCTACTTCTCCAACCCCGGCACGTTTTCCATCCACGCGGCGAAGCTGGCGCGGGCGCGTTCGGCGTACAGGGCCTTGCGGTCGCGTTTTTTGGCGCGCTGGGTCAGTTCGGGCATCAGGCCGAAGTTGACGTTGGAGGGCTGGAAGTTCTTGGCGGGGGTGTGCAGGTGGTGGAGCAGCGCGCCCAGGGCGGTGTCCGTGGGCGGGGTGGACAGGCGGCGGCCCAGGGCGCGGGCGGCCAGCAGCATGCCCAGCCACAGGCCGCAGGCGGCGGATTCCACGTAGCCTTCCACCCCGGTGATCTGCCCGGCCAGGTGCACGTGGCGGTGGGGGCGCAGGGACAGGTCGTCGGCAAGGACGAGGGGGGCGTTGACGTAGGTGTTGCGGTGCATGGAGCCGTGGCGCACGAATTCGGCGTTGGTCAGGCCCGGGATCATGCGGAACACGCGCTCCTGCTCGCCGTACTTGAGCTTGGTCTGGCAGCCCACGAGGTTGTAGGCGGTGCGGTTCAGGTTTTCGGCGCGCAGTTGCACGATGGCGTAGGGGCGCTGGCCGGTGCGCGGGTCGGTGAAGCCCACGGGCTTGAACGGCCCGAAGACCAGGGTGCGTTCGCCGCGTTCGGCCAGGGCTTCTATGGGCATGCAGCCCTCGAAGTGCACTTCCTTCTCGAACTCGTGGACGGGGGCCTTTTCGGCGGCCAGCAGGGCGGCGTGGAACGCCTCGTACTCCTCGCGGTTCATGGGGCAGTTCAGGTAGTCGCCCTCGCCTTCGTCGTAGCGCGAGCCCAGGAAGGCGATGGAGGTATCGATGGATTCGGCGGCGATGATGGGCGCGATGGCGTCGTAGAAATACAGGTGGTCGGAGCCGACAACGGCGGCCAGCGACGCGGCCAGCGGCGCGCTGGCCAGCGGCCCGGCGGCCACCACGGCCACGTCGGCGGCGGCCAGTTCCGGCGCGTGGATGGAGGGAATCTCGCGACGCACCACGGTGATGTTCGGTTCCGCCTCCACGGCTTCGGTCATGCGCCGGGCGAACAGTTCGCGGTCCACCGCAAGGGCCTTGCCCGCTGGCACGCGGGTGGCCTCGGCCACCTGGATGACCAGGCTGTCCAGTTCGCGCATCTCCTGCTTCAGCAGCCCCACGCCCGAGGCGATGTCATCCGAGCGTAGCGAGTTGGAGCACACCAGTTCGGCAAGGTCGGGGCTGGTGTGGGCCGGGGAATAGGCCAGGGGCTTCATTTCGTACAGGGTGACGGCAACCCCGGCGCGGGCGAGCCTGCGGGCGCATTCGCAGCCTGCAAGGCCCCCCCCGGCGATGGCGGCGGTGACGAGAGCGGTCAAGGTGTCCTCCGGAACGGCTGGGCGGATGGGATGAAGGCGGCCGGGGTGCGGCGGGCTCCCCGGCCTGCGGGTGAGGTAGGGCATTTCCGCCCGGCAGGCAAGCGGAGGCCGGTCATGGGCGGAGGGGAGCGAGGCGCACCACGGCGTCACTGCCCGGCGGGCTGTTCCCCGGCCAGGCGGCGCATTTCGCGGTGCAGTTCGTCCACCAGTCCGGCGGCGCGCACGGCGGCCAGCCCCTTGTCGAAGGCCGCGCGCAGGGCGGCGTGGCCCGGCCGCGTGCGCGCAAAGCACACGTACAGGTCGCGCTCGCCAAGGACGGGATCGAACTCGGCCAGTGTGGCCGGGTCTCCGGAAAGGTCGCGCCGCAGCCGGTAGTGCACCACGTTGCGGTCGGCGGCCATGGCGTCGATGCGCCCGGCCATCAGCTTGCGCAGGTTGGCCGTTTCGTCGTTGGCGGCTTCCTTGTTCAGGAACGGGGCCTCGTCGAAGGCGTCGGTGTGGGCATACCCGCGCACTACGCCGATGCGCAGGTCGGCCAGGTCGCGCAGGTCTGTCCAGCGCCGCGCGTTGCCCGCCAGCGCGAACAGCGTCAGCGGGCCGCCGGGAAACGGCGCGGAAAGGTCGCACTCGCTTTCCCGCCCGGTGGTCTTGTAGGCGGGGGCCACGGCGGCCACCTGGCCTTCGCGCAGCAGCGCCATGCCCCTGGCCCAGGGCATGAATTCGAAGCGCGCCTCCAGCCCGGCGGCGGCCAGCGCGGCGCGGATGATCTGCACCGCGTATCCGCCGTGCGGCAGATGGCGCTCCGCGTAGGGCGGCCAGTCGCAGGTGGCGATGACCAGGACGGAATCATCGGCTTGCGGCTGACCGGGCAGCGCTTGAACCGGCCGGGCCAGGGCCTGCGACAGGGGCATGCTGCCCAATGCGGCCAGCCCCGCCAGCGCGCACAGCGCGGCCAGCAGCACCGCGTGCCGCAGATGCGTCAGCGCCGCCGTCGGCATCCGGTGGCGGATGCCGACGGCGCGCCACGGGCGCGGGCGGGTCATGCCGGTCCTTCTACGCGGGCGAGGCCCAGCGGATCAGGCCCAGCGAGTGCGGGTCGGCCAGCAGCGGATGCACCGGGGCGGCCCGCACGGTGAAGCCGAAGCGCCCGGCCTCCGCCGGGCGGGTGCTGCCGCTGAACAGCTGCCAGCCGTCACGCCGTTCGCCCTCGGGGGTCATCACGGTCAACTGGCGCTGCGAGAAGGAGCCGTCCTGCCCCAACGGCCCGGCGTACAACTGGACGAGCACGTGCTCGGCCGCGATGTCGTCGAGGTACAGTTCCGCCTCCACCCGCAGCGAATCGCCCACGTGCAGGGTGTCTTCCACCCGGCTGCGCACGTTGCGGATCTGCACCGCGCTCCACTTGGTCATCATCTCCATGCGCCATTCGGAAAGTTCGCGTGCCGGGACGAAGCCGTCGCGCGCGAGGCGCATGTAGTAGCCGTGGGCCGGGGAATAGGCCGTGCCCAGGTAGTCCAGCACCATGCGGTGCGAGTTGTAGCGGGGGGCCAGTTCCTTCAGGGCGGCCTTCATGCGGCGGATCCACGAGCGGGGCAGGCCGCCCCGGCCGCGGTCGTAGAATTCGGGGATGATGTCGTTTTCCAGGATGTTGTAGAGGGTCTGCATCTCCACGAAGTCCTGGTAGTCCGGGTCGTCGTATTCCTCGCCCTTGCCGATGGCCCAGCCCAGGCTGTTGTCCGGGCGGTAGGCCTCGTCCCACCAGCCGTCCAGCGTGGAGAACTGCACCACGCCGTTGAGCATGGCCTTCATGCCGCTGGTGCCGCAGGCCTCCAGCGGGCGGCGGGGGTTGTTCAGCCACACGTCGCAGCCGGAAACCAGGTACGAGGCCACCTCCATGTCGTAGTCCTCGAGAAAGACCACGCTCATGTTGGCGCCCTGCGAACGGCTGAAGGCGATCAGGTCCTTGATCAGCTGCTTGCCGCCCTGGTCCTGCGGGTGGGCCTTGCCCGCGATGATGAACTGCACCGGCCGTTCGCGGTCGCCCAGGATGCGTTCCAGCCGTTCGCGGTCCTGCAACAGCAGGTTGGCGCGCTTGTAGGTGGCGAAGCGCCGGGCAAAGCCGATGGTCAGGGCTTCGGGATTCAGCATTTCCTCGGCCATCTGGATGTCCTGCCGCCGCGCGCCCTGCGCGGCCAGCTGGCGGCGCAGCCGCTCGCGCACGAAGTCCACCAGCCGGGCGCGCAGCCGTTCGTGGGTTCGCCAGAACTCGGCGTCGGAAATGGTGTCCACCTGGCTCCAGGCGCGGGCGCAGTCCGGGTCCTCGCGCCAGTTGGAGCCCAGGTACCGGTCGTACAGCATGCCGATGTCCTGGGCCACCCAGGTGGGCGCGTGCACCCCGTTGGTCAGCGCGCCGATGGGCACGTCCTCCATCGGGAACTGGTGCCACACCTGCTTCCACATGTTGCGCGAGACGCGGCCGTGCAGCGTGGACACGCCGTTGTTGGCGCGCGACAGGCGCAGGGCCAGCACGGTCATGCAGAAGGGTTCGGCGTCGTCGTGCGGGGCCTCGCGGCCCAGGGCCATGAACACCTTGAAGGCCAGGCCCATGTCGCGGGCGTAGGGTTCGAAGTAGCGGTACATCAGGTCCGGGGCGAAGCGGTCGTTGCCCGCGGGCACCGGGGTGTGCGTGGTGAAGATGGAGCCGGAGGCGGCCACCTCGGTGGCGGCCTCGAACGACAGCCCGTGCTCCTTCATGTACAGCCGTACCCGCTCCAGCCCGGCGAAGGCCGAATGCCCCTCGTTCATGTGGATGACCTTGGGGTCGATGCCCAGCACCTTCAGCGCCTTGATGCCGCCGATGCCCAGCAGGATTTCCTGCCACAGGCGCATCTCGATGTTGCCGCCGTACAGGCGTTCGGTGATCTGGCGGAAGTCAGGCGGGTTCTCCGGCAGGTTGGTGTCCAGCAGGTACAGGGTCACCCGGCCCACGGCCGCCTGCCAGATGCGCGCCGCAAGCGGCCTGTTGCCCACGTCCACGCGCACCACGGCGGGCTGGCCGTCGGGCGTCAGCGCCGGGCGCATGGGCATCTGCTCGAAGTCGTAGACGGGGTAGCGTTCCTGCTGCCAGCCGTCGGGGGTCATGTACTGGCGGAAATAGCCCTGCTGGTAGGCGATGCCGATGCCCACCAGCGGCACGTTGAGGTCGCTGGCCGACTTCAGGTGGTCGCCCGCCAGGATGCCGAGGCCGCCGGAATAGATGGGCAGGCACAGGGCCAGGCCGAATTCCAGGCTGAAGTAGGCCACGGCGGGCGTGCCGGGGGGCACCTGCTCGAACTTGTGGGGCGACGGCCTGCCCACGTACTGGCGCAACTGCGCCACGGCGTCGGACAGCCGTTGCTTGAAGAACGTGTCGCGCGAAAGTTCCTCCAGGGTGCGCTGGGGGACGTGGTTCAGGAACCATACCGGGTTGCGGTAGCTTTCCTGCCACAGGCGCTGGTCCATCTGCGAGAAGATGGACTCGATGTCGCTGTTCCACGAGAACCAGAGGTTGTAGGCCAGTTCCCACAGCCCTTCGAGCCCTTCGGGAAGTTTGGGGATGACACTGAAGACCTTGAGCGGCTGCATGCTGCGTACCTCCGGCGGTGCGGCGTCGGCGTGCTTTTGACTTGCCTGCGAGAGTGGCATAGGAACAGACGGTCCGGCGGCCCCCCTCCGTGCGGCGGTGGTCCGGCGGGTCTGTGGAGTTACGGTATTCTTTCACAGGAGCTTTTTCGTGACAAGTGCAAGCAGCGTTATGGAGGGTACGCCGACGTTGCGCGTGCGGGTGCGCTACCTGCGCGACGCGCGCGCGCTGTACGCCCCCGATGGAGGCGCCGGCGGCCCCGGCGGCCTCGCCCCGGCCACGCCGCTTGCGGCGGGCATGGACCTGCGCGCCTGCATGGACGCGGAAGAGGCGGTCCTGCCCGCAGGGGCGCGGCTGGCCATCCCCGCCGGGGTGGCCGTGGAGCCGCTGTCGCCCGGCGCGGCGGGGTTCGTGTACTCGCGTAGCGGGCTCGGGGCGCGCATGGGGCTTACCGTCAGCCAGGGAGTGGGCGTCATCGACCCCGACTATCGCGGTGAGATCGTGGTCTCGCTGCTGAACACCTCGGGCGAGGAGCGACGAATTCGCCGTGGCGAGCGCATCGCGCAGCTAGTGTTCCAGCCGTATTTCCACGCCCTCGTCGAAGAGGCGGATGCCCTTGGCGAGACGGCGCGCGGCGCGGGTGGCTTCGGGCACACCGGCAGCCTGTAGGGATCGTGCCGAAATTGTCTTTTCGCCCGTTGACAGCGTCAAACTTCGCTCGCCATTTCGGTCAAATACGATAAGAGTATACTCCCTCATGGCGGGCTCGTTTTCCTTGTCAACGAACGAAAATCCTAATTTCGGAAAGCCCCTTGGGTACGCGGCACGGGTTTTCCCGCCCGCACCCCCGCCGCATCCGAATACTTCCATCAATTCTCCGGAGACACGCCATGAGCGAACGGTTCGAAGCGCTGAAAGCGCGCGAGGAATCCCTGTTGTGCCGCACCTACGGCCGGTACCCCATTTCCGTGGCGCGGGGGCATGGCTCGCGCCTGTGGGACATTGACGGCCGCGAATACGTGGACCTTCTGTCCGGCATCGCCGTGACATCGCTGGGCCACTGCCACGAGGAACTGGCCGAGGTGGCCGCCGCCCAGGCCCGCAAGCTGGTGCACGTCAGCAACCTGTTCTACCAGGAAGAACAGCTGGACCTGGCGGAAAGGCTGCTGTCCACCAGCCATTGCGCCAAGGCGTTCTTCTGCAACTCCGGGGCGGAGGCCAACGAGGCCGCCATCAAGCTGGCCCGGCGCTACATGCAGCGCGTGCAGGGCCGCGAAGCCTACGAGATCATCACCCTGACCGGGGCCTTCCACGGGCGCACCCTGGCCACGGTGGCCGCCACCGGGCAGGCCAGGTTCCAGGACGGGTTCCATCCCATGCCGGAAGGGTTCCGCCAGGTGCCTGCGGGCGACATCGAGGCCCTGCGCGCCGCCGTGGGCCCGCAGACCGCCGGGGTGCTGGTGGAGGTCGTGCAGGGCGAGGGCGGCGTGTGTCCGCTGGACCCCGGCTACGCCAGCGCCGTGCAGGCCCTGTGCCGCGAGAAGGGCGTGCTGTTCATGACCGACGAGATCCAGGCGGGTATGTGCCGCACCGGGCGGTTCTGGTCCTTCCAGAACTACGGCCTGGAACCGGACATCGTCAGCTGCGCCAAGGCCCTGGCCAACGGCCTGCCCATGGGCGCCATGATGACTACCGACGAGGTGGCGCGCGGCTTCGTGGCGGGCAGCCATGCCACCACCTTCGGGGCGGGGGCGCTGGTTTCCGCCGTGGCCTCGAAGACCGTGGAGATCATGCTGCGCGACGACCTGGCCGGACGGGCCGCCGCCGAGGGCGCGCGGATCATGGACCGCTTCCGGGCCATGGGCGAAAAGCTGCCCGGCACCATCGACCACGTGCGGGGCCTTGGCCTGATGATCGGCGTGGTGCTGGCCTTCCCCGGCAAGGAGGTATGGCAGGCGCTTATCGACCGGGGCTTCATCTGCAACCTGACCCAGGATTGCGTGCTGCGCCTGCTGCCCGCGCTGACCATTCCCCGCGCCGACCTCGACGCCTTCGCCGACGCGCTGGAGGACATCCTGTCCGCGCACAGGCCCGCGTAACGCGCCCGCGCGAGAGGGGCACCACCCCTTCCGGCTCATGATGAGTGACGCCCCGCCGGCTGGTCCCCAGGACCGTCCGGCGGGGCGTTTTGCGTGTGGCGGCCCCGTCCGCCATGCCCGGCACGGCAAAATAATGGCGTGACCCGGTTGCCCGACCTACTGTATATCGTGAACATGGGAAAACCGCGCGGCGGGACGTGGCCGCGCGGTGCACGCATGGCGCGCCCGCCGCACGGCACGGATGCCCGGCCCGCGCGAAGGAGGGGAGGGGTATGAGTGATTTCAGCGTATCGTCAACCAGTTCCGGAGGATGGGACAGCCAGACCTTCGGCGCTGCGGTGGTGGGCAAGACGCTGGACTACATGAACGGCGTGGCGTCGTCGCCAGTCCAAGCGGTCCAGGCGGCCCCCTGGGACAAGCAGACCTTTGGCGCGGCCGTGGTAAGCAAGACCCTGGACTACATGAATTCCCCGGGGCTCGGGAGCACGGGCGGATCGGGTTCTGCCCGCTCCACGGGCTGGTCCGGCTCCATGAGCGCCGATTACGATTTCCAGAAGTCGGTGCTGGGTCCGGCCTATTCGGGCGCGGGCGCGCTGGTGGACATCTATGCGTGATTGCGGGCCTGACAGGGTGGCCTGACCGGAAGGCTCGATGACCAGCCAAGCCAGGCCACCGCTGCCGGAGATGTTCACGGCGTCCGCCCGTACGGGGCGGGCGCCGTTTCACGTTCTCCGCTCGTGACAAGGGTTCCGGACGGCGCGGGGCCGCCCGGCCCGGGCAGGCGGGCACCCCGGACGTGGAATGGAGGAATGTTCCCGCAATCCCCCGCCGGCATTGGCTGTTTACGTTTTTGTTAATGATTTCGCTTGACAGCGCTTCAAACCGTCCGCTACAACACCGCAACACGCCTGTAGAAACGTGTGGCACTTCCGGCGGCCGATGCGGTGGCTTTCCCGTGTCGGCAGTACGGCTTTCGCGGTGCAGCGGCCAGTGACGGCGGACGGTGACCGTCCGCCCGTGCGGGGTTGCGTCGCGCACGGGTGCCCGCCGTACCGTCCGGGGCCGCCCCCTGGCGGTGCATCGCCCCGCGGCGCGGGGCGCATCTTCGACAATCTGGTAAAAAGACGGCGGCGGCCCGCGCCATCGCCGGTACAGGATACGGACGGCCGCGCATGGCGATGATCGAATTTCACGACGTGCACAAGTGGTACGGCGAGTTCCACGTGCTCAAGGGCATCACCCAGAAGGTGGAGAAGGGCGAGGTGCTGGTCATCTGTGGCCCCTCCGGCTCCGGCAAGAGCTCCTTCATCCGGTGTCTGAACCGGCTGGAACCCATCCAGAAGGGGCAGATCCTGCTCGAAGGCAGGAGCATCCACGACAAGAGCGTGGACGTGAACGAACTGCGCACCGAGGTGGGCATCGTCTTCCAGCAGTTCAACCTGTACCCGCATCTTTCCGTGCTGCACAACGTGACCCTGGCCCCCACCAAGGTGCGCAAGATGCAGAAGGCCAAGGCGGAATCCATCGCCATGGAACTGCTGGAGCGCGTGGGCATCCACGACCAGGCCCGCAAGTATCCCGTGGAACTTTCCGGCGGCCAGCAGCAGCGCGTGGCCATCGCCCGCGCCCTGGCCATGCAGCCCAAGGTCATGCTGTTCGACGAGCCCACCAGCGCGCTCGACCCCGAAATGATCAACGAAGTGCTCAACGCCATGAAGGACCTGGCCCGCGCGGGCATGACCATGCTCTGCGTGACCCACGAAATGGGCTTCGCGCGCGAGGTGGCGGACAGGGTCGTCTTCATGGACGGGGGCAAGGTGATCGAAGAGGCCCCGCCGGACGTCTTCTTCTCCAATCCCCGGCACGAGCGCACCCAGGCGTTTTTGCGGGAAATCCTGTAGCACTGCCTGTCGGCGCCCCGGCGTCGGCAGTCCCCCAGCCGGGCGGCGCGAACGCGCCTCGGGCACGACACGCGACACCCCCGACAGCCGCGCCATGCGGCACGCCGGGTTCGGACGACGGACGAACGCCCATCCCGGGGGCCTGCGGCCCCCCGAACCGCATCAGCAGGGAGAACTCTCATGAAGCGTCTTGTGCTACTGGCCGTGGCCCTGTGCGTGGTGCTTTCCGGCACCATCGCCCACGCGGGCAAGATCGAGGACATCAAGGCCCGCGGAGCGCTCGTCTGCGGCGTCAAGGACTCCACCGTGCCCTTCGGGTTCATCGACGAGCAGAGCAAGCAGGTCGTCGGCTTCGACATCGACATCTGCAAGGCCGTCGCCGACAAGCTGGGCGTGAAGCTGGAACTGAAAACCGTCACCAGCGCCACCCGCATCCCCATGCTGACCCAGGGCTCCGTGGACATGGTGGCCGCCACCATGACCCACAAGTTCGAGCGTGACGACGTCATCGACTTCTCCATCACCTACTTCATGGACGGCCAGAAGCTGCTGGTGAAGAAGGGCGGCGGCGTGAAGAGCGCGGCCGACCTCAAGGGCAAGAAGGTCGCCACCGCCAAGGGCTCCACCTCTGAAAAGAACATCAAGGCCGCCCAGCCCGAGGCCACCGTGATCTCCTTCGACGAGTACCCGCAGGCGTTCCTGGCCCTGAAGCAGGGCAAGGCCGAAGCCGTCACCACCGACTCCACCATCCTGCTCGGCCTGCGCAACTCCGACCCCGAGCCCGAGAAGTGGGAAATCGTGGGCGACTACATCGCCGCCGAGCCCTACGGCCTGGGCCTTGCCGAAAACGATTCCAAGTTCCGCGATCTCGTCAACCGCACCCTGGTGGACCTGTGGAACACCGGCGACTACATGAAGATCTACGACAAGTGGTTCGGCAAGGACACCAAGTACTACCTGCCGCTCACCTGGAAGATGGAAACCTGGCCCTACTAGCACGCACCAACCCGACGGGGGACGCGGCGCCATCGCCGCGCCCCCCGTTTTCACGCGGATAACGTCTTGCAGTACAACTTCGACTGGAAACTCGTCCTCTCCGGCGAATACCTGCAGTGGATCATCGACGGCGTCGTGGTCACCTGCCAGATTTCCGCCATCTCGCTGGTGCTCGCCATGGCGCTCGGCACGCTCATCGCGGTGATGCGCCTTTCCGGGGTGCGCCCGCTGGTGTGGTTCAGCGCCGGGTTCACCGAGTTCTTCCGCAACACGCCGCTGCTGGTCCAGATATTCTTCTGGTACTTCGGGTCCGACGCGGTGTTGCCCGCCGCCGTCAACCAGTGGCTGTACAAGCAGAATTTCGAATTCGCGGCCGGGGTCATCGCCCTTGCGGTGTACACCGCCGCGTTCATCGCCGAAGAGATACGCTCGGGCATCTTCTCCATTCCGCGCACGCAGTTGGAAGCCTCGCGCGCCTGCGGCCTCACCTTCCTGCAGGCCATGCGCTACGTGGTCCTGCCGCAGGCCTTCCGCATCATCGTGCCGCCGCTGATCTCGCAGGCGCTCAACCTGTTCAAGAACTCGTCGCTGTGCATGACCATCGGGGTCATGGAACTTACCTACATGGCCCGCCAGATCGAATCGTACACCTTCCACGGGTTCGAGGCGTTCACGGTCAGCACGCTGATCTACCTCGCCATCTCGCTGCTGGTGTCGTTCAGCATCACCCAGTATAACAGGCACTTCCTGCGGACCATCAAGTACTGACGCACCCCGCGCCGCCACGGCGGCCCGGTCTTTTCGGGCGGCACCGCCGCGTGACCCCAGGCACCACTGGGGACACCGCCGGGCAACAGGCGCCGCCACGGTTTCAGAATCAGTCGTAAGGAGCAACCGGCGTGCAGTGGGACGTCGTCTGGAGAAATTTCGATTACCTGCTCGTGGGCTCGTGGCCGCAAGGGCCGCTGGGCGGTCTTGCCATGAGCGTGATGCTGGCCATCGGCGGCATCTTCGGGGCGTTCTGGCTGGGCCTCGGCTTCGGCCTGCTGCGCCTGTCCGAGCGCTGGTGGCTGCGCCTGCCCGCCGTCATCTACGTCGAGGTCATCCGCGGCATTCCGCTGCTGATGCTGATCTTCTGGTTCTACTTCCTCGCGCCCATCGTGCTCGGCCACACCCTGCCCGAGGCGGAAAGCGCCCTCGTCGCCTTCATCGTGTTCACCGGCGCCTACATCGCCGAGATCGTGCGCGCCGGGGTGCTGGCCCTGCCGTACGGCCAGATGGAGGCCGCGCGCGGCACCGGGCTTTCCAAGACCCAGGCCATGGTCTACGTCATCCTGCCGCAGGCCCTGCGCAACATGATCCCCTCGTTCGTGAACCAGTTCGTCAGCTTGACCAAGGACACCTCGCTCGCCTACATCATCGGCGTTTCCGAGCTCACCCGCACGGCCACCCAGATCAACAACCGCGAGCTGACCGCTCCGGCCGAACTCTTTTTCACCATCGCCGTGCTGTACTTCATCGTCTGCTGGACCCTGACCGCAGCCAGCCGCCGGCTGGAGCGGCAGATGGCCCGGTACCAGGCAAGGTAGCCCCGTGTCCGACCTCATCCGCATCAGCATCGTCATTCCCGCCGACTGTCCCGAAGACCTCGAAATCGCCGACGGCGTGCTGGCCCTTGCCGTGCCCTTCGGCTGGGAAGAGGAAAGCCTGCCCGACGGCTCCGTGCGCCTGCGCGTGCACACCGACAACCCCGCCTTCTGCGAGCAGCTTCTGGCCACCCTGCGCGCCGGGCTGCCCCGCGCCGAGGTGACCCGCGATTCCGTGCCCGACACCGACTGGACCCTGGCCTGGCGCGACTTCTTCACGCCCGTGGAGTGCGGGTCGCACTTCATGGTCATCGCCCCGTGGATGGTGGACACCGTGGACCTGCACGGCCGTATCCCCATCGTCATCGAGCCCAAGACCGCCTTCGGCACCGGCCACCATCCCACCACCGCCCTGTGTCTCGGCGCTGTCTCCGAGCTTGCCGCCTCCGGCCGGGTGCACGCGGGCCTGCGCTTTCTCGACCTGGGCACCGGCTCCGGCATCCTCGCCATCGGTTGCGCCAAGCTGGGCCTGACCGGCGTGGCCACCGACATCGACATGCTGGCCGTGGAAAACGCCGAGGAAAACCGCGTCATCAACGCCGTGGCCCCCGCCATCGACGTGCGCCTCGGCAGCACCGAAGCCGCTCAGGGCGAACGCTACGACGTGGTGCTCGCCAACATCCTCGCCCAGCCCCTGAAAGACCTCGCTCCCGATATCCTCGCCCTGCTGGCCCCCAACGGGTGCCTCGTGCTCTCCGGCCTGCTTGCCGTGCAGGCCGATAGCGTGGAAGCCGCCTACACCAGCCTCGGCATGCCCCCCGCACGCCGCCGCGTGGAAGGCGAATGGGCCGCGTTGATCTGGGAGTAGGGGAGGGAAGAGTTTTTTAAGAGAGAAAGAGTTACCGGGGGAAGGGACCCTTTGCGGCAGCCGTTAGATGAGCGCAAAGCGCGAATCTTACGGATGGCGACCGCAGCGTGTAAAAGGGGCTCCTTCCCCCGGCCCCCCATCCCCCCAAACTTTTTGATCGGGTGGGAGGGGGGAGAGTTTCAGCGCCGTGTTGCTCAACGAGTGACGCGGCATTTTTGTTGGAAAACGTTGGGTTTTCCCTGAAAGGGGTGCAGGGGACGGAGTCCCCTGCCCGCCGGAGGCGTAAGGAACGCCGTCTCCTTGCCCGCCGGAGGCTGAAAAAAACGTGCATCCCTGATAGCACCGCCCCGTGCGACGCCGCCGGTTGCGGCGCATGCGGGATGACGCTAGGGTGTCGGCCTATGCGAGGGAAACGGGAACGCCTGTTGCGCGAGATGTACGCGGCCATGCACGCCCGGCTGGGTCCCAGCGGCTGGTGGCCGGGCGAAACGCCGCTGGAGATCTGCGTGGGCGCGGTGCTGACCCAGAACACCGCGTGGACCAACGTGGAAAAGGCCATCCATCGCCTGCGGGAAGCCGGGGCGCTGGCCGACGGCCAGACCCTGCTGGCCCTGCCCGAGGCAGAGCTTTCGGAGCTCATCCGCCCGGCGGGGTTCTTCCGGCTGAAGGCGGTGCGCCTGCGCAATCTGCTGCGTTTCCTGGACGATGCCTGCGGCTTCGACTTCGGCGTGCTGGCCCGGCAGGAGTTGCACGACCTGCGCCCCCGGTTGCTCGGCGTGTCGGGCATCGGGCCGGAAACGGCGGATTCCGTGCTGCTGTATGCCGTGGGCCTGCCCACCTTCGTGGTGGACGCCTACACCCGGCGCATCCTGCACCGCCACGCCATGGTGCCGGAAGACATCCCCTACCACGACCTGCGCGACGTGTTCATGGACGTGCTGGACCCCGACGTGGACTTCTACAACGAATACCACGCCCTCATCGTGCGGGTGGCCAAGGACTGGTGCCGCGCCCGCGCGCCGCGCTGCGTCGACTGCCCCCTGTGCTCCTTCCTCGACAGCGGGGTGGCCTGAGCCATGCGGCCGGTGCGGTTTCCGTCGTGGGGTTCCGGCCTCGCCCCCTCTGCGGGCATGCGCCGCGCCGGTCCCGCACGCGTGGCGCTGCGCCGCCTGCTGTGCCTGGCCCTCACGCTGGTCCTGACGCTGGCCCTCGCGCTGGCGGGATGGCTGGCCGCGCGGCCGGAATCTTCCCTGGCCGCCACCTCCGGCTCCATCGGCAAGGCGGGTCCGCTCAAGCCTGGTCCGGATGCTGATGGCGACGCGACCGCGCCACCAACCAAGGGCGGCAAGGGCGGCCAACCCCGGCGCCAGGAAGCGCGCGGCAAGGCCGCGCCCGTGGGCCAGTTGACCACGGAAGAGGACATCCGCAAGGCGCTGGAGGCCCAGCAGGCCCGCCTGCGCGCCCGGCAGGAGAGCATCACCAGGCTTTCGGTGCAGGAACGCGCCCTGAACACCGACCTGGCCATGGCCGAGGACCGCATCACCGCGCTGGAGGCCAAGGTGGCCCGCCAGGAGCAGGAACTGGCCCAACTGGAGGCCGCCGCCACCGACGTGCGCGCCGCCTACGAGCGGTTGGCCGCCGAGCGGTCCCGCACGGAAGAATCCCTTGCCGGGCTGCTGCAACTGCTCTGGCCGCTGTACATGCGCCAGAAGGGTGTGGGCGCGCGCGACCTGACCAACTGGCGCATGGCGGAGCGCGACTACGCCTGGACGCAGGAAATCTACAAGGTCATCGGGGAGCGCCAGCAGGAACTGCACGGCCAGGAAACCGCCATGGCCGAAGCCCTGACCCGGCGCGAGGCCCTCTCCGAACAGGTGCGCAAGCAGGTGGAGGCCCTGGGGGCCGACCGTTCCAAGCTGCTGGCGGACAAGCAGCGCTTCCGCCAGTCGCTGTCCTCGGTGCGCCAGCAGCGCGAGGACGCCGAGGCCGAACTGGCCGACCTGTTCGAGATGATCCAGACCCTGAACGCCCGGCTGGAGCAGGCCCTGTCGCGCGGCGACATAGAGAAGCAGAAGGGCCGCCTGCCGTGGCCCGCCAAGGGCAGGGTGGTGCGCCGCTACGCGCCGGACGCCAAACCGCCGGTGCGCGGGCTGGGCATCTCGGTGGGGCAGGGCGAGCCGGTGCGCGCCGTGGCTTACGGCCGCGTGGTGCACAACGACACCATGCGCGGGTTCGGCCGCGTCGTCATCCTGATGCACGGTCAGGCGTATTATACGTTGTACGCCTTCCTGGCCGACAGTCCGTTGCGGCTGGGCCAGGAGGTGGGCGGCGGCCAGCAGGTGGGCACCGCCGGATTCTACCCGGACGCCAATGGCCCCGGAGTCTATTTCGAATTGCGTTTTCACCAAAAAGCCATTAACCCTGATGCGTGGCTCCTTTCAGCAAATTAGCCTCTTTTCAGGCTTTCGGAGGATTCGTTATGCGTGTGACGCTGTGGACGGCCACGCTGCTCATTCTCGGCGTGCTCGCGTTTTCCGGCGGGTCGGCGCTGGTGCCCGGTACCGTCGGCGCGGCAAGTGACGAGGGCAAATACGATTCGCTGAAGCGCTTCAGCCAGGTGCTGGACCTGGTGGAGCGCTATTACGTGCGCGACGTGCCCCGCAAGGACCTGATCAACGGCGCCGTGAAGGGCATGCTGCAAGGGCTGGACCCCCATTCGACATTCCTGTCGGTGGAGGAGTTCAAGGAGATGCAGGAAAGCACCTCCGGCGAATTCTTCGGCATCGGCATCGAGATTTCCAGCGAGAACGGCCAGCTCATCGTGGTGGCCCCCATCGAGGACACCCCCGCCCACAAGGCGGGCCTGAAGAGCGGCGACATCATCCTCGCCGTGGACGGCGTGCCCACCCAGGACATGACCACCCAGGAAGCGGTCAGCCGCATCCGGGGCGCCAAGGGCACCGAGGTGGAACTGTCCATCCTGCACCGCGACGCCAAGGCCCCCGAAGTGGTGCGCCTGGTGCGCGACGCCATCCCGCTCATCAGCGTCAAGTCCAAGATGCTCGAGGACGGCTACTACTGGGTGCGCCTGACCCGCTTCAGCGAACGCACCACCGGCGAACTGGTGGACGCGCTGAAAGAAGCGGGCAAGAAGGGCATGAAGGGCATCATCCTCGACCTGCGCAACAACCCCGGCGGGTTGCTGGACCAGGCCGTGAGCGTGTCCGACACCTTCCTCAAGGACGGGGTCATCGTGTCCATCCGCGGCCGCATGGAAGACGCCAGCCGCGAATACCGCGCCAAGACCCAGCCCGGCGACGTGGCCGTGCCCATGGTGGTGCTGGTCAACGCCGGTTCCGCTTCGGCCTCGGAAATCGTGGCCGGCGCCCTGCGCGATCACAACCGCGCGCTCATCCTGGGCGAACGCACCTTCGGCAAGGGCTCGGTGCAGAACGTCATCCCGCTGTCCGACGGCGCGGGCCTGAAGCTGACCGTGGCCCTGTACTACACGCCCAACGGCCGCTCCATCCAGGCGGAAGGCGTCGAGCCCGACTTCGAGGTGCCCTTCGAACTGCCGCGCGAAGAGGAAAAGGCCCACCGCCTGAACATGGTGCGCGAAAAGGACCTCAACCGGCACCTCGAGAACGGCGCTTCGGGCAAGGATGCGCGCCCCGCCACCCGTGCGGACGACGTGAAGCAGGCCCTGGAAAAGGACAACCAGCTGCGCATGGCGTTGCAGTTCGTGAAGCGCCTGCCCCGCCTCAAGGACATCCAGTAGGTGCGCCGCCGCGCATGCGGCGGGCTGCCGATGAAGCTGTAACGCTGCACGACGAAAAACCAGGGGCGCGGGAGACCGCGCCCCTATCATGTAGGGACATGCCGGGACATGCCGGGACATGTCCCGGGCCGGACGGCCGCCACGGGCGGCGCGGGCCGGACATGATGCAGGAGAATGCATGGCAGGGGAGAAAAGCCCCGGAAAGAAGCCCCCCCGCAAGGATGACGCCAAGGGGGGCAAGGGCCGCAAGCCCGCCGCATCGGGCAAATCGGGCAAGTCTTCGGGTCCGGCGTCAGGAGGATCGGGCAGCCGCCCGCGCTCCGGCGGCAAGCGCGGCAAGCCCACCCTGACGCCGCTGGTGGCGCGGGCCGTGCTGGCCATCTGCGTGGCCGCCACGCTGCTGGTGATGCTGCTGTTCGTGTTCGGCTCGCCCATGAAGCCGTCCGGCGACGAGGCGCGCAAGCCCGCCGTGACCGAGCGCGGCGAGAAGAAGGCGCAGGCCCCGCAACAGGCGCAGAAGCCGCCAAAGGGCGACGCGAAACGCGGCGAACAGTCCGAACTGCCCCAACTGCCGCAGTTTCCGCAGCTTCCACAAACCCCGGTGAGCGATACGCCCAAGGGCGAACCCCTGGCCGGGGACGCAACGGGTGACGCCGGGGCCGATGCGCCGCAGACCGCGCCCGTCAAGCCGGAACGCGCCGCGTCACCCCCGGCGAACGGCACGGCCGACGCCAACGGCGCGCGCGAGGCGGGGGGCGAAGTCCGCCAGCCCGTGACCCCCGGCAACCTGCCCTACGAGGAAAGCCTGGACGCCCCGGTGGAAGCGGGCGTGAAGCAGGTGGACTATGCCCTGGTCCAGACCGTGACCCGCCTGGGCCTCGGCCGCGACCGGCTGCGCCTGGCCTCCATCGAGAACCGCCAGTCCAAGGGCCAGACCTTCCATTTCCAGCGCATGGAAATGCGTCTGGACGGCGCGCCCGACCGCTTCGTGCAGACCCTGAGGGAAACGCTGGCCGCCTGGTCCGACACCGCCAACGTCGAGGTGCGGGCCGACGACCTGCTCATCGTCACCGTGGACGGCCTGCCCACCCACGAGATTTCGCTGCTGCTCTACGAGGGCGCGCCTCCCCCGGTGGCGATGACGCCGGGCGGGGCGCGGCTGGCCATCGTCATCGACGACATCGGCGAAAGCATGTCCGCCGCGCGCGACCTGGCCGCGCTGGACTATCCGGTGACCTTCTCGGTCTGGCCGCGCAGCACGCACGCCCGCGAGGCGGCGGACCTGGCCCACAAGGCCGGGCGCGAGGTGATGATCCACCTGCCCATGGAGCCGGTGCGCTACCCGCAGGTGAAGCCCGGCCCCGGCGCCATCCTGTCCGGCCAGCAGCCGCAGGAAATCGCCGCGCTGGTGCGCGACGCCGTGCGCCGCGTGCCCCACGCCGTGGGGCTGAACAACCACATGGGCTCGCGCGCCACCCAGAACGCCTCGGCCATGCGCACCGTGTGCGAGACACTTGACGGCACCGGCCTGTTCGTGCTCGACAGCGTGACGCACCAGAATTCGAAACTGTACGCCGAGGCGAAGCGCGCGGGACTGCCCGCCTACAAGCGGAACGTGTTCCTCGACGTCATCGCCGACAAGCGCAACATCATGTTCCAGTTGGACAAGGCGGCCCGCATCGCGCAGGCCGAGGGGCAGGCCATCGCCATCGGCCACCCCCTGCCGGAAACCGTGGCCGCCCTGAAGGAATGGGCGCGGACGCGGGATCGCAGTGTCATCATCGTACCTGTCCGGCAGCTTTCCCGCTGACTTCAAGCGGACCTTCCGCCCGTTGGCGTCGTCAAGCTTCGCCTGCCATGTCGGTCGAATACGATAAGAGTATACTCCCTCATGTCAGGCTCGCTTTCCTCGCCAACGAACGGAAATCCCGCTTGAAGGTGCGCCGCGTGACTCGTCCTCCTTGCCGGAGAACGAAATCTCCGCAGCGTGCGGGGTGCGCAGGCACAGGATTGAAACCGCAAGTGAGTGAGGCGGTTTCGGTCAACTGCGCGCACCTGATGGCATGTCCCCTGTACGGGCGCGGGTGAACCGTTCCGTTGCCGCCCGCGCCGCAACCGCAACCCTTGCAGTATCCGGAGGAAATGAATGGCCGAGCGCACCTTTTCGATCATCAAGCCCGACGCCGTGGAACGTAACCTGTCCGGCGCCATCCTGAAGATGATTCAGGACAGCGGGCTGAAGGTCGTCGCCATGAAGATGATCCACCTCACCCGCAGCCAGGCCGAAGGCTTCTACGCCGTGCACCGCGAGCGTCCCTTCTTCGACAGCCTGGTCACCTACATGTGTTCCGGCCCGGTTGTCTGCTCCGTGCTGGAGGGCGACAACGCCATCCAGCGCTACCGCGACCTGATGGGCGCCACCAACCCGGCCAATGCCGCCGAAGGCACCATCCGCAAGACCTACGCCGTGAGCATCGAGGCCAATTCCGTGCACGGTTCCGACGCCCCCGAAACGGCGGCGTACGAAATTGGGTACTTCTTCAACGCACTGGAGATGGTAGGGTAGCGACATGACCGTCAGCAGCACCGGGAACGCCGTCATCGGCTGCATCGGCTGCGGCAACATGGGGGCCGCCATCCTGCGCGGTCTTTCCGGCCGCGAGGGACTTTCCCTGCTGGGATACAACCCCACGCCCGCAAGGGTGCTGGCCCTGGCCGACGCTGGGGTGCGCGCCATGCCCGACGCCGCCGCGCTGGCCGCACAGGCCGACGTGGTGTTGCTGGGGGTGAAGCCGTACATGGTGCCCGAGGTGCTGCGCGCCGTCGCGCCGTCGCTCAGGCCGGACAAGGTGGTGGTGTCCATCGCCTCCGGCGTGTCCATCGCGGCCATGAAAGCCGCCATGGCGGAAGCGGGCGGCCCCGAGTGTCCGGTGGTGCGCGTCATGCCCAACACCCCCGCCATGGTGGGCAAGGGCGTGTACGCGCTGTGCTTCGACGACCCGGCCCTGGACCAGTCCCGGCGCGACCTGGTCCGGGGCCTGTTCGAGTCCATCGGCACGGTCGTCGCGCTGCCGGAGTCGAAGTTCGCCGCCTTCACGGCGGTGGTGGGCTGCGGCCCGGCCTACGTCTTCTACTTCATGGAGGCGGTGACCGAGGTGGCCGTGACCCTGGGTTTCACCCGGCAGGACGCCACGGAACTGGTCAAGGGCCTGTTCTCGGGCTCGGTGGCGCTGGCGGAGCAGTCCGGCACGCACCTTTCGGTGCTGCGCGAACAGGTCTGCTCGCCCGGCGGCAACACCATCGCCGCCATCAACCAGTTGGACCGCGAGGCCGTGCGGGGCCGCATCATGGATGCGGTGCTGGCGGCCTACAAGCGCGGGCTGGAAATGGAGAAGTAGCGGACCCGGCCTTCGGGCCCGTGGAAACGCCGGTAGAACCATGATCCCCCGTCGCGGCAACGCGGCGGGGGATTTCCGCGTTCCAGGGTACGGGGATGGCGGAATGCTCGCGCCATGAGGCGGCCAAGGCGGTGTGGCGGGCAGCCATGGGTGAGTGCGGGCCTGATGCGGGCCTGATGCGGGCCTAATGTGGGCCTGATGAGGCATGACGTGGGCGGGGCCGGACTGGCGCGGGGCGGTTCACTCCCCGCCGTTGCCGTCGGGTGTGCTCCAGCGGCGCAGCCAGGCGGCCAGCGTCTCTTGCGGCACATCGCCGCGCCCCAACCGCTCGAACACCAGAATCCTGTCGCGCGGCGGGGCGTGACATGTCCTGCCGTGCAGGCGCAGGAACAGCATGGCCGTGACGTAGGCGGTGCGCTTGTTGCCGTCCACGAAGGGATGGTTGCGCGCGATGCCGAAGGGGTAGGCGGCGGCAAGCCCGAAAATGTCCGGCGCGTCGTAGTTGGCCAACTGCCGGGGGCGTGACAGCGCGCTTTCCAAAAGTCCCATGTCGCGCACGCCCGTGGCGCCGCCGTGTTCGTCGATCTGCCGATCGTGGATGGCCAGCGCCACTTCGGCGGGTATCCACCGGATCATCGTTTGGCCAGTTCGCGCAGGATGTTCCGGTCTTCACGCATGATGTCGTCGGCAAGGCCGATCTGCTCGGCGAAATCCTCGTTGACCGGGGTGAGCCGGAACCCGCCGTCCGGGGCTTCCGTGAGGTAGATGGTGTCCCCCTCGCGTACGTTCATGCGGGCCACGGCTTCCTTGGGCAGGACCATGCCCAGCGAATTCCCCACCCTGCGTACCTTGACGGTCTGCATGCGCCACCTCCGTTGTTACGGATGTAATAACATCACGGAGCGACGCAGGCAAGCGGACGCGACGGGATGTGGCCAGACGAGATGTGGCAGGACGGGATATGGCAGGACGGCATGAGGCCGCCGGGGTGTCCGCCGGACACCGCCCTACAGGAACAGGTCGGCGTCCGTGGGGGTGCGGTCCCACTGGATCTTGCCGCGCGACTTCTTGTACTTGCGCAGCAGTACGTACAGCGCGCCCGCGCCGCCGTGGGCGGGCTGGGCCGTGCAGAAGGCCAGCACCACCCGCTTGAACGGGTCGTGCGTCAGCCATGCCTGCACCTTTTCACGCAGGACGCCCATGCCGTCGGGGGAGTTTTTGCCCCTTCCCGGTATGACCAGCACGGTGCGCATGCCCTTGTGGTAGGCGGCGCGCAGGAAGCCGACCATGGATTCGTAGGCTTGCAGCGCGTTCATGCCGTGCAGGTCCAGATGGCCTTCCGGGCTGTACTGCCCGGCGCGCAGCTTGCCGACAGTCAGCGCGTCCAGCCCCACCACGTGGCCCTCCAGGTATTCGTCGGTGAATTCCAGCGCGAATTCCACCGCACCGTCCATGAAGTCCTGCAACGGATGGCCCACGGCGGGCGCGGCGGCCTCGCGCGGGGCGGTTTCCGGCGGCACCTCGCGCCCCTTGCCCGCCAGCGTGCGCACCCCGGTCATGGCCTTGGTGAACAGGTTGTCCTCGTCGGGGGGCGGGGTGTGCTCGTGGTCGGCCACGGTCTGCCGCGAACGCTGGCGCACCGCCTCCTTGCGTTCGGAGGCCGTGACGGGCACGGCATCGGGCTTTCCGGGCATACTCCCGGCGGGAGGCGGGCCGGAGCCGTCAGGCGCATCCGCCGTCTGTTCCAGCAGTCGCTTGAATCCCGGCTGGTCCTGCAACGCAAAGCCGTTGCGGGCCGCGTCCGCGTCCAGCCTGGCCGCCGTAGTGGCTGCCAGCTTGTCGCGTTCGGCGGCCGGGACGGCCGATGCGGGCATCTCGGGCACTACGGGTGCCGGTGTCTGCTCCATTCCCCTCTTGCCCGGCGTGCCCTTGCCGGGCTTCTTCGGCGCGTCCAGCCGCTGCACCGCGCCCATGGCCGACAGGAACGCCTCGGCGTCTTCCTCAGACAGGGGCGGTAGCGCGGACCGGGCTTCGTCCGTTCCGCCGCTCGTGCCGGGCCGCTGGTGCGCCTTGTGCGCCTGCCCGCCGTGTCCGTGGGATCGCGCACCTGCCTTGGCAGCGGGGGACGTCGCCTTCTGGGCGCGGGCGTCGCGGAAGGAGCGCTTGTTCAGTGCCCGGAACGGATTGGCGCTGTCGAAATCGTCGTCGCGGGTGTCTGTCATGGGAAGTCTCCGGAATATGCGGGCGGGGTGGGCGGCACGGCGCGGAAAGGCGGGCGCGCCGTCCGGCCCCGGCAAAGGTCGGAAAAGGTCAGGGGTGGAATTCTCCGTGCGGGGCGGGGTGCTGTCAAGTGGAGCAGGGGACCGGATGGAATCAGGGGGGCGCGCGGCCTCCGGAACGGCCCCGGCCCGTTACACGCTGTTACACGTCCGCGAACGGCCTTGCATTGTTCACGCCCGGCCAAATGTGGTAGTGACGGCGCAACGGAGGTTTCTCATGATCGCATCGCATTCTCCGCGCCACGGCGCGCGTTCCCTGCTGGTTCTCGCACTGCTGCTGGCGTGTTCCGCCCTGCTTGCCGGGTGCGGCGCTCGCTCGTCGTTCTTTGGCGGGCCGGACCCCTTTGGCGAGGAGACCGTGTTCGGTCGGGGCCGCGACAAGGCCGTGCTCATCAATGTCAACGGCGTCATCGACAACCGGCCCAAGTCCGGCCTGTTCCGCGAGCGTCCGGGCATGGTGCAGGAGGTGGTGGCGCAACTGCGCCTGGCCGCCCAGGACCCGGACGTGAAGGCCGTGCTCGTGGCCATCGACAGCCCCGGCGGCGGCGTCACCGCCAGCGACGTGCTGTACCATGAGTTGATGCGCCACCGCGAGCGCACGGGCCAGAAGGTCGTTGCCCTGATGATGGATACCGCCGCCTCGGGCGGCTACTACACCGCCCTGGCCGCCGACCGCATCGTGGCGCACCCCTCCACGGTCACCGGCAGCATCGGGGTCATCTTCCTGCGGCCCGAGGTGGCCGGGCTCATGGACAAGATCGGCGTGCGCGCCGTGGTCAGCAAGTCCGGCGACCACAAGGACATGGGCTCCCCCTTCCGCGAGGGCACCGACGAGGAGCGCGCCCTGTTCCAGTCCATCATCGCCGACATGAACGGCCGCTTTCAGGGGCTGGTGCGCGAGCGCAGGCCCGCCAGCCACGGCCGCGAGGCGCAGTTCGCCGACGCGCGCATCCTCACCGCCCGCCAGGCCCTGGCCGCCGGGCTGGTGGACCGCATCGGCTACTTCGAGGACGCCCTGGCCGAAGCCGCCAGCCTGACCGGCGCCACCGAACTGCGCGTGGTCACCTACCGCCGCGACCCCCTGCCCGGCGCCACCGAATACGCCACCGCCACCACCCCCGCCGGGTCCGGACGCATGGCCCTCGTCGATCTGGGCCTGCCCGGCATGGACGCCGCCTCGCGCGCCGGGTTCCACTATTTGTGGCTGCCCGAGGCCGGGATGTAAGAGGCAGATGGAGAGTAATCGTGGGAAGGGAGAGAACTTTTGCGCTCTGCGGTCGCCATCCGTAAGGCTCGCAGGCTCGCCTAACGGCTGCCGCAAAGTTCTCTCCCTTCCCACGAACCCCCATCCCTCTCTCAAAACTTTTCCATTAAGGCACCCCCCGTCATTACGGCATGGCGGAGGGTGTTTTCTTTAACCGTATTGGGCTGCTACGCCTCCGGAGCGTCCGCTTCCACCAGCGCGTCCACGATGGTGCTCAGCACGGCGGCGGCGGGGCGGTCGGGGTGCGAGGCGATGTAGATGTTGCCCTCGTCGCCCGCGCGGACGATCTCCGGGTCCAGCGGCACCGCGCCTAGGAACGGCACGTTCATTTCCTTGGCCAGGCGTTCGCCGCCGCCCTGGCCGAACAGGGATTCCACGTTGCCGCACTTGGAGCAGACGATGCCGCTCATGTTCTCGATGACGCCCAGCACCGGCACGTTCAGGTCTTCGCAGAAGCCCAGCGAGCGGCGCACGTCGTCCACGGCCACGGCCTGCGGCGTGGTGACGATGAGCGCGCGGGCCGCGTCGCCCAGCAACTGGAGCACGGACAGCGGTTCGTCGCCGGTGCCGGGGGGGCAGTCCACCACCAGGAAATCCAGTTCGCCCCAAGCCACGTCGGACAGCAGTTGCCTGATGAAGCCCATCTTCACCGGGCCGCGCCAGATCACCGCCTGGCGGCCGTCGGGCAGGAAGAAGCCCAGCGACATGACCTTCAGCGAAACATCTTCGCGCCACAACACGGGCTGGATGGTGTCGCCGTCCACGTCGGCCTGGGCCGCGTCCAGCTTCAGCAGGCGGGGGATGGACGGGCCGTGCACGTCCACGTCCAGCAGGCCCACGCGCTTGCCCGCCAGGGCGAGCCCGGCGGCGATGTTGGCGGCGGTGGAGCTTTTGCCCACGCCCCCCTTGCCGGACATGACCACGATGGTGTTGCGGATGTGCGAAAGGGTGGCCTGCAACCTGGCCTCTTCGGCCTGCTGTTCCGGGGTGGGACCACCGCACCCGCCGCCGCAGCCGCCTCCGGCACCTGCGGCCGGGCCGGACGAGCCGGACGAGCCGGACGAGCCGGACGAGCCGGACGAAGAAGACGAGGGGCAGCCCTCCGGATTTCCGGCGGAGCCGCAACCGGCCGCGCTGGGGCAGCCCTGACAGGAAGAAGAATCGCTCATGGGGTGTTGCCTCCGGCAATGGCATACCCCCGGATACCGTCCGGGCACGAACTGCGTGCCGGACGGGCCGGGGGGTGAATTCGACGTCGGAACGGGGATGCTTGCCCGACGTGTGCTACTGTAACCACGCGCCCGCCATGCCGCAAGCCCGCAGGCGGGGTTGCCCGGGCGCTACCCGCGCTTGGCGGCGCGCGCCGCGCGCAGCCAGTCGTACCAGCCTTCCAGTCCTTCGCCGCTGCGGCAGGACATGGGGAAGATGGTCAGCCCCTTGTTCAGGTGCGTGGCGAAGCGCTTGGCCCGCTCCACGTCAAAGTCCACGTAGGGCAGAAGGTCCACCTTGTTCAGCAGCATCACCGTGGAAAGATTGAACAGCAGCGGGTATTTCTCGGGCTTGTCGTCGCCCTCGGTCACGCTGAGCAGGGCCACCTTGTGGTCTTCGCCGCAGTCGAACTCCACCGGGCAGACCAGGTTGCCCACGTTCTCGATGAACAGGATGTCGATCTCCGCGAGGTCGAAGTTGGACAGCGCCTCCAGAATCATGTTGCTGTCCAGGTGGCAGCCGCCGTCGGTGTTGATCTGCACGGCCTTGGCCCCGGTGGCGGCCACGCGGCGGGCGTCGTTGTCGGTTTGCAGGTCGCCTTCGATGACCGCCATGCGGAACTCGCCGCGCAGGTCGGCCAGGGTGCGCTCCAGCACCGAGGTCTTGCCCGCGCCGGGCGAACTGATCATGTTCAGGACCAGAATGCCGTGCCGGGCGAACAGGCCTTTCAGTTGGGCGGCCATCTTGTCGTTGGCTTCCAGCACGTTCCTGACCACGGGTATTTCCACGGTAGCCCCCTATTCTGCTTCGATGTGTTCGACGTACAGCTCGCGCCCGGCCAGCACGTGGTGTCCGGCCTCTTCGCCGCAGGCGGGGCAGGGCGCGAACAGCAGTTCCTTGCCCTGCGGCTCGAACTCCCTGCCGCAGCCGCCGCATTGCAGCTTCACCGGGGCCATGGCCAGTTCCAGCTTCGCACCCTCGAAGGCGGTGCCGATGGTCATGGCCTCGAAGGCGAACTCCATGGCCTCGGGCACGAGGTTGGCCAGCGCGCCGAAGCGCACGCGGACCAGCAGCAACCGGGTGGCGGAATGCTTGGCCAGCTCTTCCTGAACGATGGAGATGACGCTGGATGCGACGGACATTTCATGCATCCGGCATGGATAAAGGAAAAGCCACGGCGCGTCCAGTTGGGGGAAGCGGTGCGGGACAGGGCCGCCGTCCCGCATGCCCCGGCCGTTTGCAACGCCCGCGAAAAAGGGTACATCTGAGCCCGACGCGCCCACGCCGTGCAGCCACGGCGCGGTGTTCGCGGGCAGCGACAGGAGCAGATATGGAGACCGGCATCTTCAAGGGCGTCTATTCCTCCGTCGATCCGCGCCAGACGGGCAGGCCGGGCATGGGGGCGCCGGGGCGCAACGCCGCGCGCAGGCGCTACTGGTTTGTCTGGGAGCACGACGCGGGCGGCTACGTGGTGCAGCCCCTGTCGGCCAGCATGGAACCCACGGGCGAGCGCCGCGCCATCAGCACGGCGGAACTGGCCAAGGGCTATGCCTTCGAGCCGGACGTGCTGGCCGTGCCCGTCCGCCCCGGTTTGACGGCCATGCAGGCCGCGCGGGGCGGTTCCGGCGGTTCGGGCGGCAAGAAGCAGCAGGACCCGGCACCCGGTGACGCGCCGTCCGGCATGGCCGCCGGGCGCGACGCCAACCGCCGTTCCGGCGACATCGCCGGACACGAGATGGGCGCGCAGACCGAGCGTTCGCTGCGGGCCGACTTCGCCATCGCGCTGGCCCAACTGCGCCGGGGCGACCGCGACCGCGCCGTGCGCGCGCTGGAGCGCCTGGCCGAGGCCCCCGGCGAATTCGTACCCGCCCATCGCCACATGTTCACCGATTTCGGCATCAACCTGCGCAAGAGCAAGCTGCCGCGCATCGCCATCCGGCACCATCTGCGCGCGCTGGACCTTTCGCCGGACGACAGCCACGTGCATTTCAACATCGCCCGTACCTACTACGACATGGGCGACACGGAGCGGGCGGAACAGCACCTGCGCGAGTCGCTGGAACTGACGCCCGACCTCGAGCCCTCGCGCCGCTTTCTCGACTTCCTTCTGGAGCGGAAGGCCGGCGCCGCCAACGATGAAGGGACGGCCCGCAAGGCCGCCCGGTAAGGAGACCTTCGCAAGATGAACAAGACCATCGCCATGCTGATACCCACCGTCGTGCTGTTCGCCATGGCGCTCATCGTGCTCAATCATTTCAGTTCCGGCGACGAAAAGCCCGCCCCGGTGGAGGGACCCTCCGTACAGGCGCCAATGCAGACTCCGGGGCAGACTCCGGGGCAGGGCCAGCCCCTGCCCGCGCAGCCGGGCCAGCCCGGCATGCCCTACTTCGAGCAGGGTGGGCAGGGAGCCCTGGCCCCCGGCCAGCCCGGCGGCACGATGACCGAAACCCCGGCAGGCATGGTTTCGCCCGGCGAGGGCGAGCCCGCCGGTTCCCCGGGTTCCGCCGGACAGGCCGGACAGGCCGGGCAGGCTGCGTCGGGCGAACCGCGTACGGCTCTGGGCCGCATGGCGTCCAAGTCGGGCGCCGACCTTGCCGCCCCGCTGGAAAGCAAGAAGAAGGAACCGGCCAAGGGCACGGAGAAAGCCGCGCCAGCCAAGCCTGCCGAAAAGGCGGCCCCGGCCGCCAAGCCGCAGGTCGCCGCCGCCGCCCCCGCCGCGCAATCCGCCCCGGCCAAGGCCGCCCCCGCCGCAACGCCGCAGACGGCCAAGGGCGACCATTCCATCACCTCCGCCACCATCAAGTTCTCCGGCAGCACGGCCATCCTGCACCTGCAAGGCGATGCGCCCATCCAGTACAAGTACATAGTGCTGCCCAACCCCGACCGGCTGGCCCTGGACCTGACCGGCGCGTGGTCGGTGACCGCGCCCTCGGTGCCCTCCAACAGGGTCATCGAAAAGGTGCGCGTGGGCCGCTACGGCGAGAACACCCGCATCGTGCTGGACCTGAAGGCCGCGCCCACCAAGCATGAGGTGGTGAAGAGCGGGGACAGGGCCATAGAGGTCCGCGTGCAGTAGGGGCTGTCTCCAAATTGTCTTTTTGCCCGTTGGCTGACCGACCCGAAGGGCGCGAAGCGTGCCCGTTACGCGAGCTTGCGAGTGTTACGGGCATCGAGCGCAACGCGGTCAAATTTCGCCAGCCATTCCGGTCAAATACGATAAGAGTATATTCCCTGCATGGCGGGCTCTTTTTCCTTGCCAGCGAACAAAAATCCTGATGTGGAAACAATCCCTGGCAGGGGGATTCCCTTCGGAAACGCAAAGAGCGGGACGGAATGGCCGTCCCGCTCTTTTCATGTCCGCCGTCTGCAAGAGGACCGCGTCCGGCGCGGCCCGGAAGGGGCTACTCGGTGTCGAACCCGGCCTTGCGGATGGCGGCCTTCACGGCCTCCACGTCCACGGGGGCCGATTCGGTCCACGCGGCTTCTCCCTTTTCCAGGCTGACGTCCACATCCTTGACGCCGGAAACCCCGGCAACGGCCTTGGTGACGGACATCTTGCAGTGGTTGCACGACATTCCCTTCACGGTGACGCTGGGCATGGTCAGGCTCCTTGGGCTTGCGTGTCGCGGTGGGCGGGGCGCGCACTTGCCTTGCGGCGGGCGCGGGGTTACTTGAATGAGAACTTCTTTCAACACCATAGGCTCCGGGGCGCGGTTTGGCAACACGCCGCCGCAATTCGGAGCCGTCATTTCGGTCGGCGACGGCGGCACGGTTCCGTCATCCGCTGGCCGCAGGAGCCCGCCATGACCACCCTCGCAGGACCGCCCGACCCCCGCGAACGGGCCGACACCCCGCAGCAGTCCGCCCGCCCCGAACAGGCTGATTCCTCGCGGCAGGCCGACGCGCCGTCCGCTTCTCCCTCCCTTGCCGCCCCGGACCTTGCCCGGCTGGTGCTGCCGGTGCGGGGCATGACCTGCGCGGTGTGCGCGGGACGCATCGAACGCATGGTGGGGCAGATGGACGGGGTGTCGCGCATCAGCGTGAACCTGGCCACCGAGACCATGGACGTGGCGTGGAACCCCGCGGCCCTGCATCTGGACGACATCGCCGAACGGGTGAAGGACCTGGGCTTCGAGGCGGTGCTGCCGGACCCCGCTTCCTCCGCCGCCCCCGACGACGGCCTGCTGCGCTACGCGGTGCGCGGCATGCACTGCGCGGCCTGCTCGGCGCGCATCGAGCGCGCCGTGGGCCAGATGGAGGGCGTGGCCTCGGTCACCGTCAGCCTGGCCACGGAAACGGCGCAGGTCACCCCCGCGCCCGGCTTGGCTCCGGACGCCACGGAAGCCCTTGCCGCCGCCATTCCCGCGCGCATCGCGGAATTGGGATTCGAAGCGGAACGCATCCTGCCCCGGCAGGATTCCGGCACCGCCCTGTGGGAGGCCCAGCGCGAGGAGGCCGCCGCCCGCCTTGCCCGCATGCGCGGCAAGCTGGCGCGCGAGTTCGCCTTCACCATTCCGCTGCTGGTGCTGTCCATGGGGCACATGGCGGGCCTGCCCCTGCCCGCCTGGCTCGACCCGCACCACGCGCCGCTGGCCTTCGCGCTGGCGCAGCTGGCGCTGACCGCGCCGGTGCTGTGGTTCGGGCGAGACTTCTACCGCATCGGCTTCGGCAATCTGGCGCGGCGCGCCCCCAACATGGATTCGCTGGTGGCCGTGGGCACCGGCGCGGCCTTTGCCTACAGCCTGTGGAACACGGTGGAGATCGGCCTTGGGGTGGAGGTGGCCCGACGGGTCATGGACCTGTACTACGAGTCGGCGGCAGTGCTCATCGCGCTGGTGTCGCTGGGCAAGTACTTCGAACTGCGCTCGCGCACCCGCACGTCCGAGGCCATCAAGGCCCTGATGGAGCTTGCGCCCGACACGGCCCTGCGCATGGAAGACGGCGAGGCGCGCGAGGTGTCCGTTGCGTCCGTGCGGGCCGGTGACCGGCTGCTGGTGCGGCCCGGCGCGCGCATCGCCGTGGACGGGGTGGTGGAGGAGGGCACCAGCAGCGTGGACGAGGCCATGCTGACCGGCGAAAGCCTGCCGGTGACCAAGAACCCCGGCGACCCGGTGGCGGGCGGCACCATCAACCGGCACGGCTCGTTCGTCATGCGGGCGGAACGTGTGGGCGCGGACACCGTGCTGGCCCGGATCATCCGGCTGGTGCAGGACGCGCAGGGCTCCAAGGCCCCCATCGCCAACCTGGCCGACCGGGTGAGCCTGTGGTTCGTCCCGGCGGTGATGGCGCTGGCGGTGCTGGCCGGGGTGGCGTGGTATGCCTCCGGATCGGAATTCACCTTTGCCCTGCGCATCTTCGTGGCGGTGATGGTCATCGCCTGCCCGTGCGCCATGGGGCTGGCCACGCCCACCTCGATCATGGTGGGCACCGGGCGCGGCGCGCAGCTGGGCGTGCTGATCAAGAGCGGCGAGGCGCTGGAACAGGCCGGGCGGCTGACCGCGCTGGTGTTCGACAAGACCGGCACCCTCACCGTGGGCAGCCCGCGTCTGACAGATGTTGTGATGCTGGCCGACGTGGTGGCGCTGCGCGCGGAGGGCGAAGACGGTTCCGAAGCCGCGCTGGTGCGCCTTGCCGCCTCGCTGGAAGCCCTGTCCGAGCATCCGCTGGCCGAGGCCGTGGCCGAGGGGGCCACGGAACGCCGCCTTGCCCCGTGGCCGGTGGAGGACTTTCTGGCCGTGCCCGGCAAGGGCGTGCGCGGCCGGGTGGTGGCCGATGACGGTGCACGGCGTTCCGTCGCCATCGGCAATGCGGCGTTCATGGCGGCGGAGGGCGTGGCCGGGCATGATGCGCCCGAGGTGACCGCGCGGTCCGACGCACTGGCCGAGCAGGGCCGCACCCCGCTGTACGTGGCCGTGGACGGCCGCATGACCGCCCTGCTGGGCGTGTCCGACCCGCTGAAGCCGGAAGCCCCGGCCGTGGTGCGCCGCCTGCGGGAGATGGGCGTGCGCGTGGTGATGCTGACCGGCGACAACCGCCGCACCGCCCTGGCCGTGGCCCGTCAGGCGGGCATCGACGACGTGCGGGCCGAAGTGCTGCCCGACCAGAAGGAACAGGCCGTCAGCGCGTTGCAGGCAGAAGGGCACGTGGTGGGCATGGTGGGCGACGGCATTAACGACGCCCCGGCCCTGGCCCGCGCCCACGTGGGCATCGCCATGGGCACCGGCATCGACGTGGCGGTGGAGGCGGGCGACATCGTGCTGCTGCGCGGCGGACTGGACGGGGTGCTCACGGCGCTGTCGCTCAGCCGGGCCACGGTGCGCAACATCCGCCAGAACCTGTTCTGGGCCTTCGGCTACAACGTGCTGGGCATTCCCGTGGCGGCCGGGGTGCTGCACGCCTTCGGCGGGCCCACCCTGTCGCCCATGATCGCGGGCGGGGCCATGGCCCTGTCCTCGGTTTCGGTGGTCAGCAACGCGTTGCGGCTGCGCTTCTTCACTCCGGAGGGCGGACCCGAGAGCGGGCCGGAAGGCGGGGCGGAAAAGAGCGTGTAGAACCCGGCACCGCCGGGGGGAAACGCAAGGGGCACCGGATCGTGATGATCCGGCGCCCCTTGCCGTTCCGGGATACCTCGCGGTGGATGCCCGCGGCGTGCGGCGTCAGGCGGCGGAAAGCCGCAACCGCTAGTAGTCCTTGATGTACTCGTCCAGGCTGTCGGCCGTGCAGTTGCGGCTCACCCAGTAGGCGGCGGCCCAGACCATCAGCGCGGTGGCCTGGGTGTCGTCCAGGCGTTTCAGCTTGGCTTCCAGGCTGGCCTTGCTGGCCCCGTGCTTGGTGTGCACCATGCCCACGTCGCAGGCGTCCATGACCCGCAGCAGCAGGTAGGACAGCCGGGTGTGGTCGGGCAGCAGGCGCAGGTCCTTGTGGGCCTCGATGATGGTCTTGAGTTCGGGCCCGGAAAAGATGCCCTTGATGGTGGAAATGGCGCGGAAGAAGGTGTCCACGGCCCACGGCAGGATGAATTCCGCCCCGGCGCTCTTGGTGCGGAAGTAGTCCTTGAGCCAGCGTTCCTGCTCCGACGATATTCTGGCGGCAACCTGAGGCATGTTCGCCCTCCCTGCTCGGGGTGCGGCTGTCGTCCTGCGGGGTGGTGGACGGCGGCACGGCGCGACGGGCCGGACCTGTTCGTCCCCGTTTCGGCGGGCCGGGCTGCATGGCCTGCGTGCGCGCCGCATCGGCGGCGCGCGCGATTGCCCCCAAGCATGCCCCCGTACACACCGGTCTCACGGGGCACGTTAGGTCAGACGGAAAAAAAGCTCAAGAAAAAATCTAGAAATGGCCGCGCGTGGTTACGCGTCCTGACATGACATGGGCATGACGTGGGCATGGCGCGGGGCGCACGCGGCGGGCGAAGGGGGGCTGGACCGGACGGAATTGGGCGGAATCGGGTGGAACCGGACGGCAGTGGCCGCGCCAGCGGGCGCGCCTACAGGTTCACGTCGCCTTCCAGCACCGCGCCGTGGGGGATGGCGGCCTGCATGCACGAGGGGTTGCGCACCACCACCCGCCCGCGCACGGCGACGTCGCGGCCGAACAGCACGTCGCCGTGCACGGCCAGCGTGGCGCAGTGCAGCAGGGATGGCGCGCCGTGGGGAAAACGGGCCATCAGCCGGTCCCAGGTGCCGTAGTGGGCGTTGTCCAGGTCCACCAGCACGTTGGAGGAGGTGCAGTCCGGGTTGGGGCGCACGCGGCCGTCGGGTTCCAGCAGGGTGCGGTCGGACCACAGCACCAGCAGGTCGCTGCACCGCTTCACCGGCAGGAAGCGCTCGCGCCGGGTGACGATGGCCCGCGCCTTGGGGAACAGCGAAATGGCCGCGCCCATGGCCGTTTCCACCTGCCAGACCTTTTCCGAATGGGGGTCGCGCGGGTTCACGGTCTTGGGGTTGCGGATCATGGGCAGGCGCAGCAGGCCGTGCCCGTCGATGTGGCGGCGCAGCGCGCGCAGGTCCAGCCAGATGTTGTTGGTGTTGAACAGCCCGTAGCGCACGATGTCCTGGAAGCGGGGCAGGTCTTCGTCCGGGCACTGGGCCAGTTCGCGCAGCGCCAGCCCCCCGTCGCGCGAGCGGGCCAGGTGCCCGCCCTTGCGGTCCGCCGGGGTGCGCGGCGCGCATTCCATCAGGAAGGGGATGTCCTCTTCCATGAGGTAGCCGAGGATGGCCGGGTCCAGCGTGGCGCCCAGGTTGTCGGCGTTGGAGATGAGCGCGTAGCGGCGGCCCGATTCCAGCAGCCGGTCCAGGTGGCCGGAAAGGGCCAGCGCGGCGTAGATGTCGCCGTGGCCGGGCGGGTTCCATTCCTGTTCCGGGTTTTCCGGGTACTCCACGGGCAGCAGCGTTGCCCGCGACACCTTGGGAAAGCGGTGCTGCAAGAAGGCGCCCGGCCTGCCGGTGTGTTGCAGGCCCAGCACGTCCAGCGCGCGCAGGGTGTCCTGGTGGGTGGAAAAGCTGTTCATGAACAGCAGCGGCGAAGGCCCGCCGTGGGCGCGGCGCAGGTGTTCGGCCTGGCGCACGATGAGTTCGAGGAAGGTGGCCCCGTTCTTGGCGGGCAGCAGCGACTTGGCGTGGGTCATGCCCATGCTGGTGCCGAGGCCGCCGTTCAGCTTGATGCACGCCGCCTCGCGCAGGCGGGCGCGCCCGGTGGCGGCGTAGGGGGCCAGGTCGTCCAGCAGGGGCAGGTCGTCGCGCCCCACGGGCAGGATGTCCGATTCGGGGATCAGGCCGGTGCTGCCGCAGGCCAGTTCTTCCAGGTATGAGGCGAACAGCGCCACCAGCGGCGAGGGCATTCCGGCGCGCGACATCTTGGCGGCAAAGGGTTGCAGGGGAGCGGTGCACACGCCGGCATCCGCGTCCGCATCGGGAATGCGGACGGGGGCGATGGCGGGGGCGGCGGGCCGGGTCAGCAGCTCGGGGCCGGAATGGGGCATGGCAACCTCTGCAAAAGCGCTACGAAGGCATTCCGATGGCGCGCACGGCGGCGCGCCGAAGGGGCGGGCATGCAAGAATGCACTAAATGTAGCATAACTTCAAGAAAAGGACAGCAGAAAAGGGGGGTTGCGCATGGCGAACCGGTGACGGCGGGGTGGCGGAACACGGCGCGCGGGCGAGAATGGGGAATATTCGTAAATGGTTGCTGACGAAAAGGGGCGGCGCGGCGAACTGGCCGCCGCGCCGCCGGAATGCGCGGGATTGCGGGAAGAGGGGGGAAAAAGAGGCGAAAGACTACAGGTACCCGTGCAGCGGGCCGCCGGGCGCGGCCAGCGCGTCCACGCGGCGCTCCACGTCCGGGTCGGTCTCCAGCGCCGGGGCGTGGAACGACTTCAGCCGCGCGTCGATGAGCAGCGGGCCGGTGCACCCCCAGTGCTTGCAGTGGGTGAATTCGCCCGCGCCGTACATGTCGGTGGCCGGGTCCGAGCGGGTGAAGACCACCCACAGGAAGTTCTCCCAGTTGGCGGCGGTGAAGGCCGGGTCGTCCACCACCACGAACAGCGGCAGGCCGTCCAGCCCGCGCGCGTGAGCCAGCCGGGCGGCCAGGGCGTGCATGGCCGGATCGTGCTCGTCGCGCCTGGCGGTGTGCTTCGGCCCGCGCAGCACCACGACGCCCCGGCCGAACAGGCGCGGATCGCCGAACGCGCCGCCGCCCGCCCCGGCCATGTGATCGTCGTCCGTGCGAGCATCCAGCGGCAGGTCGCCGGGCAGGGTGTCGGCCAGTTGCCGCTTGCGCGGGCCCGCCGCCGCCCACACCAGCTTGGAGCCCTGGTTCAGGCTGATGCCGGTGTAGTCCAGGGTGTCGATGGTGGTGCGGGTGATGAAGTGCAGGTCGCGGGTGAAGTCGGTGCGCTCCAGCATGTGCGTGAAGAAGCCGGGAAAGTCGTGCGTGGACATGGAGGGCGCGTCCTCGTGGGCCATGATCAGCACGTACTTGGACAGGGAGGTCTGGGTAGTGCCCAGCAGGGCCATGCCGCAGGTGATCAGTTCCTGCGGCTGGCGTTCCCCGGCGTAGGGCACGTAGCGCTCGCTGCCGATGGCCAGCAGCAGCGGATGCACCCCGGCGGCGTCCACGGCGTGGATCTCGCGCACGCCCGCGAACACCTGCGGCACCAGGTCGGCGGTAAGCTGGTGGATGAAGTCGCCGAACATGGTGTCTTCCTGCGGGGGGCGGCCCACGGTGGTGAACGGCCAGATGGCGTCGGGGCGGTGGTGCACCGCGTCCACCCGCAGCACGGGGAAGTCGTGCGCCAGGCTGTAGTAGCCGAGGTGATCCCCGAAGGGGCCTTCCGGCTTCTGGTACGGGGCGATGGCGCCGCTGATGCAGAAGTCGGCTTCCGCCAGAATGGGGAGGCCGCCGGGTCTGCGCACCATGGGGATACGGAACCCCGCCAGCGCGCCCGCGAACAGGATTTCGGCGATGCCTTCCGGCAGGGGCATGACGGCGGACAGGGTCATGGACGGCGGCCCGCCCACGAAGACGTTGACCTTCAGCGGTTCGCCCCGGCGCAGGGCCTGGGCGTGGTGGTACCCGATGCCCCGGTGGATCTGGTAGTGCAGGCCCACCTCGCGGTCCTTCTCGTAGTCCGGGCCGTCCAGCTGCACGCGGTACATGCCGATGTTGGACTGCATGGGGCCGGGCGCGTCGGGGCTTTCGGTGTACACCTGCGGCAGGGTGACGTAGCCGCCGCCGTCCATGGGCCAGGAGACCAGGCGCGGCAGGTCGCTGATGGCGCAGCGGTGGCGCAGCACCGGGCCGTCGGACACCGATTTCGGCAGCATGGACCACAGGGCGCGCGGAACCCCGGTATAGCGCAGGGGATGGCGGAAGGCGTCGAACGGGTCCAGTTTCAGACGGAAGATGCCTTCCACGGCGCGCAGGGTATCGCGGAAGATGAATTTCGTGCGCTCCATGGTGCCGAACAGGTTGGCCAGCATGGGAAAGCGGCAGCCCCTGACCCGCGTGAACAGCATGGCGGGCGCGCCCGCGCGGTAGGCGCGGCGCTGGATGGCGGCGATTTCCAGGTTGGCGTCCACCTCCGCGTCGATGCGCACGAGGTGCTTGTGGCGTTCAAGGTCGGCGACGCAGGCGGAAAGATTGCGGTAGGTCACGGGTTCCTCGTGCTGGCGGCGCGGTGGCGCATGCATGGTTCGCGCGGGCCGGGCGGAGTGGCCGGAACCGGCGGCGCGGCGGGGTTCGGGAATGCGACAATGCGACAAGCCCGCCCGCGACGCAAGCCCGTAGTGGGGAGTGGATGGCCGGGGGAAGAACCGGGGGCGCGGCGTCAGTCCGTCTCCAGCCGGTAGCCCACGCCGCGCACCGTGCGCAGGCGGGCGCCGACTGCGGGACCGTGGGACCCGGGGAAGCCGGGGGAGCCCGGTGCGACCGTGCGCTCCAGCGTGCGCCGCAGGCGCGAGACCAGCACGTCCACTTGATGTGCCTGATGGGGCTGATGCGCCTGACGGGCATGGGACGGGCGGCCGGAAACCCGGCCGGAAGACGGCGCGGCGTAGTCCAGGCACCAGCGGGCGATGTCCGCGCGCTGCACCACCGTTCCCGCCCGGCGCAGCAGCAGTTCCAGCAGCAGCCGTTCCTGCGGGTGCAGCGAGAGGGGCCGGAAGTCGCGGGTGGCGCGCCCGGTGGCCGGGTCGAACACGATGTCGCCCAGGGCCAGCACCCCGGCCGCCAGCGGACCCCGGCCGGGGGGAGCCGCCAGCCCCGCCGCCCGCAGCGCGGCCACCAGCGCCCCGGCGGCGAACGGCGCGCGCAGCAGGCGGGCGGACGCGGGCAATCCGGCGGCGCGCACGCGGCGCGACTCCTGCCGGGCCGTGCCGGTGTGCAGCAGGACCAATGGGGTGCCGGGCGGGATGCCGGGCGGGGTGCCGGACCGGATGCCGAGAAGGACGGGGTGGGAAAACGGGGACATGTCGCGTGAAGGAGGCGGGACCAGCAGGTCCAGGTCGGCCACCAGCGCGTCGGCATGCGGAACGGCCTGTACCCCCGCGTCCGGCACGTTCGCGGATGCCGGGGGCAGTTCCTCCACCAGCCGCAACCCGGCCTCGGCCAGGGTGTCGGTCATGTGCGCGGCGATGCGCGCATCGGCGGTGCGGAGCAGGATCAGCATGGGGTTTCGGGCGCGGCCATGGTGGTGCGCATAGGTTGGGATACTGCACTGGCCGCGCGGTGTCGAGGGCGGCGGGGTGCGCCAGACCACAGGAGGGCCCCGGTGTGCATGCCGGAGCCCTCCGAAGGGACGCGCCGCTCGTGCAGGGGAGCTACGCCACCTTGTAGAACGCGGAGGCCGAGGCGTTGCAGATGGGGCACTTGTCGTCGTGCGGGCCTTCATGGGTGTAGCCGCACACGGAACAGACGTAGTAGTCCACGTCAGCCAGGGCGGCCGGGTTTTCCAGCGCCTTCTTGTAGAGGTTGGCGTGCACCTCTTCCACGGCGTTGGCCCAGCCGAAGTAGCGGGCGGGAACCTTTTCGCCTTCGGCTTCCGCCTCGGCGATCATCTGCGGGTACATCTTGGTGAATTCGTAGGTTTCGCCCTCGATGGCGGACTTGAGGTTGTCGAGGGTGGAACCGATCTTGCCCGCGTTGCGCAGGTGGCCGTGGGCGTGGATGGTTTCCGCCTCGGCGGCGGCGCGGAACAGCTTGGCGACCTGCGGCAGGCCTTCCTTGTCGGCCTGCTTGGCGAAGGCGAGGTACTTGCGGTTGGCCTGGGATTCGCCGGCAAAGGCCGCCATGATGTTCTCGTGGGTCTTGCTCATCGATATGCTCCTTTCTGGTTTTATGGTTGGGTTCCTTGTCAGGAACAATTCCTGTTTAGCTTCCATCCATGGCCTTGTAAAGTGCTTTTTTGAAGTTTCCCGAAAGAAATTGTCCCGGTCATACGGCATGACGCCGGACGGGGAAGGCGCCCGCGTTGAAAACGGGAAACGGAGGCGCGGGCCGGTGGTGGCCGGACGGCCGGAACTGCGCGGGATATGGGCGGCGTGGGGCTGCGTTGCGGTTGATGGCGCGGACTTGACGAGGACGCGCGCGAAGGCGTGCGGGAGCGCGACGGTTCTAGATGTCGGAGACGGGGGCAGCGTCGGGCACGAATTCGGGGCGCAGGCGGCCCCCCTTCAGCACCAGATGCGCCCGGAACTTCTTGCCCTGGCGCGAGGTGAAGTCCATGGCCTGCGCGGTGCGGCCGGTGGCCAGCAGTTCGCGCGCCGTGGGCTCGTCCAGTTCGCGGCCGAAGGTGGTGCGCCAGATGATGAACGGGCAGCGCCCGCCGTTGGCGGCGACGGGTTCCGCCACGCCGTCCTGCGCGGCCCCTTCAGCCTCGGGCGCGTCCCCCGATGGCTTGCCGCGTTTCTTTCCGGAAGGGGCGGGCGGCTGCCCGGTGCAAGCCCAGCCGCGCGGGGTTTCGCGCACCTCGCCGCCGCACAGGGGGCACAGGCCGTCGGGCGTGCGGGCGTGGCGTTCGGCCGCGGCGTCCAGCAGGCGGTCCAGGTTGCGTCCGCCCACCCGCTTGATGCGGTGCACGCCGTGCCACACGCTTTCGCGTATCCCGTGCATGAACTGCGGGTAGGTGGCCTTGCCCGCCTCCATGTCCTTGAGGGCCTTCTCCCACGTGCCGGTCAGTTCGGGCGAGGCCACGTCGGGCAGCAACGCCTCGATGACCTCGGCCACCTGCATGCCCCGGTCGGTGGCGATGAGCCGCTTGCCCTGCTTGCCCGCGTAGCCGCGCTGGAGCAGCGTCTCGATGATCTGGGCGCGGGTGGCGGGTGTGCCGAGGCCCCGTTCCTTCATGGCCTGGCGCAACTCCTCGTCCTCCACCAGCTTTCCGGCGGTTTCCATGGCCGCCAGCAATGACGCGTCCGTGTAGTGGGCCGGGGCCTTGGTCTGGCGCTTCACCCGGCGGATGTCATGCGTGTGCAGCTTCGCGCCCTTGCGCAGGGGCGGCAGGGGGGTGTCTTCCGCCGCGCGCCACGGCTCCACGGCCAGCCAGCCCTTTTCCTTGAACACCTTGCCCCGCGCGATGAAGGCGTGCTCGCCCACCTTCACCGTGACCGTGGAGGTGGAGAATCTGGCCTCGGCGCAGAAGGCGGCGATGAACCGGCGGCAGATCATCTCGTAGACCTGCCGTTCCGCCTGCGAGAGGCGGGCCGGGTCGCCCTTGCGGGCGGTGGGGATGATGGCGTGGTGGTCGGTGACCTTGCGGTCGTCCACGCAGGCGAACTTCACCTTGCCGGACTTGATGCGCGTGACGGCCAGCATGGTCTCGTCCGGGTACAGGTGGTGGATGGCCCTGAAGTGGTTCAGGATTTCCGCGAACAGTTCCTTTGTCAGGTGGCGGGAATCGGTACGCGGGTAGGTGATCAGCTTGTGCGTTTCGTACAGCGCCTGGGCGTGGCCCAGGGTGTCCTTGGCGGACAGGCCGAAGCGGGTATTGGCCTCCCGTTGCAGGGTGGTCAGGTCGAAGGGCAGGGGCGGCTGCTGGCTGCCCGCCTTGCTGGCCACCGATTCCACCACGCCCTCGCGCCCGGTGCAGGCGGCGGCGATGGCGGCGGCCTCGTCCTCGCTGTCCACACGAGTTTCGCGCAGTTCCGGCGGGCGGTGCCATACGGCGGGAAAGGTGTCCGGCGCGTCCGGGGAAGCGGCGGGCGGAGTAGCGGGCGTGTCCTGGGAAGCAACGGGCGTACAGGGGGTGGCCGCATCGTCCTGCGCGGCGCGTCCCTTGCCCGTACCGGGGGCGAACACCCCCTCCACGGTCCAGAAATCCTGCGGCACGAACTGCTCGATCTCGCGGCGGCGGGCGGCCAGCAGGCACAGGACCGGGGTCTGCACGCGCCCCACGGAGACGAGGCCACCGGTCTTCACCGTGAACAGGCGCGAATAGTTCATGCCCACCAGCCAGTCGGCCTCGGCGCGGGCAAAGGAGGCCAGCCCCAGGTTGCGCTTTTCCGCGTCGGGCAGCAGGCGGGCCAGGCTCTTGCGCAGGCCCTCTTCGGTCATGTCGCTGGCCCACAGGCGGCGCACCGGCTTCGTGCATTCGGCCATCAGGTAGATGCGCCGGAAGATCAGCTCGCCCTCGCGCCCGGCGTCGGTGGCGTTGATGACCCCGGTGACGCGCTCGTCGGCCAGCAGGCGGCGCAGCACGGCGAACTGGTCCGCCGTCTCCGGCAGCACCCGCAGCCGGAAGCGCGGCGGCAGCATGGGCAACTGGTCCAGGGTCCAGCGGCCCGCCCAGGCCGGGTCCTGCTCCTCCGGCTCGGCAATGCCCACCAGATGCCCCACGGCCCAGCTGACCAGATGGTCCGGGCCTTCCAGAAAGCCCGCGCGGCGCTGCGTGGCACCCACCAGGGGGGCCAGTTCGCGCGCAACGGAGGGCTTTTCTGCGATGATCAGGGTCTTGGACATGGGCGTGGTGGAGATGCCGGAGGATGAAGGGTTGCCGGTGCGGGACGTCCCCGCGAACCCGGCCAGCGGGCGAAAGGACACGTTGGAAACAGCCCCTACCCCTTGGCGGCCCCCTCGTCCACGATCCACACCAGGTCCCCGTTGGCCGGCTTCACGAACTGCGCGGGCAGGGTGGGTTCGGCCAGCAGGTCCAGCGCCCGCGCCAGCACGGGGTGCTTTTCCCGGCCGGACACCAGGAACACGCAGCAGCGGGCGTTGTTCAGCACCGGCAGGGTCAGGGTAAGCCGGTCGCTCTTGGTGGCCGGCACGTACTGGTCGATGACCAGGCGGGTGCGTTCGGCAAGGCCGGTGGAATCGGGGAACAGCGACGCGGTGTGCCCGTCCTCGCCCATGCCCAGCAGCGCCATGTCGAAGCGCGGCCAGGCGCCGTCCTCCAGGTCGAAATGCTCGCGCAGCAGCGATTCGTAGGCGGCCGCGCCCTCCACCGGGTCCATCTCGCCCTTCATGCGGTAGAAGCGGGTGGCCGGGGCCAGCGACAGCAGTTCGCGCCGGGCCACGCCGTAGTTGCTCTGCGGGTGGTCCGGCTCCACGCAGCGCTCGTCCACCCAGTACACGGCGATCTTTTCCCACGGCAGGCGGTCGAGCCAGGCCGGGGTGGCCAGCAGGCGGAACAGGGGGATGGGCGTGCTGCCGCCGGACAGGGCCAGGGTGAACACGCCGCGCGCGGCCACGGCCCGCTCGCAACGTTCCAGCAGCAGTTGGGCGGCCTTTTCGGCCATGGCGGCCGGATTCTTCATGACGTGGAGGGCAAGGTTGACGGAACGGTGAGGCATGGCGGCTCCGGTGGCGGCGATTCCGGTTGGCGGTTCGGGTGCGGGTGCGGCCCGCGCGGCGCGGGAGTGTTCCCCATGGCGAATCTGCCACAGGACAGGCCGCGTGGGAATGGGCAAAGGGGGCGGGGGGGCCGCCCGGCAACACCGGAAGGCCCCATGAATATGGCAGCGCCGTGGCGGGCCACGGCGCTGCGGAGAACGGCCGGAAACGGGTGAAAATGGCGTGCGCCGGGCGGCGCGGCTCCGGGCGGCCGGGGGGACGCCTACGCCAGCACCACCTCGAAGGCGGGCGGGGTCATGATGTGCTTTTTCACGGTGCACAGTTCCACGGCGCGCATCAGCGCGTCGCGGTATTCGGCGGGAAAGCCCTGCGGCGGGGTGACCACGAAGGTCATGCGGGTGACCTGGAAGCCCTTGGGCGCGAATTCGCAGCCCACGCGGATGCCCAGCCCTTCCGTGGATATCTTGCGGGCCTCGCAGAAGCGCTGGGCGTACACGCCCGCGCAGGTGGCCAGCGAGGCCAGGAACAGTTCGAACGGGGTAGGGGCGGTGCCTTCGCCGCCGTCCTTCACCGGCTGGTCGGTGCGGACGATGGTGTCCGGGATGGCGGGCGCGTCCTGCCCGGCGGCGACGGCGGGGTGGAGAATGGCGTCGATCTTCATGCCGCCGTTGAAGGCGACGTCGATGAACTTCATGGTCATGGTGCGGCTCCTGTGGATGTTCCGGCGTGGGGTGCGGCGCGACAGCCGAGACTGGAGCGCGACTGTTGAGAGTGGGGCGCGCCTGCGCGGGTGTCGGGCGGTGTTCGACCGTGGTGTGGTGTCGTGTCGTGGGGTGCGCCGCGCGGGGCGGCTGCGGTCAGCCGATGGTCTCCATGCGGGCGAAGCGCGGCTCGTGCAGCGGAATGACGATGTCCGCCGCCTCCTTCACCTTGAGCATGATGTCGTAGCCCTGCTTGGGGTTGATGCAGGTGCCGGGGGGAATGACTTCCATCTCCATGCCCCGGATGGCGGCGGGGGGATTCATGTTCTCGTCGATGATGCAGAACCCGGTGATGGCGGCGACGCCCTGTTCCGTGTCCACGAACACGGTCAGGCCGCCCTCGGTGTGCACCGGGGTGTGCACCACGCGGATGCCAGGCAGTATTTCGCGCTCTTCTTCCGTGATCACGCGCAACTGGCCGTTGTCCTCCACGTCGGTGATGTAGTCCTCGAGGTAGCGGAAATCCAGCGGATGCGGGTTGTGGATCGATTCCAGTTCCTTCTCGTGCACCCATATCTCCGCGTTTTCGCACTTGTAGTCGTTTTCGCAGTGGTCGTTGTGCAGGTGGGTGTGGATGATCACGTCGATGTCCGCCGGGGTGAGCCCGAATTTGGCCAAGCCCGCCTCGAAGGTGTGGATTTTGCCGCCAAGGGCCGCCTCGCGGTCGGGCGAGACGATGGGGTTCAGTTCGCCGGTGTCCACCAGGATGCGCTTGTCGCCGCCCTCGATGTACCAGGCGTAGATGGGGATGGTGTACGACGTGCCGTAGTCGTGCTGGTAGGTCATCATGCCCTTGTCGAAGACCTTGGAACCCACGACGATGGGGTGGATGCGGTATTTCATGCGACGCCTCGCGTGCTGACGGTTGCCGGAAGATGGCCGGGGCTTTCCGCGGGCGCTTCCCGCGGGTGCCCGGCCACGGGGCAGAGAGTAAGCACTTCCGCCCCGGTTGTCACGATTCCCTCCCGTTTTGGTGGGAAATGGGCGCGGGGAGCGGAAACGCCCCGGCATCGCGGGGATGCCGGGGCGTGCGGTTGGTTGCGTTGCCGCTTCCGGTGCGCGGGGGCCGGTAGCCCGGCGGCCCGCCTAGCTGTCTTCCTTCAGTCCGTGAATGACGTCCTGCAATTCCGACGACAGCCGGGCCAGTTCGCCCACCTCGCGGGTGGACTGGGCCATGGCCTCGGCCATTTCCGAGGCGATGCGGTTCACCTCGTCGGTGCCTCGGTTGATCTGCTCGGACGCGGCGGACTGCTGCTCCGACGCCGTTGCTATGGACCGCACCTGGTCGGCCGTGGATTCCACGATGGACACGATGCGCGCCAGCGCCTCGCCCGCCCTGGAGGCCAGGTCGGTGCTGCGCTGCACCACCTCGGCCGCGCGGCCCATGCCGGTGATGTTGTCCTGCGTGCCGCGCTGGATGGCGGTGATGGCGTCGCCCACTTCCTTGGTGGCGGTCATGGTCTTTTCGGCCAGCTTGCGCACCTCGTCGGCCACCACGGCGAAGCCGCGCCCGGCGTCACCGGCGCGGGCCGCCTCGATGGCCGCGTTCAGCGCCAGCAGGTTGGTCTGGTCCGCGATGTCGGTGATCACGGTCATGATGTTGCCGATGCCCTCGGCCCGCTTGCCCAGGTCGCCAAGGCCGCCGCTCATGTCGCGGGCGAACTCGTCCACCTTGCGGATGCTGTCCACCACGTCGCGCACGATGGCGCCGCCCGCCTCGGCTTCCGCCCTGGCGTTCTCGGCGCTTTCGGCCGCGCGCGAGGCGTTGGCGGCCACCTCGAGCACCGAGGCGTTCATCTGTTCCATGGCGGTGGCGGCTTCGGCCGTGCGGGCGCGCTGCACCTCTGCGCCGGACCGGGCCTCGTCCACCTGCCCGGCGAGTTCGTGCGAGGCGTTGCGCACGTTGGCCACGATGCCTTCAAGCCGTTCGGCGGTGTGGCGGATGCCTTCCTTGCGGGCCTGTTCGCCGCGCAGGCGGGCTTCCTCGGCCTCGCGCAGGGCGTTTTCGGCCTTGCGGGTCTGCTCTTCGGCCTCGGCGGTCTTGGCCTTGGCCGTGCCCAGCAGTTCGCCCAGGTTACCCACCATGGCGCGCAGGCTGCCGTGCAGGTCCAGCAGTTCGCCCGAGAAGTGGCGCGCGTCGGGCAGGGCGTCGAATTCTCCCGCCGCCACGCGGCCGGATGCGGCCACCAGCATCTGCACCGGGTTGGCCACGGAACGGGCCAGCAGCCACGCCACCACCATCAGCACCACGGCGATGCCCGCGCCCACCATGAGGATGTAGTTCACCACGCTGGCCGACTGGGCGTACACCTCGGCCTTGTCGATGACCACCGCCATCTTCCAGCCCTGGTAGCCGGTGAACACCGTAATCAGCTTGTCCGTGCCGTCCATGGGTGCCTCGAAGGTGCCGCGCTGCATCTTCATGATCTGGGCCATGGCGGGCACGCCGGTGTCCTCGGCCTTCTTGAAGCCGAACTTTTCGTGCCTGGGGTCGGACAGGATGACCGAGGTGTCCTCTACCAGCATGACGTAGCCGGTCTTGCCGATGCGCAGGTTGGAGGTGACCTTGGTCAGGGTGGAAAGGTTGATGTCCACGCCCATGACGCCCACGATCTCGCCGGAGCCCGCGCGCACCTTGCTCATGACGCTGGCAACCGGATAGCCGGTGGTGGACAGGTAGGCCTTGCTGATCAGCGTGTTGCCGGAAGAGGCCATGGCCTCCTTGTACCAGGGGCGCTTGCGCGGGTCGTATCCCGCGGGCACGCCGGAGCCGTCGATGTGGCTGATAAAGCCGCCGTCCTGGTAGCCGATGAAGATTTCGTCGTACCAGTTGTTGGCCTTCCCCATCAGGGTGAGCACCTTGGCCAGCGCCTGTTCCTCGGGCGTCATCGAGGCGTGGAACAGCTTGTTGTCCTGCTTGGTGTCGGCGTACGAGGCCACCTGCCCCTTGGCCTCCACCACCCGGGGCAGCGAGGCCATGTAGACCACGTTGCGCTGGGCCGCCTCGAAGAAGGTGGCGATGAAGTCGTTCACCCGTTCCAACTGGGCGCTGGATGAATCCTCGAAATCGCGCAACGAGGCGCGCCGGATTTCGATGGACACCACGGCGGAAACGCTGCCGATGGCGACGACGATGGACAGGAGAAAGGCGATGATCAGTTTGCTGCGGATGGTCAGAGACATGGTGCCCCCCATGACGACTGGATGTTTACGGTAGGCCCGCCGTGAACCCTTCCGTCGTGTGGCCGGGATTGCGAGGAGTGTGCGCCCGCGCCGGCACCCGGATGGCTCCCCAGCCGCTTCCGTGCGCCGCGCGGCCTTCATGCCCATATTCATGAAGATTGGCAAGAGGCATGCTGTTGTGCATATTATAAATTTGCGAGCATCACTACAATGATAAGGGGTTGCGCTCATGTGTCCAGGGGAGGCGGTCATGTCGCCGTGCCGCCGTGCGCGCATGCGCGGCATGGTTGCGCGCCGCCCGGCGACACTATATTGTCCGCCGCCGGAACGGCGGAACCCCGCCACGAAACTGGAGGAAAGGATGATCATCGGTACGTCGGACACGTGGATGCGGTATGATCTCGGCCCCGCGTGGCGGGCTGCCTTCGCCTTTCTGGCCAACCTCGCGCCCGATGCGGCCTCCGGCCGCCATCCCGTGCCCTGCGCCGGGGCGCCGGAGGGCAGCGTGTACGTGGAGGTGGGGCGCTACGATACGAAGCCCGAAGGCAGCGGACGGCTGGAGGCCCACCGCAGGCATATTGACATCCAGTACGTTCTTTCGGGTATGGAATGGATGGACTGGACGCCGCTGGCCGGTCTGGGGGCCCTGGGCCCCTACGCCGAAGACAGGGACGTGCGGTTCTTTTCCGTGACGGAGCGCCCCTGCGCCCGCGTGCTGCTGCAACCCGGCACCTTCGCGGCGCTGTTCCCAGAGGATGCGCACATGCCGGGCATCGCCGTGCCGGGCGGCCCGGCCGCCATGGTCAAGGCGGTGGCCAAGGTGCGGGTGGACGCCCTTGCCGTGGCAGGCATCCCCGCACGGGGGCTGGACGGGTAGGAAGCGCGGGACAATGACGGCTGATGGAGTCAGGCCGGATGCGCGCGGGCACGCCCCGCGCCGAGGGGGGCGGACGTAGCGCTGACAGGGAGCGGATCGGGACAACCAGGAGGTCTCATGGACATTTTCGATCAGGCCCAGGAACTGGAGCGGCTGGAACGCGAAGCCGCCTTGTCCCGTGCGCGGAGCGCCTCCGCGCAGGGGCGCGAGGGGCCCGAATGGATCGATGGCGTCGCCTGTTGCCGCGAATGCGGCGAACCCATTCCCCCCGCCCGGCTGGCCGCCGTGCCGGGTGTGGGACTGTGCAAGGCCTGCCAGGAAGAGATGGAAGCGGGCAACTAGCCCCGAACCCGGTCACCCCCGAACGGCCCGCGATCGTCATGGTCGCGGGCCGTTCCGCGTTCCGCGTTCCGTGTCCGGCAACGGCAACGGCAACGGGAAGGCGGCTAGTCCGCGATGCCCAGCAGTTCCATGATCAGGAAGCTGACGGAGGCCATGGTGGCGGCGGCGGGAATGGTGAGTATCCACGCCACCACCAGGTTGCCCGCGATGCCCCAGCGCACGGCGGACAGGCGCTTGGTGGCCCCCACGCCGAACACGCAGGCGGTGATGGTGTGGGTGGTGGAAATGGGCGCGCCCATCAGCGAGGCCCCGGTGATGACCACGGCGGCCGAGGTTTCGGCCGCGAAGCCGTGCACCGGCTCCAGCTTGAATATCTTGTGGCCCATGGTCTTCACGATCTTCCAGCCGCCCAGGGCGGTGCCCAGCGCCATGGCCAGCGCGCACGACAGCTTGACCCACAGCGGCACGTGGATGGTGTCGATCTGGTGGAACAGGAACAGGGCCAGGGTGATGATGCCCATGGTCTTCTGCGCGTCGTTGAGGCCGTGGCTGGTGGCCATGAAGGCGGAGGAGACGATCTGCAACTTCTCGAACGACCGCGTCACCGTGCGCCGGTTGGTGCGCCAGAACAGCAGCATCAGCAGCATCATGCACGCGTAGCTGACGGCAAAGCCCGCCAGGGGCGACAGCACCAGCGGCACCAGGATCTTCTTGACGATGGACATGCCGTTCAGGGTGGTGAACCCGGCATGGGTGATGGCCGCGCCCATCAGCCCGCCGATGAGCGCATGCGACGACGAGGACGGCAGGCCGAAATACCAGGTGATCAGGTTCCAGGCGATGGCCCCGAGGAGCGCCGCCAGCACCAGGGTCTGGCTGCCCATGACCATGTCGGTGTTCACGATGCCCTGGCCCAGGGTGTGCGCCACCTCTTCGCCCAGCATGGCCCCGAAAAGGTTCAGCACGGCGGCCATGGCCACGGCGGTGCGCGGCGAGAGCACCTTGGTGGAGACCACGGTGGCGATGGCGTTGGCGCAGTCGTGCGCCCCGTTGGTGAAGTCGAAGATCAGCGCGACGATGACGATGACGACGAGCAGCACCGGTATCTCAAGCATTCTTCAGCACCACTTCCTCGATGGCGTCCGCAAGGTCGTCCAGGCGTTCCACGGCCAACTCGATGCGGTCGTACACCTGGGTCCACTTCATGATGTCCACCACGGCGCGCATGTCGAGATTCTCTATGTCGTGCAGTTCGGCAAGGCCCGTGCCCAGCAGCATTTCGCATTCGCCCTTGATGGCCTTCAGCTGCTTCACCTGCGCGGCCACGTCGGTCTTGTCCTTGAGGCAACAGATCATCTCGCCGGTGATGCCTGCCATCTCGCGCATGTTGCGGGCCATCTTGCGGGCGGGAAAGCGGATGTAGGTGAACCCGTACAGCCGCGCCCGGGTGGCGATGCCCTTGATGAGATTGATGGAGTCTTCCTGGGACAGGTTCAGGCGGTAGATGTCCTCGCGGTCGATGGGGGTGATGAAGGTGAGCGAGAGCTGGCGCGAGATTTCGCGGCACAGTTCGTCGGCCTCCACCTCGATGAGGTTGACGCGCTTGCAGGCGTCGTCGACCTTCCCGAACTCCTCCAGGATGCGGCTGAGCAGATCGGCCGCTTCCACCAGCATGGCGTTCTGGCGGCCCAGCAGTTCGAAGAAGCGGACGGTCTTGGGAAACAGGTTCAAGGCCATGCGGTGGCTCCGGTGTTGTCGTTTGGCGAGTCGGACCCGCCGTCCCCCCCCCGATCCGGCCGGTCCCGCCAATATGGCCGGTCCGGTCGATCCGGTCGATCTGGCCGGTCCCGTGGCGGGGACGGCCGCCACGCAAGCGGCGACGGTTACGGATGTGTTGCGGTCCCGGCGGGTGCCGGACGTGCGCTGCCCATGCGCAAAAAAGGCCGGTCGGGGCCGCGGGAATTCTACGCTTCCCCCAGCGTCCGGGCAACCGGCATTGTCACGAATTCGCCACGAAATAACGCGGTTTTGTTACGGAACGATGACGGAAGAGGCAACCGGAAAGAAGTCCTGCGATGGCGGTATGTTGAGCGTTTGAACAGCCCTTGCCGGGACCGGAGGCTGCCCGCGGCGCAAGAAAAAGGGGCGGGAAGTTTCCCGCCCCGTGATGGGCATGGCCGGGGGATGGCCGCCGGGCCGCGGCGGTGCGGCCCTAACGCTGCATGGCGCGGTATTCGTCCACGGTGACCATGTGCAGGGCCTTCACCGGGCAGGCTTCCACGCAGGCCCCCTGCTCCTTGCCTTCCCTGGCGCGCCAGTCGGCGCACACGTCGCAGCGCACGGCCACCTCGCGGCGGGGCTGCACGGGCTGGGCGGCATCGGCCGCGCCCTCCTCGGGCAGGCCGATGAAGGACAGTTCGATGGCCCCGTACGGGCAGGCCATGACGCACAGTTGGCAGGCGGCGCAGTACTGCTGGCGCATCACCACCACGCCGTCCTCCTGGACCAGCGCGTCGGTGGGGCACACGCGGGCGCAGGGCGCGTCGGCGCACTGGCGGCACTGTACGGGCATCTTGACGCTGTCGGTCTTGATGACGTGGACGCGGGGCTGGAAGAGGTTGCGCTTCTTCACCGCCTCCTTGATGGTCATGTTGTTGTGCGAGGCGATGCAGGCAAGTTCGCACTTCTTGCAGGCCTTGCACTTGTCGGCTTCCGCGAAGACGACGTACCGCATGAGCGAATTGGTCATGGTGCTATCCTTCCATGGTTTGCGCCGTTGCCGGAAGGCCGGTGGCATCCGGGGAGGGCACTTCTATGCTTGCGATGTACAGTTCCCTGCCGCCGGTCCAGTGCACGGCGTCGTGGCCGCACGAAGGGCAGGAGAAGTTCCGCTTGCGGGTTTCCACGTCGCCGCAGGCCGGGCAGGCGCCGCGCAGGGGCAGCAGGTGCACGTCCAGCGGCGCGCCTTCGGCGGGCGTGCCTTCGGCCAGCAGTTCGAAGCAGGCGGTCAGGGTGCGCGGCTCGACGCACGCCAGAAGGCCCACGGCCAGCGACACGCGGGAGACGCGTGCCGCGCCGTAGCGCGCCGCCTCGTCCGAGACGATGCGCAGGATGCCTTCGACAATGGACGATTCGTGCATGACCGCCTGCCTTCGTGGTTTCTTGCGGCTATCGTTCCGTGCACGAGATGCACGGGTCGATGGAGTTGACGATGAGCGGCACGTCCGAAACCTTGCAGTCGTGCATCATCACGCCCAGCGCGTCCCAGTTCATGTACGAGGGCACGCGCCACTTCAGGCGGTTGGGCACGTCGGTGCCGTCGGTGCGCAGGAAGTAGATCAGTTCGCCGCGCGGGGCCTCGCTGCGGGCCACGGCTTCGCCCGCCGGGATTTCCGGCAGCCGGGCCACCAGGTCGCCGCCGGGCAGGTCGCGGGCGCACTGGCGCACCAGACTGATGGATTCCATGGCCTCGCGCAGGCGCACCAGGGCGCGCGAATGCACGTCGCAGCCGGTTTCGGTGATCACGTCGAAGGCCAGGCGCGGGTACGCGGCGTGGGGCACGTCCTTACGGATGTCCACGGCCAGGCCGCTGCCGCGCGCCACGGGACCCACCACGGCGTATTCCGCCGCGTTTTCCGGCGACAGCACGCCCACGCCCACGGTGCGGCCGCGCACCATGGGGTCGTTGCGGTAGAGCTTGTGGATCTCTTCCACGTGCTTCTGCACACGGTCCAGGTTGCGGGTCAGGAAGGCGAGCAGGTCGGCGTCCACATCGTACTTCACGCCGCCGATGCAGTTGGCGGCGAGGTCCATGCGGTTGCCGTACACCGTCTCCTTGATGTCCTGCATGATCTCGCGCACTTCCATCACGTGCATGAACAGCGACTTGAAGCCGATGATGTGCGCGAGGATGGCCACGTTGAACAGGTGCGAGGCGATGCGCTTGATCTCTTCGGCCATGGAGCGCAGGTAGCGGGCCCGCTCGGGCACCACGATGCCCGCGAGGTTCTCCACCGCCATGCAGTAGGTGAAGGGGTGGCTGTTGGAACACAGCGAACAGACCCGCTCGGTGAGCACGATGTTCTGGAACAGGTTGCGCCGCAGGGCCAGCGCCTCCATGCCCCGGTGCACGTGCCCGGCGGTGATCTCCACGCGCTTCACGGTTTCGCCTTCCACGCTCACGCGGAAGTACATGGGCTCTTCAAGGGCCACGTGCAGCGGCCCCACGGGCAGGGTGAAGCCCGCGCGCGGGTCGGTGTTCACGTGGGTATCCATGGTGGTGGGGGCGTGGGGGGTATGGACGGCGGTGCTCATGCCCGTGCCTCCCCGCCGGTTTCGCCGTCGGATTCCGGCACGGTGGTGACGGAGGTGGTGCCCTCGGGCAGCTTCGCCGACATGATGCGTTCCCACAGGTCCTGGGTGGAGGCCCCGTTCATCATGGTGGAAAGGGGAATCATCTGGCCCATGACGCCCGCGTCCAGCCGTTCGTCCAGGAACAGCCGCCTGGGGTTGGGGTGGCCGGTGACCGCGATGTCGTACATCTCCATGAATTCGCGCTCGTTCCAGTCCGCGTTGCGGAACCACGGGGTGATGGAGGGCACCTCGGGCCTGCCCGTTGCTTCGCCGTCCTCGCCCGCTTCAGGCATGACCAGCGGCGCGGTGACCGTGAAGGTCAGGCCGTCCAGGTCGAAGTGGTAGGCGATGGCGCGGCGCGGGTTGGCCGGGTCGCGCTCGGGGTCGTAGGCGGTCATGGTGCACAGGCGCAGGCGGCAGCGGGCCATGGCCGGGGCCAGTTCCGCAAGGCGCGGGGCCTCTTCCAGCACCAGCCAGCCGTAGAGGTTGCCGTGGGCGTCCTCGGTCCAGGATATGTCCGCGCCTGCCGCGTCGGGCAGCCGCTGGTCCAGCAGGGCCTTAGCCTGCGCTTGCGCGGGGCGTGTCAGCATCGGTGCGTCCTCCATCGACAATGGCGTCATTGAGGGCAGGGGGAGTGTCAGTGGCCGGGGCGGCCGCTTCGTCATGTCCGGCTTGGGGTGCGGTCTCGCCCGCGTGGGCGGCCAGCGTGGCGGCGCGGGTGGCCGCGGCCACCTGGCGGCACTTGGGGCACATCCGCAGCAGCGCGGGAAAGTCCAGGTCGTGGGCGTGGTTGGCGTACACGCGGGTGGCCAGGTCCGGCGGCAGCATGCGGATGTGCGCGTCGCAGCCGGTGCAGCGCAGGTAGGGCACGTAGTGGTGCTCCGCCCATTCGTACTTGCGTTCCTGCAGGTGCGCGTTGTGCCAGTCGTTGGTCATGGTGATGGCCCCGGTGGGGCAGTAGTGGCGGCACAGCCCGCACAGGGCGCAGGTGTTATGCCACACCGTGAAGTCGTAGCCGCTGCGGTCCTCGTGCGGCTCGATGCGGATGGCCCCGCCCGCGCACACGTGGCGGCAGATGGCGCAGCCCACGCACTTGGCCGGGTCCATGGTCACCTTGCCGCGAAAGCGGCGGGGGGTATGCGTCTCGGCAAAGGGGAAGGGGTCGGTGGACGGCCCCTGGGCCACGTTGCGCGCGAGTATCTTCAGGAATCCCAGCATGGCTTACTCCTGTAGCCCGAGGCGGGCCATCCACACGTCGCGGGCCTTGACCACGCCTTCGATGATGGCCTGCGGGCGCGGCGGGCAGCCGGGCACGTTGACGTCCACGGGGATGTAGCGGTCGATGGGCCCCTCGATGGAGTACCCGTCGCGGAACACGCCGCCGCTCACCGGACAGATGCCCACGGCCACGGTGACCTTGGGTTCGGGAATCTCGTCCCATACCCGCAGCACCTTGTCCTTCACGCGGGCGGTCAGCGGCCCGGTGATCAGCACGATGTCCGCGTGGCGGGGGCTGCCGCAGTACTTGCAGCCCAGGCGTTCCACGTCGTAGCGGGGGATGCAGGCGGTGGTGGCCAGTTCCACGTCGCAGCCGTTGCACGAGCCCGCGTTGATCCGGTACAGCCACGGCGACCGCACGGAGAGCTTCTTCAGGAAGTTCATGTCGTCTCCTCTCGGGGCTGTTTCTAAATTAGGATTTTCGTTCGTTGGCAAGGAAAACGAGCCTGCCATGAGGGAGTGCGGCAGCCGTTAGGCGAGCTTGCGAGCCTTACGGATGGCGACCGCAACGCGTACTCTTGTTGTATTTGACCGAAATGGCAGGCGAAGTTTGACGACGCCAACGGGCGAAAGGACATTTTAGAAACAGCCCCTGCCTACATACCGCGCCATGCCAGCACCAGACTCGCCAGGGCCAGCACCGAGGGGTACTTGAGATAGAAGGTGAAGGCCTGGTCCACGCGAAAGCGCCCGGTGGCCGACTTGACCAGCGTCAGCGAAACAACCATCAGCGCCGCGCACTTGAGCACGAACCACGGGATGTTGGCGAGAATGCCGCCGGGAACCGTGCCCGGCAGGAACAGCGCCACGCCAAGGCCCAGCACCACCACGGTCTTCAGTGCCGAGGCGATGTGGAAGAAGGCCAGCGCCGGACCGGAGTATTCCAGCAGCGGCCCTTCGATGATCTCGGTTTCCGCCTCGGGCACGTCGAAGGGCACGGTGCCCATGGTGCCGGGCAGGAACAGCAGGTAGGCCAGCAGGGCCGGAATCATCACCGGGTCGAAGGCCAGTTGCCCGTTGGTCAACTGGTAGTCCACGATGCTCGCCAGCGAGAACTCGGCCCCGCCGCCCGTGGCCATGCCCACCTTCATGGCCACGGCCAGCATCACGGCCAGCAGCGGCATTTCGTAGGCGAACATCAGGGTCATCTCGCGCGAGAAGCCCATGGCCCCGAACGGAGAGCTGGAGGCGGACCCGCCGACCATCAGCGCGATGGCGGGCAGCGGCAGCAGGTAGAAGATCACCAGCAGGTCGCCCATGGCGGGTAGGCCCCGGCTGACGCCCGGCACGGGCAGCAGCGCGGCGCACACCGCCATGCCGGTCAGGCCCAGCAGCGGGGCCAGCAGGAAGGCGGCCCGGTTGGCCGAGGCGGGCATGACCGTTTCCTTGGTGAACAGCTTGGCGATATCCAGGTAAGGCTGGATCAGGGGCGGGCCCACGCGGCGCTGCAAGCGCGCCTCGATGCGCCGGTCAAGCCCCTTCAGGAACAGGCCCACCGCGAGGGCGAACAACCCGCCCGGGAACACCAGCAGGCCGAGCAGGCCAAGGCCGGTCTGGGTGAGCAGTTGGGTGAAGAGTTCGGTGGCGTTGGACATGGTCTACCTCCGCTTCAGGGCGGGCACGGCCGCCTGGGCCAACTGCCGCAGCAGGGCCAGGGGTGCGCCGTAGATGTCCTGCGGGGCGAGGCGGGCCTCGTCGGCCTTCATGGCAACGCCGCAGGTGTGGATGTCGGTGGTGCGCACGGTGCCGACCAGCCTGCGCAGGGCGAACCGCCCGCCGAAGAAGGCGACCGCCAGCAGCACGGCCAGGGCGGTGGCGTTGAACGCCCCGGCCCCGGAGGCCACGCCCCACGGGGCGACCGCTAGCCCGGCGAAGCCCAGTTCGCGGCCCATGGCGTCGATGGCCAGCAGGGGCAGGCCGGGGAACACGCCGGTGACGATGCACCCGGCGGCCAGGATGCCCATGGGCACCAGCATGGTGCGCGGGGCCTCGTGCACGTGGGCCAGGTCCGGCGAGGGGCGGCCCAGGAAGGCCGAGTGTAGGAACTTGGCGAAGTAGGCGAGCGTCAGTACGCTGCCCGCCAGCGAGAGCAGGGCCAGGGCCACTTCGCCCTCGGCCATCAGCGCGTGGTAGAGGATCCACTTGGAGGCGAAGCCGTTGGTGGGCGGCACGCCGACCACCGAAAGCGCCCCGATGGCGAACATGGTCAGGGTGACGGGCATGCGCTGTCCGATGCCGCCCAGTTCGTCCAGCGAGTGCTTGTGGGTGCACAGGATGAGCGAGCCCGCCACCAGGAACAGCAGATCCTTGAACAGCACGTGGTTGACCAGGTGCAGCATGCCCCCGGCCATGCCCAGCGGGGTGCCCAGCGCCACGCCCACCACCATGTAGCCCAGCTGGCTGACGGTGGAGTAGATGAGCACCAGCTTGAGGTCCGACTGCATCACGGCCAGCAAGGCGGCCATGACGATGGTGACGCCGCCCACCCAGGCGATGGCGTACATCACCTGCGGCTGGCCCCACTGGGCGGACAGCCCGGTGAAGAAGCCCGCGCCGCCCAGCACGAAGAACAGCTTGGCGAGGCCGAACAGGGCGCTCTTCAGCAGCACCGACGAGATGTAGCCGGAAACCGGCGTGGGGGCCGTGGCCGGGTGCATCTGCACGTCGATGCGGAAGGGCAGTTGCGCCGCCTTCATGGTGAAGCCGATGGCCATCAGGGCCACGGCCGTGGCGGCCAGGGCCACCGGCATGGTCGGCAGGGCGGAACGCACCGCGCCGAAGCCGGGGTCGCCCGCCATGGACGAGAGCATGACCACCCCCAGGAACAGGAAGGCCGCGCCCAGCACGTTGAAGAAGAAGTACTTGAAGCCCTCGCGTAGCGCGGCGGGGTTCTCTTCATGCACGATGACGAAGTACAGGCTCCACGAGCTCATGATCTCCCAGAAGGTGAAGAAGCCGAACAGGTCGTTGCTGGCGGCAACGCCCATCAGCCCGCCCGCCATGAACAGGAAGAACGTGTAGAAGCGCCACTGGGTGTGGCTGTGCTCCATGTAGCCCACGGCGTAGAGCATGTTCAGGCAGCCGATGACCGGCACCATGAGCGCGAAGGCGAAGGAGACGGAATCCAGCCCGCGTCCGAACGCCACCACCGCCACGGCCGCCACGGCCAGGATGATGGCGGTGGCCATGCCCGCCGCCTTGCGGTCGCGCCGCAGCAGGAAGGGCACCACCGCGCCCAGCATGGGGATGAGCACGAAGGGATGCCAGGTCACCGCCAGCATGGGCAGCGCGCCCGCGTCCAGCTTGCCCGCGCCCGCCAGCATGTCGGCCACGGGGGTGACCAGCGACAGGCCAAGCTGCGGCAGCACGCCCAGCACCAGGCACAGCGCGGCCAGCACGCCGGTGGCCGCGCGCATGGAGGCCGGGGCCTCGCGCACCACCGGACCGGTGTAGGGCTGGAAGACCAGGGTGCGCACGATGCGCATGTAGTAGACGCACCCGGCAAGGCTGCCCAGCAGCAGCACGGCGGCCAGCGCCGGATGACCGGCGGCCACCAGCGATTGCAGCATCAGGTACTTGCCTACGAAGCCGTTGAACGGCGGCAGGCCCATGATGGAGATGAGGCCGACGACCATGCACCCGGCGGTGAAGGGCATGACCCGGGCCATGCCCGCAAGGTCCGCCAGCTTCCTGCTGCCCGCGCGCAGGATGAGCCCGCCCGCGCAGAGGAACAGCAGGTTCTTCATGATGGCGTGGTTCAGCACGTGCAGCAGCGAGCCGGTGGTGGCAAGCCACGTGCCCAGGCCGACGACCATGAAGATTTCGCCCACCTGCCCCATGGTCGAGTAGGCCAGCAGGCGCTTCAGGTCGTCCTGGCGCAGGGCCATCAGTTCGCCGTAGAGCATGGTGGCCGTGCCGAGCACGGTGACCATGAGGCCCATGGAGCTGAAGCCCCCGGCGGATTCCCCGGCCTTGAGCAGCACGGCGGAGCCGAACACCGCCAGCATCAGCCGCAGGGTGCCGTACACGCCGGTCTTGGTCAGGATGCCCGACAGCGGGCCGGAAATGGATGAGGGTGCGGCGGGGTGGGCGTCGGGCAGCCAGCCGTGGCCGGGCACCAGACCCGCCTTGACCGCGAAGCCGACGAAGGCCAGCACCACCGCGCCCTTGACTACGGGAGCGGGCAGGGCGGCAGGCAGGGCGGCGGCAAGGCCCGCCAGGGCCGCGAAGTCCAGCGTGCCCGCCTGGGCGGACAGCAGCATGAAGCCGGGCAGCATGACGCAGGCCCCGGCCACGCACATCACGAAGTACTTCACGGCGGCGTGGAACGCCTTGTCCGTGGCCTCGTGGGCCACCAGGAAGTACGACGAGAAGGTCATCAGTTCCCAGAACACGTAGAAGCCGCCGAAGTCGCGCGCCAGGGCCAGGCCCGAGAGCGAGCCGCACATCAGCAGCAGGAAGAACCAGTAGCCGCCCGCGCGGCGGTCGTGGTGGATGTAGCCCACCGAGTACACCGCCACCACCAGGCCGATGCCCGCCATGATCACGCCGAACAGGCGGGACAGCGGATCGATGGTGGTGTCGAGCCAGGTGAGCGCCAGCGAGGCGGCCACCAGGGCCACCCCGGCCAGCGCGCGGGCGCGGCCGGAGACGAGGCCGATACACCACACGGCGAACGCGCCCGCGTAGGGCGCAAGGGCCGCCGGACGCCAGTGCGCGCCGAAGGCGGGCAGCGCGTCGGGCGCGACGCCAAGGGCGGCGGCCACCTGCGCGGTAACGGAGTGCCCGGCCAGGCCGAACGCGGCGAGGAAGAGTGCAAAAAGCCCCGCCTGCACGTGGAACGTGGCGGACGGGGCATGTGGAACGTGGGCGGATTCGCGCCACTGGCCGGATTCGAGACAGATGGCCTGTACTGTCAGCACGGTGGCTGCGGCCAGGGCCATGCCCGCGATGGCCACGGCGGCGGCGTAGCCCCAGTGCCCGGCGGCAAAGGCGGCGTGCAGGATGAAGGCCCGGCCGTCGGGCGCCAGGAAGGGCGAAAGGCCCATGCCCGCGAACATGGCGAAGCCGAAGAACAGCCCGGTCAGGGGCAGCGCGGCGCGGATGCCGCGCAGGTCGTCCAGAGAGGCGGACCCCGCCGTACGGACGAGGCGCGAAAGGGCAAGCAGCGCAAGACACCGCGCCGCCACCTGATAGATGAATTGGGTCGTTCCCCCGACCAGCCCGGCTCCCCCGCCGAGGCCAAGGCCGAGTAGCGTGAGGCCGATGTCGGACAGGAACATCAGGCCCAGCATGGTGAAGGGGCGTCGGCGTGCCGCAAGGGCCGACACGGCGCCACAGAGCAGCAGCAGTGCTCCCAGCATGGCCAGGAACGGCAGTTCGGCGACAGGCGGAGCGGTGGTCATGCGAGTCTCCGTCGTTGAGCGTGTGTGGTGCAAATTGGTTAAACAACCAATTCTTGAGCCCACCTTATTTTGACCGGAGACTTCTTTCAACCCCCCTGATTGTGAACGGGTGGTACAAAAAAGGGTGTGGCTGGGAAAAAAGCGTGTCCATGTCCATGTTTGACCGCGCGAACAATTTTTTTCGCGGCCGGAAAAAGTTTTCGAAAGTTGATCGGATCATCCCGCAAGTACAAAAGATTTGTCAGAGAAGACGTCAGCGGATTGATCTAATGCGAAAAAATGAGAGTGGAGCTTTGTGAAACGAGTGGCGATTCGCAAATGTTTATGTGAGTAAACACTATAGCTGATGAGTGCGTAGTATTCCGTCCGCGGCAACGCCTGCAACGGCGTACGTGGCGGCGTCGCAATGCCTGCAACGGCGCAGCATCATTGGCGCGGGATCGCGGTATGCCCGGCGGTCCGGTTTCGCGCTGTGTCAGGAGTTCGCCAGCAGCTTCAGCCCGGCGATGCCCGCCACGATGCACAGGATGCAGCCCAGGCGGGCCGCGGTGGCGGGTTCTCCGAACAGCGCGATGCCCAGCAGCGCGGTGCCCACGGTGCCCACGCCCGTCCACACCGCGTAGGCGGTGCCCAGCGGCAGATGGCGCAGGGCCACGGCCAGCAGGTACAGGCTGACGGCCATGGCCGCCACGGTGAGCAGCGAGGGCAGCGGGCGGGTGAAGCCGTGGGTGTACTTGAGGCCCACGGCCCAGCCCACCTCGAACAGCCCGGCGGCGAACAGGGCGAGCCAGGCGCCCGATGCTCCGGACGCGCCCGGCAGGGCGGAAATGGACGTGGTGAACGATGGCAACATGATGGCTCCTGCGGCCGCACTGGCGCGGCGGGTTGCGGGCAACAAAAAACCCGGCCGGGGCCGGGCATAAGGACAGCACGCCGTGCGCTGGCGCAGTCCGTGTCATGCGACGTCCCCAACATAGCCACGCCGGGAAAAAAGGCAAGCCGCCACGGCGCGCCGCGACTTGCCGCCATGGGGCTGCCGGGGTATCCTGCGGTATCATTCTTCATCTTGCGCAAGCGTCAGGCTGGTTTCGATGACATTCCGGGGGTACAGTGTGCGCCGCATCGCGGCGGCGATGCGTGGCATGGTCCTGTGCGCCGTGCTGGCGCTGGTCTGCGCGGTCGCGCCCGGAGTGGCCTCGGACGATGCGGCTGGTCCGGCGACTGATTCGGCGGCCGGTCCGGCGACTGATCCGGTGACTGGTCTGGCCACCGACGCGGACGCCACCCCCGTGCTGCGCATCGGGTTCAGCACGTCATCGCCGCCCTATGTGGACATGGTCAACAAGGCGGGGCTGGAGCCGGTCCTGGTGGCCGCCGCGCTGGCCAAGTCCGGCTACCGCATCGTGCCGGTGTTTCTCCCGCATGCCCGCGCGCTGGAACTGGCGCGCAAGGGCACGCTTGACGGCTGCGGCCCGGTGGGGCGTCACACCGATGTGGCGGAACTGGCCGTGGGGGACATGTATCTGCGCTACAGCAACGTGGTGGTCTCGCTGGAGGCCGCCGGGCTGGATATCCGTTCGCTGGCGGACCTGCGGGACCTGGCGGTGACGGCCTTCCACAACGCGCGGGTGTTCATGGGGCCGGAGTTCGCGGCCATGGCCGACGCCAACCCGCACTACGAGGAACAGGTGGACCAGCGGGCCCAGGTGGAGGCGTTCTTTTACCGGCGCGACCGGGTCATCGTGGTGGACGAGCGCATCTTTGCCTTTCACCGCGCCCGGCTGGCCGCACGGGGCGTGGCCGTGCCGGTGCGCTTCCACAGGATATTCCCGCCGCAGGACCGTTTTTTCGCGTTCCGCGACCCGGCCGTGCGCGATGCCTTCAACACCGGGTTGCGGACGTTGCGCGAGAGCGGGGAGTATGCGCGCATCGTGCGATAGGCATGGCCGCATGGCGGACTTCGGGATCATCGGCAACGGGACGGAAAGGATCGGACGCAATGACCACGACGGGACAGGACGCCATCGGGCAGGACTCCATCGGACAGGGGGCTGGCGGCCTTCCGGCCACCGGCAGGCTGGTGGACAGCCATCCCCTGCTGGCCCGGCTGACCGGGCAGGTGGTGTGGAACCTGGCGGAAGAGGCGGGCGCGGACGACGGGGAGTGTTCCCTGTTCATGGACCACTACGCGGCTTGGCAGGGGGCGGCGCTGGGCGTGCTGGAACGGCTGCGCGACGCGCCGGGCGGCGGCCTGCGCCTGGTGGTGGACGACGAGGACCGGGCCGGAGCCTGCCCGGAATGCGTGGCCCTGCATGGCGTGGTCCTGCCGGGCACCCATCCGGACCTTGCCGCATGGCTGCCGCCGTTCTCCATCGGCTGCCACTGCCGGGCCGAATACGTGGAGGCGGCGGAAATGGCCGTGGCCGGTTCGAACCTGCCTCCGACGGGGCTGCGGCCGCCGGCGCACCGGCTGTGCTGTCCGCGCCGTCCGTTGTCGCTGCTGTTGGCGCAGTTGCAGGGACACGAGGAGTAGCACCGGGGAGGCATTCAGATTGGCACAACGGGGTGAAGTCCGCTCGTGTGTCGTTGGCCCTTGTGCCGCAAGGCGTTTGAAGAAAGGTGTTTTAGGCGCTTTTGGAAGAAACGCGCAGAAGAGTGTGCGCCGATTGGTACGGTTATCACAGGCATGAGAGAAAAACGGGCGGCCCTCTCGGACCGCCCGTTGTATTTTGCCTGTGTTCTGCTTTTGCCTTCCGGGTAAGGCAAAATACGATAAAAAATCCTGCGCGATTCTGCCGCGCCAGCGCGGCATGTTGCGTCAATTCAACTCGCGTCCAACCCAGATTGCGCGGCCTATGATACGGATTCCGTTGGACAAGTCGTCGTGCGCATCCACTCCAATCGGCGGGTAGTCGGGGTTGTAGCTGGAAAGGACCAACTTGCCCGGCTCTGCGTTAACCGACTTGAGGTAGACCAAGTCTTCCACGCCGACGGCGTACAGCAGCCCAGGGCGGGGGACGCGCTGGCTCTGATCAATAAGCACCACGTCATTGTGCTTGATGTCCGGCTCCATGCTGTCGCCGGTTACCCGCATCAGGACCATGGATGACGGCTGCCCCTTGCGCATGAGGAAGTCTGTGTGGAAGGCGTAACGCCGTTCCACGTCTTCTCCCACCTCGAAACTGCCCGTACCCGCCGACAAGCGGGCCTCCACCATGGGCACCAGCATGATCTGGCCGTCCTTGCACTCAATGACATGCCCCCCTGCTTCTTTGGGGTGTCCTACTGGCTGCGCAAGGGGGGCGCCCACTCTGAAGCTCCCGATCTGCGCGGGGACGTACTTGGTTTGAGGGCCGGTGAAAACCGGTCCTTCTCCCAAAAGAAGCCATGCCGGAGCCACATTGAACCGTTTGGATATATTTTCCAGAAACGTGCTGTCAGGAAGGCGTTCACCCTTCTCATAGCGCGCCAAGGTCTGGGCATGCACGCCAAGTTCTGCGGCAAAGGCTTCGCGCGAAATTTTCCCTCGCAGTTCTTCGATCCGCTTGCCAATCATACGCAAAACTTCCAGTCCCAAACTTTTGCAAGGCTTGCCTGCGCCGATTTTTGCGCGCGGCTCGACTTAACTGTTTGGAATGTTTTCCCGAAGCTTCGCAAAGCCGAACGGGAAAGTTTTGCGCCATTCAGCGTTGACTTTCTATTCCGTTTGGATAAAAATGGAGCTGCGGGGCGGTAAAGGTTTCATCGTAGCAAGCTGACCTTATCCGCCCGGCCTGCACGGGTCAACGCCCGGAGCGTAGAGACTCCGGACGGTAAACCCAGGAACAGACGGACGGTTGCCGGTGACTGCGATCCAGTGCTCGCTTTCGACGACAAGGCAGCCCGCCTTGCCGGGTTGAATGTCACGCTGAAGGCGTCCGTGCAGCGCGCCCTTGCCTCGTGCGGGCTTTCCCGTGCGCAGGTGGTGGACCGCATGAACGCCTTGGCGTCGGAAGCGGGAGTCAGGCTGACCACCGGCAACGCCCGTCAATTGTCCTTTGCTACGCCCGGCAAGTGGCTGAATCCCGCTGACCGCGAACACCCGCCACCGGCGTGGCCGTTGGTTCGGCGCTGATGGCCGTCAGCGACCCCGAAGGACTGGAATATCTGGTGGAGCGGCTGACCGCTAAACCGTGGACGGCGTGGTAGATGATAGCGGCATTACACAAACAATTTGAGCGAGCAAAACGGCATATTCCATGGCACTGGCGTAATGCCATACCCGTAGACAACGTTCGCATCCGTACGACGCGGGAGACACTGGAGCGCTGCGCGGACCTGATCCACGCGCAGCGTGGCGGGGCATACCTGCGCTTTGGCGATGGAGACATCTACCTAGCCCACGGCATGAACGATGCACTGCAAACAGCCACGCCGGAGTTCGCGAAGGAAATGCGCGAGGCGTTCCAGTGCAATATGCCGGGTGTCCTAAAAGCATTGCCCATACATTCTGAAAAATTCGGATGCGAGGAAGGAATGTCGCCGGGCGTCTTCCTGATGCGCGACGAAGCGGCGGAACGGTTCCTGCGCAGGACGCTGGAATGTTTTTCGGGCCACCCCATCTACAGCGCCGTGGCGCTGCACTATCAGTTCGTCGTGGACTTCGAGTATGCCGTGGCCTTCCTGAAGCTGCTGCAACAGAACACCATATTGTTCGTGGGTGCCGGGGATGTGCCGGACGCGGACAGGAACCTGCTTTTTGGCAACGCACCCCACGTCTGCACGCCGATGAAGGACTCGTACCGCGCGTTGGACAGAATCGAGCGGGAAACCGTGGCGGCCCTGGAAGCTCGGGACGCCTATGGGGTGGTCGTGGTGGCCACCGGCTGCGCTGGCCGGGTGCTCGTCAAGCGCCTGTTGCGCCGTGGCCTGACACGATTCTTCTATTTCGATTTCGGCAGCCTGCTGGACATCATCTGCGGGTGGCATACCCGGACATGGCATACGCGGGCGGGCATCACCCAGGAGCAGATCAAGCGCCTGAAGCGCGACCTTGCCCGCACCTGATCTTGCAGGAAGGACCCGCCGGAGGCGTCCCTTCGTGCGGATGCACGCATCAGTAACAGCTAATGCAAAGCACCCGGCGATGTGCCCAAACGAAAAATGGCTTACCTGTGTTTCAGGTAAGCCATTGATCTTTCTGGTGGAGACGATGAGGATTGAACTCACGACCTCAGCATTGCGAACGCTGCGCTCTCCCAGTTGAGCTACGTCCCCAGTCAGGAGAAGGCTGTATATACCTGTTGCCGTCCGACCGCAAGAGGCCGGGGCGGAAAAATTTCTCCGGACGGGCGGGCCGGGGACGGCCGCTATTCCAGTCCCAGTGCGGCGCACAGGGTGCGCACCCGGTGACGGTAGGTGTGGTGGGCCAGGATGTGCGCCCGCCACGCCGTGGCAAGGTCGCCGCACAGGGCCGGGTCGCGCTCCAGACGGTCCAGCAGGGCGGCGAGGCCGGGCGCGTCGCCCGTTCCGGCGGGGGGCAGCGTGCCCTTGCCGCCGCCGCGGGCCGGGGAAAAGGCGATTTCCCGGCGCAGTTCCTCCGGGAAAATGGCGAGGCCGGGCGTGTCGTCGGTGATGCAGAAGCCGCCCGCCGCCCACACGTCGAAATGGCGCTGGGTGAGCCCGGCGGGCAGCAGCAGGCTGGTGACGTTCAGCGACCAGCGGGCCGCGCGATACACGGCGGGCAGGGTGGCGTAGTAATCCACGGGAGGCCGGATATCAGCGCCCGGCGGCAGCACCGGCTTCCAGCCGTTGTCGCCGAACACGGTCAGCCCGTGCGGGGCGGCGGCAGCAAGGCAGCGCACCCGCCGGGCCAGGGCGCATTCCTCGGCCCCCAGGCCCGCCGCGCGCACCGCGTTGCCTGGCCACAGTTCCGCGATGCCGAGGCGCGCCGTCCACCAGTGGAAGTCGGGCCGGGGGCCGGGCGCGCCGAGCAGGCCGAGCGCCTCGTCCAGCAGGTCCGGGGCCATGCGCTGTCCGGCGAAGAAGCCCCCCTTGCCGGGAAAGGCGGAGCGTCCCACGAACACCACGGGGTTCAGATTGTCGCAAGCGGAAGTGGCCGTCCCGGCCTTGCCGGTTCGGGAGGGCGCGGCCGCGCTGTCCGCCGTGGACTGTTCCGGCGCGAAAAACTCCGGCCCAGTCGCCAGCGGCAGGTGGATAACCTGTTGCGCCCCGTGGGCGCGCAGCAGGGGAATGAACGATGCGTCGGTGACGCACAGCAGCGCCCCGCGCCACCACGGCCCGCGCAGGGCCGAGAGCAGGTGGAAGGGGTTGTCCACGCACCATACGGCCACGGGCACGCCGCAGGCGCGCAGCAGGTGGAAGCGTTCGCCCCAGGCGTCGAGGCCCGCAAGATTCACGCTCAGGAACAGGGCCGGGCGCTGGTCGGCCAGCAGGCGGGGCAGGTCGGCGTGCAGGGTGTCCGGATCGGCCCGGCGCGGGGTAAGCCCTTCGGCCGCAAGGGCGGCGGAAAGTTCCGGCAGCAGCAGGGAGCCTTCCGTGCCCGGCAGCAGCACGGTGCGGGAACGGGCGGATGGGGAGGCCGCGCGCAACGCTGCGCCGTCACCTGCGGCAGTCGGCTCCATCGCCAGCGCCGGGGCCATGCGCACGGCCCGCGCCGCGCCCAGCAACGGCCCCCAGAATGACGGGAACAGCCGTTCCGCTTCCCTGTAGGTCACCACCAGCGCGCGGGACAGGCGGCGGGGCGGAAAATCTTCGGGCGCGGCCTGCGTCCACCCGGCGGGGATGGCCGCGCGCCATGCGCCGGGCGTGGCTTTGTCCATATGATGGATGAACGCCGGGCATTCGATGACGTACACGGCCGGGGCGCTCCGCTCGTCCGGGGGGGCATTCTTTTTTCGCAGCCCGGCCAGCGCGGCGGTCACCGCGCGGTGCGCCGTGGCCGGATTCGGCCCCAGGCCCAGCACCACCACTTCGGCGGGGGCGCCGCCGTCCTGCCCGCGCGGGGGCAGCACGTCGAACGTGGCGGGCAATGGCCGCGCGCCGTCCGCCTGCGCCTCATCAGGCCGCATGTCATCCGGCCGCACATCATCAGGCCGCACATCATCAGGCAGGGTGCGGAGCTGCCCCAGTTCGTTTGGGATGCGCAGTCGGGCGGGGCGGGTCATGCTGGTCCTTGGCGGGCGGAGGGGTTTCGGGTACAAGCGGCCACGGGTGACCACATGAAGACATACCGCGACCACTATTTTCTGAAGGCCAAGCAGGAGAACTATCCCGCGCGGTCCATCTACAAGCTGAAGGAAATCGACAACCGCTTCAAGCTGTTCCGTCCGGGCATGAAGGTGCTGGACCTGGGGGCGGCCCCCGGCTCGTGGTCGCTCGGCGCGGCAGAGCGCATCGGCCCGAAGGGGCGGGTGCTGGCCTGCGACCTGCAAGCCACCGACACCCAGTTTCCGCCCAACGTCACCTTCATGCAGGAGGACGTGTTCAACCGCTCGGAAGCGTTCGAGGATGCGCTGGCGGCCATGGGGCCGTTCCACGTGGTGATCAGCGACATGGCCCCGCGCACCACGGGCACCAGGTTCACCGACCAGGCCCGTTCGCTGGAATTGTGCATCGAGGCCCTTGCGGTGGCGGACCATTGCCTGATAAAGGGCGGCAGTTTCGTGGTCAAGATTTTCATGGGGCCGGACGTCAAGCAACTGGTTGACGCGCTGCGGGCCCGCTTCGAGACCGTGAAGACCTTCAAGCCCAAGAGTTCGCGGGCCGAAAGCAAGGAAACGTTCTACGTCTGCCTCGGGTACCGGGGCGACGGACAGCAGGACTGACGGACAGCGCCGATTGCGCGCGCCGGGCAGGCATGCCGCCCGTCGCGCGTTGCGTCGTGTTGTTTCCGCATCTTTTCCGTATCCATTTTTTTCAGGAGGACGCATGGCCGGACACAGCAAATGGGCCAACATCCAGCACCGCAAGGGGCGTCAGGACGCCAAGCGCGGCAAGCTGTTCACCAAGGCCGCCAAGGAAATCATCATCGCCGCCAAGGGCGGTGGCGACCCGGCCAGCAATGCCCGCCTGCGCGCCGCCATCGCGGCCGCCAAGGCCGTGAACCTGCCCAAGGACAAGATCGAGAACGCCATCAAAAAGGGCACCGGCGAACTGGCCGGGGGCGACATCCTCGAAATCTCCTACGAAGGCTACGGCCCCGGCGGCGTGGCCCTGATCGTGGAAGCGGCCACCGACAACCGCAACCGCACCGTGGCCGAAGTGCGCCACATCCTTTCCAAGCACGGCGGCTCCATGGGCGAGACCGGGTGCGTGGGCTGGATGTTCGAGCGCAAGGGCGTGATCACCCTGGACGGCGGCAAGTACACCGAGGACCAGGTGATGGAAGCCGCGCTGGAAGCAGGCGCCGACGACGTGCGCGACGAGGGCGGCACCTGGGAGATCCACACCGCCGTGGCCGACTTCGCCGCCGTGCGCGACGCGCTGGAAGCCGTCGGCATGGAGATGGATTCCGCCGAACTGTCCATGATTCCCCAGAACACGGTGGAAGTGGACGCGGACACCGGCCGCAAGCTGATGCGCCTGGTGGACGCCCTGGAAGACAACGACGACGTGCAGAATGTGCACGCCAACTTCGACCTGCCCGACGAAGTGCTGGCCGAACTGGAATAGCACCCGCTGCCCATGCCCCGGAGCCCGCCTTGCGCGGGCTCCGGCGTTTCGGCCGCCGCCCGGAGATTCGCCGCCCGGCCCGCCACCCTGCATTCTCCGCACCCGCCGGAGGCGCAATGCCCCCCCGCAAGTCCGCATCGCCCGCACCGGATACGCCCGCATCCCCTTCGCCCGCCTCCGGCGGCGTCACCGTCATCGGCATCGACCCCGGCTCGCAGTGCACCGGCTGGGGGGTGGTGCGCGAGGCGTCGGGCGTGCTCACCCTGGTGGACTGCGGAGCCATCCGCCCCAAGGGCGACGACTTCGCCGCGCGGCTGGGCCACCTGTTCCGCGAACTGCACGCCCTGGTGGGCCGCTACGCGCCGGACGAGGCGGCCATCGAGAACGTGCACGCCGCCCGCAACGTGGCCACCGCCCTCAAGCTGGGGCAGGCGCGCGGGGTGGCCGTGGCCGCCTGCGCCGCGCACGGGGTGGCGGTGGCGGACTACCAGCCCTCGGAAATCAAGAAGGCCCTGGTAGGCACCGGCGGGGCGGACAAGGAGCAGGTGAGCTTCATGGTGGCCCGCGTCCTGGGCGTGAAGGGCGGCTGGGCGCTGGACACCGGCGACGCGCTGGCCGCCGCCGTGTGCCACCTGAACGCCCGGCGGCTGTCGCGGCTGGCGAAGCTGGGCGGATAGCGGCCCCCCGCGCGCAGGCGTCCCGCGCGTGCGGGACTCAGGCGGCGCCGGTCTCCCCCGGTGTTCCCGGCTGGCCTCCGGCCTCGTCCCCGGCCTCATCCCCGACCTCGTTCATGTCCGCGTCCAGAGAGATGCAATCCGGTGTCTCCAGCCAGCCCGTGGCGGCGTCCTCCGGCACCTGCGAGGCGCGCACGGTGCGGTTGCGGCCGCAGCGCTTGGCCATGTACAGCGCGGCGTCGGCCTCGTGCATCCAGCGCCCCGGCTCGATGTCCGTCCGCGCCTCGGCCACGCCCGCGCTGACAGTCATGGGAATGGGCCCGTCCTCGTGGGGCAGGGGCGTTTCCTCCACCTTGCGGCGCACCCGTTCCAGCAGGGCCATGGCATCGCGTTCGCCCGTGTCGGGCAGCAGCAGGGCGAATTCCTCGCCGCCCACCCTGGCCAGCAGGTCGGGCTCGCGCAACTGGTGGCGGATGATGCCGGTCACGTGGGCCAGCATGGCGTCGCCCACGCCGTGCCCGTAGCGGTCGTTGACCGCCTTGAAGTGGTCCAGATCCAGCATGGCCAGCGCCAGGGGATGCCCGCTGCGCGCGCTGCGGGCCAGTTCCGCGTTCATGGCCTCGTCCAGGCGTCGCCGGTTGAAGCAGCCGGTCAGGTGGTCGCGTTCCGCTATCCGGCGCAGTTCTTCGTTCAGGCGGGTAAGGGCCTGGTTGCTGCCCTCGATGATGCGCACCTGAGCCCGGTTGTGCAGGGTATAGATGGCGGCGGAAAGCAGGGTGCCCAGCGCGGCCAGCCCGCACAGCGCCGCGAAGTGGAAGCGCACCTGCCGCCGGTCCTCCAGGGTCAGGGCTTCGCCGACCTCTTCGGCCACATGCAGCGAAAGGCCGTCCTGCGGCCGGTGGGTCACCCCCAGTAGCGCGGGGCGCGTGGCATCGCCGATGAGCGTCAGGCCGTGCCGCTCGCTGATGCCCTTCACCACGAAGGGGCGTAGCGACAGTTCGGGAAACGCCTCGCGCTTGTAGCGCAGGATGCGCGCCGAAACGGGCATGTCGCGCACCGGGGCGTCGGGCAGGGCGTGGAAGATGTGCGTCTTGTCGTTGGCCAGCACCACCACTCCCTGTTCGTCGGTGACGAAAGCGGCGTCCAGGCGCAACCGGCGCGAGAGGGTGGGCAGGTCGGTCTTCACGCCCACCGCGCCCAGCACCGTGCCGTACTGGTACACCGGCGAGGCGAAGAAGAAGCCGGGCACGCTGGACACGCGCCCCACGGCGAACTGGCGGCCCCGTTCGCCGGACATGGCGGCGATGAAGTAGGCGCGGTCGGCGTAGTTGGTGCCCAGCAGGCTGTCCGCCGTGTCGTAGTTGCTGGCGGCGATGCACGTGCCGGTGTGGTCCATGAGCCAGGCGATGTGCAGACCCATGGTTTCGGCAAAGGTCTTCAGGAAGGCGTTGAGGGGCGCCCGGCGTCCGGCGTCGGTCCGGGCGGACCCGGACGGGGTGGCCGGGGCCGCCCCGGGCCGGGGAGCCACCTCGTCGCGCACCCGGTCGTCCAGGGCCAGCAGGTCCGGCAGGCGGCGCAGCCCGGCGAAGGCCAGTTCGAACTCGTCGTTCACCGTGCGCTGGCGCAGGGCCAGCCGGGTCCGCGCGCCGGACACGATGTCCTCCAGGGCGCGGGCGGCCCACATGTCCGCATAGGTATCGGCCACGTAGAGCACGGGCGCCAGCAGCAGCGCCAGCGCCGCCAGCAGCAGGCGGATGGGCGTGCGCTCCGCGTGGTGGCGGAACCGCGTGAGCGGGGCGAACTGGCGGGGCAGAAGGGGCATGGACGAGGCTCCGATGGACGAGGCTCCGGCTGCGGGGTGCGGACAGGATACGGGATTTTCCGTTCCGCACCAAGGGCGTTATCCGGGAGCGGCGTGTTTTTTCCGGGGCATGCGGGGCATGCGGAGCGTGCGGCGGGGGCCTGCGGACAGGACCGTGCGGCGCACCCGTCTTCCGGCCCGGTCGCTTTTTGTGTAGGGTGCCCGCGAGAGGTGGAACCATGATCGCGTATGTCGAAGGCCGCGTTGCCGAAGTCTCTGGCAATGCCTGCGTGGTGGTGACGGAAGGGGGCGTGGGGTACGAGGTGCACCTGCCCGCGCACACCCTGTCGCGCCTGCCGGAGCGGGGCGGGCAGGTGGCCTTCCACGTGCGGACGGAGGTGCGCGAGGACGCCCTGGAACTGTTCGGCTTCTCCACCTGGGACGAGCGGCAGACCTTCATCGTGCTCACGTCCATCAGCAAGGTGGGGGCGCGCACGGCCCTGGCCATCCTTTCGCAGTTCCGCCCCGACGACCTGCGCCGTCTGGTGGTGGAGGACGACGTGTCGGCGCTGACGCGGGTGTCCGGCATCGGCAAGAAGACCGCGCAGCACATCTTTCTGGAATTGAAGTACAAATTGAAGGTGGAGGACCTGCCCGCGGCCGTGGCGCTGGCGGGCGGCGCCGCGCCGGGCGGGGTGTTCCGCGACGCGCTGGCCGGGCTCGGCAACCTGGGCTACCTGGAGGACGAGGCCGCGCCGGTGCTGAAGGACGTGCTGAAGGCCGAACCCGACCTTGACGTGGCGGGCGCGTTGCGCGGGGCGCTCAAGGCCCTGGCGAGGGGGCGCTGATGACGGCGGAGAGCAGGAAACCCGGCGGCGAGGGAGCGGGCGGCGGCGCCGGTGCCCACACCAGTATCTGCCCCAGCATCTGCATGGATGAGAACGTGCGGCCGCGCAGCCTGGACGACTTCATCGGACAGGACGAGTTGCGGGCCAACCTCAAGGTCTTCGTGGCGGCGGCGCTGGAGCGCGGGCAGGCCATGGACCACCTGCTGTTCTACGGCAACCCCGGCCTCGGCAAGACCACCCTGGCCCAGATCATCGCGGCGGAACTGGGGGTGAACCTGGTCTCCACCTCCGGCCCGGTGCTGGAGCGCAGCGGCGACCTGGCGGCCATCCTGACCAACCTCGGGCGGCACGACATCCTGTTCGTGGACGAGATCCACCGCATGCCCGTGGCCGTGGAGGAAGTGCTGTACCCCGCGCTGGAGGACTTCAAGCTGGACCTGGTCATCGGCCAGGGGCCGGGGGCGCGCACGGTGAAGATCGACCTCGAGCCGTTCACCCTGGTGGGCGCCACCACGCGCATCGGCCTGCTGTCGTCGCCCCTGCGCGACCGCTTCGGCATCATCAGCCGCCTGGAATTCTACACGCCGGACGACCTCGCGCGCATTGTCACGCGCACGGCGCGCATCCTGGGGGCCAACCTGACCCCGGAGGGCGCGGTGGAGATCGGCCGCCGCTCGCGGGGCACCCCGCGCATCGCCAACCGGCTGCTGCGCCGGGTGCGCGATTTCGCCGCCGTGCACGGCAACGGCACCATCACCCCGGAACAGGCCGCCGCCGCGCTGGAGCGCATGGACGTGGACGAGAGCGGGCTGGACCAGATGGACCGCAAGCTCTTGTCCGTGCTCATCGAGCACTTCGGCGGCGGGCCGGCGGGGGTGAAGACCCTGGCCGTGGCCTGCTCCGAAGAGGTGCGCACCATCGAGGACATCTACGAGCCGTACCTGATCCAGTGCGGCTTCCTGAAGCGCACCCCGCGCGGCCGGGTGGCCACGGCCAAGGCCTACCGTCACCTCAACCTGCTGGCCTGACGCCGGGCGGGAACGGTCCGGCCCGCGAAGGCTCCTTTCCAACCCTCACCCGGCCGCAGGGCCGGCCACGGAATCTCCATGCCCAAGACGACGCTGCGGGTCGAACTGCTGGCCCATACCCCGGAACCGCTTTCGCTCATCTATGCCGCCTTCCGCCAGTGCTACCATTCCGGGTTCGTGGCCGACATGTGGCCGCGCCTGCTGTCGGGCGAGATCGCGCGCGAGAAGCAGGCCCAGTTCGTGGCCTCGGTGATGGAGTCGGGGCATGCCAGTCCGGTGGAGCACGTCAGCTTCACCTTCGCGGCGGAGGGCGTCTCCCGCGCGCTGACCCACCAGTTGGTGCGTCACCGCATCGCCTCGTACTCGCAGCAGAGCCAGCGCTACGTGGACGGCAGCGACTTCGACTACGTGCTGCCCCCGGCCATCGCCCGCAACCCGCAGGCCTTGGCCCGCTTCGAGCGGTGCATGGCCGAAATCGGCGGGGCCTACCGCGACATCAAGGCCCTGCTGGAGGCCGACGGCCGGGCCGGGGCCAAGTCCAACGAGGATGCCCGCTTCGTGCTGCCCCAGGCGGCGGAGACGCGCATCGTGCTGACCATGAACTGCCGCAGCCTGCTCAACTTCTTCGAGCACCGCTGCTGCCTGCGCGCCCAGTGGGAGATTCGGGCCATGGCCAACGCCATGCTGGACCTGTGCCGCGGTGTGCTGCCGGAACTGTTTGCCGTGGCCGGGGCCAAGTGCGAACGGCTGGGCTACTGCCCCGAGGGCGAACGGTTCACCTGTGGCCGGTATCCGCTGCGCCAGCCTGGCTGAACGTGCGCAAGCGCACGGGCGGTCATGACGCTCCGTCGCACCGGGCCGAATCGCGCCGTACAAGCGTATTCTTCGCCAACATTGGGGAAATTCAGGAAAAATCCGAGAGTTCCGCCAGACCCGAAGCAAGGTTGTTTCCCGCCGCGCTGCCGGGCGGGAACTCCGGCTTTTGGCGACGGCGCGGCGTCAGGCGTGCCTGCGAGGTTACGCGGGATGGTTTTTGAGGGTGCTTTGTTTCACGCACGAAGTGCCGTGGCGAAAAAAATAGATACACGGGCAATCTTTTGGTGAAAATCAAAAAAGTACCTGTGGAAAAGTTTTTTGATTGATGTGCAAAACTGTGGTTTCCTGCTGTGGAAAGTCTTGCCTGCCAAGGTGTCCGGAAAAGGGCGGAATGACGCCATCGAGTGGTTATAGATTGTGATTTCAGTATGTTGTTTCGGAAAAAGTCTTGGGAAACAGGGCGCGGGTTCCTCATGACGACAGGCGCTTTTTCTCCGTTGCAACCCGGCCGCGAACTCCGTAAACCAAGCACCATGATTTCAATTTGGGGCCAAATTCAGAATATTCTAGAAAAGAGTCTCAACCCGGGGCTCTTCAAGGTCTGGATCTCGCCGTTGGCGGCAGAGGTCCGGGACGACGTGCTGCGCCTGGTGGCTCCCAACGAATTCGTTGCGGCCTGGGTCCGCGACCGGCTGCTGGATGACATCGTGCAGGCGGCCACCGCCGTGCTCGGCAGCGCCCCCACCGTGGTGGTGGACGCCGCACCGCATGGCGCCGCCTCCCTCTCGCCGCGCGCGGGCCGCGCGGACGCCGCCGCTTCCGCTCTTGGCGCGGGTCTGGACGCTGGCGCGGGCGAAGCCGCCACGGCCGGCGGCGCGCAGGCCCTGCCCGTGTCCGCCGCTCCCTCTCCCTATGTCGCCCATGCCGCGCAGGCCGTGGCCGCGCGCTCCGCGTCCGGCGCCGCCGCCCGCGCCGCGCAACTGGGGCTGCCGCTGGACATGCCCGCCCCCAACCGCACCCTGAACTGGCGCTTCTCCTTCGACTCGTTCGTGGTGGGCGCCAGCAACGAACTGGCCTACGCGGCCTCGCGCGGCATCTGCCGCGAATCCCTTTCCGCCGACACGCTGTTCCTCAGTTCCGGCCCGGGCCTCGGCAAGACGCACCTGATGCAGGCCGTGGGCCGCGCCCTGTGCGACGCCAGCAACCGCGCCACGCCGCGCGTGGAGTACCTGACCGCCGAAGAGTTCGCCACCCGGCTCATCGCCGCCCTGAAGGCGCGGGAAGTGGACCGCTTCAAGGCCCGCTACCGCGACGTGGACGTGCTGCTGCTGGAGGACGTGCACTTCCTGCAGGGCAAGGAACGCATGCAGGACGAGGTGCTGGCCACGGTGAAGGCGCTGAAGTCGCGCGGCAGCCGGGTGGTGCTGTCCAGTTCGTTCGCCCCGCGCGACCTCAAGAACCTGGATACCCAGCTGGTCTCGCGGTTCTGCTCCGGCTTCCTCGCGCACATCGACAAGCCCGGCTTCGAGACGCGCCGCCGCATCCTGTGCGAGAAGGCCCGCCTGCACCAGGTGATGCTGCCCGACAACGTCACCGACCTTTTGGCCGACCGCATCCGCTCGGACGTGCGCCAGATCGAAAGCTGCCTGCACAACCTGGTGCTGAAGGCCAAGCTGCTGAACCGCCAGATTTCCATGGAGATGGCCTGGGAAGTGCTTGGCCACTACGCCCAGCAGGAAGTGGTCATGGACTTCGAGGGCATCGTGCGCAAGGTGTGCGAAGGCTTCGGCATCTCGCCGAAGCAGCTTAATTCGCGCAGCCGCAAGCGCGAATACGTGGTTGCCCGCAATTCCGTGTTCTACCTGGCCCGCAAGCATACCGACCTTTCGCTGAAGGAGATCGGCGACCGGTTCAGCCGCCGCCACTCCACGGTGCTGAAGGGCATCACCTCCATCGAGCGCGAGATGAGCCGCGAAACGCCGTTGGGCCGCCAGGTGTCCAACACGCTGTCGCTCATCGAACGCAACGGTCGAATTACCTACCCCTAGCCATGGGGGGGCCGCCGCGCATGCGGTCGGCAGGGCGCATGCCATCACGGCGGCGCGGGCCTCCCGGTCCGCGCCGCCTTTCGTTTCGCCCGCGCGCGGACTGCCAGGCATGCGGATGCCGTTGGCATAGCGGGCTTTTCATTTGCGGCACGCTGGGGTATCGCAATGCTTCCCCCAGCCATCGAGAGCGCCACTGCAAGGTGCGGGGGCACGGTAGGGGCTGTCTCTAAATTGTCTTTTCGCCCGTTGGCATCCGACCCGAAGGGCGCGAAGCGTGCCCGTTAAGCGAGCTTGCGAGCTTTACGGGCATCGTGCGCAGAGCGGTCAAACTTCGCCTGCCATATCGGTCGAATACGAGAAGAGTATACTCCCTCATGGCAGGCTCGTTTTCCTTGCCAACGGACGAAAATCCTAAGTTAGAAACAGCCCCTAGCACAACAGGAGGACCGGACGATGCAGCAACCGCCCTACAAAGAGATTGCGCCGCGCCTTGCCGGGCTGCGCGACGCCTGCGGCTTCTCGCAGCGGGAACTGGCGGACAAGGTGGGCGCCACTGAGGCAGAGGTGGCCCGCTTCGAAAGCGGCGAGGTGGAGATTCCGGTGAGCTTCCTCACCGACGTGGCCCGCGAGTGCGGCGTGGACCTGACCGCGCTGATTTCCGGCGGCGACGCCCACCTGCACGGGTACAGCCTGGTGCGCAAGGGCGAGGGCCTTTCGGTGCAGCGCCGCAAGGACTACGACTACTGGAACCTGGCCTCGCGCTTCACCAACCGGCGCATGGAGCCCTTTCTGGTGCGCGTGCCGCCCAAGGAGGAGAAGGACCTGGTGTTCAACTACCACCGGGGCCAGGAATTCATCTACATCCTGGAAGGCCGCCTGGAGATCTGGCTGAACGACGCGCGCCACGTGCTGGCGGCGGGCGACAGCCTGTACTTCAGCTCGCGCATCCCGCACGCCCTGCGCGGCCTTGACGGCAACGACGCGGTGTTTCTCGACGTGATTAGCTAGGGCTTGTTTTCCTGCCGGAAAACAAGCCCTTCGGGCCAAACCCGCTGTCACGCCGCAGGAGAACGCCCCCGCCGCCAACACGGGGGGCGCGCCGTACACGCCATCAGTCAACAAGCCCGCAAGGGATCGCTTCGCAGGGATGCACCCATGACCTATACAACCAAGTTCACCGCCAGGGATTACAGGGAATTCTGCGCCACATTCAGCATCGACGCCCCGGACACCTTCAATTTCGCCTTCGACGTGCTGGACCGCATCGCGGCGGCCGATCCCGCCCGGCTGTGCATCGCCCACGTGGACGACGCGGGCGTGCGGCGCGACTACACCTTCGCCTGGATGGCCGAGTCCTCGGCCAAGCTGGCCAACGCGCTGCGTTTGCAGGGCATCCGCAAGGGCGACCGGGTGATGCTGGTGCTGTACCGGCGTATCGAGTTCTGGGTGTCCATGCTGGCCCTGCACCGGCTGGGCGCGGTGGCCATTCCCGCCCCGGCGCAACTCACCCCCAAGGACATCGTGTTCCGCGTGGAGCGCGCCAAGACCAGGTGCGTCATCGTGGACCACTCCATCACCGACCGCGTGGAGGCCGCCCGGCCCGACTGTCCAAGCCTTGCCGTGTGCGTGCAGGTGGGGGGCGACGCCCTGCCGCGCGGCTGGGTGGACTACGACACCATCTTCATCCCGGCGGAGGCCCGGTTCCCCCGTCCGGAAGGCCCGCTGGAGTTCGCCGGGGGAGAGGATCCGCTGCTGATCTTCTTCTCGTCCGGCACCACGGGCATGCCCAAGATGGTGGAGCACGTGCACACCTACCCGCTGGGCCACCTGCTGACCGGCATGTACTGGCACGACCTGGTGCCCGGCGACCTGCACCTGACCCTGGCCGACACCGGCTGGGGCAAGGCGGTGTGGGGCAAGTTCTACGGCCAGTGGATGGCCGGGGCGTCGGTGTTCGTCTACGACTTCCGGGGCAAGTTCGATCCGGCGGCGCTGCTGGGCGTGCTGGCCGACCACGCCGTGACCACCTTCTGCGCGCCGCCCACCGTGTACCGCTTCCTGGTCCGGCAGGACCTGTCCGCCTTCGACCTCTCCAGGCTGCGCCACTGCACCACGGCGGGCGAACTGCTGAACGACAGCGTGTTCCACGACTGGAAGGCCGCCACCGGCCTTCCCATCCACGAAGGCTACGGCCAGACCGAAACCACCCTGCAGATCGCCACGCTGCCGTGCATGCAGCCCAAGCCCGGCTCCATCGGCCGACCCATGCCCGGCTGGGACGTGGTGTTGCAGGATGCCGCGGGCAACGTCTGCCCCCCCGGTGAGGAAGGCGAAATCTGCGTGCGCGTGGCCGAGGGGCTGCCCGTGGGGCTGTTCCGGGGCTACCTGGAAGAGCCGGAAAAGACTGCCTCGGTCATGTTCGGCGGCTACTACCACACCGGTGACAAGGCGTGGATGGACGAAGACGGCTACTACTGGTTCCTGGGCCGCGTGGACGACCTGATCAAGAGCTCCGGCTACCGCATCGGGCCGTTCGAGGTGGAAAGCGCCCTCGTCGCCCACCCGGCCGTGGTGGAGGCCGCCGTGACCGGCGTGCCCGACCCGCTGCGCGGCCAGGCCGTGAAGGCCACCGTGGTGCTGGCCGCAGGCTACCAGCCCTCGCCCGAACTGACCAAGGAGTTGCAGGACCACGTGAAGAAGGTGACCGCGCCCTACAAGTACCCGCGCATCATCGACTACGTGGCCGAACTGCCCAAGACCATCAGCGGCAAGATCAAGCGCGCCGAAATCCGCGAACGCGACCAGCAGGCGAGTGGTCCGGTGGCATAGGGAAGAGGTTTTTTATACGCCTCCGGCGGGCAGGGGACGTTGTCCCCTGCACCCCTTCAAGGGAAAGAAAGGATGGGGAGAAGGCGATACGCCTTCTCCCCATCCTTGTAATGTGTTGGCTATGTTTGTGTATTGTTGCGACTAGCTCCCCCCAACTAAAAAGTTTGGGAGGTAGGGGGTCCGGGGGAAGGAACCTTTTACGCTTTGCGGTCGCCATCCGTAAGGTTCGCGCAGCGCGCTCACCTAACGGCTGCCGCAAAGGGTTCCTTCCCCCGGTTCGCTTTTTGTCTTTCCTCTCCTACCCCGCTTGGGTCCGCAATTCCGCAAGATGGGTGCGGGCGAAGTCCAGGGAGGGGTCGATTTCCAGCGCGGCTTCCAGCAGGTGGGCGGCGGTGTCGGCATCGCCGAGGAACTTGTGGCACAGCCCCAGATTGGCGAGGTCGATGACCGAGCCCTTGTCCAGGCGCAGCACGTGTTCGAAGTTGGCGGCGGCCTGTTGGTAGTCGCCCAGCTTGAAGTGGCACACGCCGCGCAGGTTGAAGTATTCCTTCATTTCCGGGCAGGCGGCCACGGCTCGGTCCAGGCCGGGCAGGGCGGCGGCCCAGTCCTGGGCCAGGGTATGCACGTAGGCCCCGTAGAAGGCGGCAAGACCGCGCGAGTCGGCGTCGGGTTGCAGGGGTTCGCTGCGTTCGAACCAGTGGCGCGCCTCGTCCATGGCTTCGCCGCGCAGGGCCAGCATGCCCCGGAAGAACGGCACGAAGTGCGCGCCGGGGTAGAGTTCCGCAAGCACTTCGAGGCCGCGCAGGGCGGTTTCCGCGTCGGCCTCCTCGCTCAGGATGCGGCCCACGAACAGTCCGATGGAGGCGTTCTTGTCCCGCTCGCGGAAGCGGAACCCCGGCACGATGTTGTAGTGGGTGGACACGTCCGCACCGGGATTTTTGGTGGAGATGGACAACAGGGTGTAGCCCTGCCGGGCAAGGCCGTCGGAAAGGGTGGTGAGCTCGTGCAGGATGTCGCCGGATTCCACCGTGGGCAGCGAGGACAGGGGCACCACGGGGCCGCGCCGCAGCCATTCGATGTCTTCCAGCCGTTCGTACTTGGGCAGGCCGGAAGCCTCGTAGCAGGCCCCGGTGATGAAGTCGCCCGCGAGCTGGGCGATTTCGGTCAGGGCGCGCACGGCGGCCTTGACCGGGGTGGCGGCGGTGCCTGCGGTGTACACGATTTCCGAGCGGGCCGGGAAGGTGGCCGGGTCCCAGGCCACGGCGCCCACGGTGGGCACGGGCAGGTCCAGGGAAAAGTCCTTCAGCACCACCTGCACGCCATGCCGGGCAAAGCGGTCCAGCAGGTCGCGCAGCACGGCGTCGTCACCGGAGCCCTCGGGGGAAATGTCGATGGTGGGCAGTTCGGGCATGGTCTCGTCGATGACGCAGCACACGTGGCGCTCCACCAGTTCGCACGCGCCTTGGAGGATGGATTCCTCCTCGGTGTTGCCAGCGGACGAGCCGTTGAATTCGCCCAGTTTCTTGAACCAGTCGAGGGGCAGCCACACCTCGCGGCCTTCGCTGCCCTCGCGCGGGATGACGGTGGCCGGGAAGAATTTCCAGCGGATCAGGTCCAGGGCGCGCACGGCGTCTTCGGGCGCGATGGGGTCGTGCACGGACTTGGCGATTTCCTGCACGGGCAGCAGGGCGTCGCCGAAGCGGGCCCGCGCCTCGCTCCAGGTGGCCTCGACCATGCCGGGCATGTCGCGCCAGAAGGTGAAGAAGCTGTAGCGCTCCATCAGTTCCATCAGGGCCGACGCCTCGGCCTGCTCCACGGACGCGCCCTTGCCCATTTGCTTGCGGGTGGGCATGACACGCCTGGCGTCGGCTCCGCACATGCTGAGGAACACGGGAATGCCCAGCCGGTCCACGTCCACGCGGCGGGTTTCGGCAAGGATGTCCACGTCGAGGCTGGCAAGGCGCTGGCGCACGCGGCGCACGGTCTCCACCGGCGAGGTGGCCTTGTCCTGGTCCTTGGTATAGCCCTTGGGGCAGGGGGAGAGCTTGATCATGCGATGGTCCGTGAATGGTCAGGGTTGCGGATGCGGGCCGTCGTTCAGGAATATGGGCGGTGCGGGGCCTATGCCGGAGTGACGGGGGGGACGGGGGCGGTGCTCGCACGCTTGGGGGTGAGCCTGTGCACCAGGAACAGGCGGCGTTCCTCCTGCCCGTCGTCGCCGGTGGACTTCACGCCCACGGGCTGCTCGGCCACGTCGAAGTCGCGCCCGGCCAGCTTCAGGAAGTGCGCGGCCTTGCGGCGCTTGTCGGTGCACAGCATGGCCTGTCCGCCGGGAGCCACGTGGCGGGCCAGGAACTTGGCCAGCGGGCGGTGCAGGTCTTCCAGGTACAGGATTTCCGCCCCGGCGACGACGTCGTAGCGGTCGGCGAGGCGGGCGGCGGTGATGTCGCAGCGGCGCACCTCCACCCGGTCGGTCAGGCCGTTGCGCAGCACGTTGATGCGCGCGAAGAGCAGGGCGTCGTCGTTCACGTCTGTGATGGTCACGCGGGCAAAGCCGTAGCGTGCGGCGATGAGTCCGGTGACGCCACAGCCCGCGCCGATTTCCAGCAGGCTCTTGCCCGCCGGGTCCAGCTTGCGCAGAAAGCGCCCCAGCAGGAACGAGGCGGGCCATATCTTGGCCCACAGGGGCAGGTCGCGCAGCGGGTCCTTGATGGCGTTGGCGGCGATGAGCCGGTCGAGGTGCCCCACCATGTTGCGGATTTGCAGGATTTCCAGCGGCGCGTCGTCCACGGTGAGGGTTTCGAATTCCACCTCGTAGCGTTCGCGCGCCTTGGTCAGCAGGCGTTCCAGTTCGGCGGCGTGCGCGGTGTCCGTGGCGGTGGAATCCGTGGTGTCTGTGATATGGGAGGCCGGGGCGCCCGGTTGTTCGGTCATGGTCTGTCCTTATTAAGCCGATGTGAGCCCGCGCGAGTTGGTGGCTGCGGCAAGCCGGTCGCCGGGGAACGCGCCGGAAGGGGGCGACGTGTTCGTGGGCACGTGGCCCGCCAGCGGCGGCGCGTCCGGAGTTCATGCCTCAACCGGGCGGGCAGCGCAAGCGAGGCGGGGGTAAGCACGCGCTTCGCGCCGGGCGGGGCATGGGGCCGGGGGAAAATCGAGCGGGGGACGCGGGGGAGGCAGCGGGCTCGCGGCGGGTCATTCGGCAAGGGCGGCCTCTTCGGTGCCCTGCGCCGGTTGGGCGTCATCGACCACGGACCGCTTGCGCGCGGCCTTCTCCACGAGGCGCTTTCTGGCCTCTATGGCCACCAGCCGCACGAAGCCACCGTCCACGGACATGGTCCGGATGTCCCGGCGCAGTTCGCGGTAGCCGTGGTCCTTGTAGAAATCCAGGGCGTTGAGCGAGGCGGTCAGGCGCAGTTCCGGCCAGCCCTGCTCCACGGCATGGCGCTCCAGTGCGCGCAGCAGCGCGTGCCCGGTGCCGGGTGGGGCTTGCGGCGCGGCGTACAGGTAGGCCACCTCGTCGCCGCGCAACGCGCCGAAGCCGACCACGGCGGGCGATGGAGCAGGGACGGAGGACATGGCTCCGTCGGCCGGGGGGGCTGGCGGGCCGCCGGGGTCCACCGCCTCGGCCACCAGGAACGGGTTCATGCCCAGCTCAAGCTCCCGCCGGAACTGGGCCTCGGTGCGGCCCGCGCACCACGCCGCCAGTTGCTCCGCGTCGTAGCTGCGCGCCGCCTTGCCGTGGATGGCCGCGTGGAACACGGCCGTGACGGCGGTGGCGTCGTCGGGGGTGGCGAGGCGGATGGCAAGGCGGGGCATGGCGTGTCCTGCGGCTGGGGGTGATGCTTCCGGCATATGCCGGGGAAAGCCGGTGAGCAACCGTTTTGCCGGGCCGTGGCCGCCCCGCGCGGGGGCAGATCGTGCGGGCCGGAGCCTGCGCCGCCCACCCGCCCTTTCCCGTGGCCGGAAACGACGAAGGCCGCCTTGCGGCGGCCTTCCGTGCCCATCGGGCGAAATTTTGGAGCGGGAGACGGGATTTGAACCCGCGACTTCAACCTTGGCAAGGTTGCACTCTACCACTGAGTTACTCCCGCCCTCTTGCGCAGGCATGGGGGCGGCACGCGGGGCGGGGCAAAGCCGCCGTTCCCTCGTGCGGAGGGAGAGCTACCCTTTTTGGCGGGGGGTTGTCAACATGCCCGCGCGGAAAAGTTTGCGCGGGACGGGTATTCTCGCGGTCTCGGAGGGGGAGGTGGGGGGGCCGGGAGGGGGGAGGAGGGGGGCGACCGGAAGTTGCCGGGCCGCGTTGCTTGCCGTTTCGACGCGGGCGTAAAAACGGTGTAGGGTGACGGGGCATGCCGGGTGTCCGGAACGGTGACGGCGCGGGCTCCGCCGCCACGTCGTGGCGGTCCGTCATGCACTGCCGCTAAAGGAGGAAAAAACATGGAAAGCACGAGGGATGACGGGCTGGTTCACGTGGCCTGCCGGGGGACGGTCCCCGAGGTGTGGGAGCGTTTGCTGGGGGTTCTGGACGGCATGGGCGTGCCCGTGTTCTGCACCGTGGACCATGCGGCCAACGCGGAAGGGGCGGGATTGCGCATGCCGGGCACGCGGGTGGTGACCTTCGGCAACCCCGCCGTGGGGACGCTGCTGATGCTCGAAGCGCCGTCCATCGCCCTGGACCTGCCGCTGCGCATGCTGGTGCGCGAGGCCGGGGACGTCACCATGCTGTCCTATGCCCGGCCGGAAGCGCTGGCCGTGCGCCACGGCATCGACCCTGCCTTCGCCCCGGTGGGCAAGGTGTCCGCGTTCATGGCCGGGCTGGCGGAGTCAGTGCGGCACTAGCCGGAAGAACGAACCCCGGTGGCCGGTTCCCGCGGCCCGGACAACGAAAAGCCCCCGCGCATGTGCACGGGGGCGACGATTTCTGGAGCGGGAAACGGGATTTGAACCCGCAACCTTCAGCTTGGGAAGCTGACACTCTACCGTTGAGTTATTCCCGCTAATGGTGGGGTATCATTAGGATTTACCGTGCTGTGCGACGAACCCGAAGGAGACGGTGGAGCGGGAGACGGGATTTGAACCCGCGACTTCAACCTTGGCAAGGTTGCACTCTACCACTGAGTTACTCCCGCGCCGATGCTGGAGGCGGCATCCGGATTTGAACCGGAGAATGGAGGTTTTGCAGACCTCTGCCTTACCACTTGGCTATGCCGCCTCATCGGTTCGTTGGAGCGGGAGACGGGATTTGAACCCGCGACTTCAACCTTGGCAAGGTTGCACTCTACCACTGAGTTACTCCCGCTCAACGAGGAGAGCCTTCTACGTCACAGCCCCGCTCCCTGTCAAGCGAGGTTCCCGAAAAAACTCGACGGATTCCCGCAAGATGTTGACGGATGCGGGTTTGCGGGCACGGAACGGACGGGGTGACGGAGGCGGCCCCGGTCCTGACCCGGCGGGGAGCCGCCGGTAAGGGAGGGCGGGCAATCCCTCCGGCGGCCCCTTCGGCGGTGACCCCGTCCCGGCCGCCGGGTAAGGCGTCCGTACCGTTTTTTCCTCCGTTCCGCGCCATCCGTGACGTTCGGGCCGTCAGTCTGCGCCCACCAACGTCTCGCGTCCGCGCCTTCCGGCTTTCGCGAGCGGAAATCAGGACTCGCCTCTTTACTTTTATCGGCCGGATGATTTATGGCAGTTGCCTTGCAAGCGACAGCCCCACCCGGCACGCGTGCCGCCTGGCGGCGGCGCGCTGCGTACCGCGAGGAGGTTCCCCATGGATCAGAAGGATATCGAATACTTCCGCGAATTGCTGACCCAGATGCTGGAAGAAGCCACGCAAAAGGGCGACCTCACGCTGGAAGACATGACGGATAACAACGAGGTCTTCGCCGACCCGGCCGACCGCGCCACCATGGAATCGGACCGCGCCTTCACCCTGCGCATCCGCGACCGCGAACGGCGGCTCATCAAGAAGATCCAGGCGGCGCTGGGCCGCATCGAGGACGGCTCCTTCGGCATCTGCGACGAATGCGGCGAGGACATCGGCGTGCCGCGCCTGAAGGCGCGCCCCGTGACCAAGCTGTGCATCAATTGCAAGAGCAAGCAGGAAGACGACGAGCGCGTCCGAGGCGATTAGAAGCCCGCAACGGCCCCTCACTCCTTCCGGATGAGGGGCCGTTTTCGCTTCGGGACCGTGGACGTGCCGTCCGCGCCGCCTTGCCCGGACACGTTGCCCAGGAATACGACGATGGACGCCCATCTGTTCCGCCGGGTCTGCCGGGCGCTGGTCCCGTTGCTGACCGGGTGCCGCATCGAAAAGATCCACGCGCCCGCGCCGGACATCCATTCCCTCACCATCTTCGCCGCCGGGCGCAAGCAGGTGCTGGTGCTGCGCCACGGACGCCGCGCGCCGCTCCTGTACCTGGCCGCGCACAAGCCGCCCAACCCGGCCCGGCCCGACGCCCAGGTCATGCTGCTGCGCAAGCATCTGGCCGGGCGGCGCGTGGCCTGGGCCGGGTGCGACTGGCCGCGCCGCAGGCTGGCCCTGCACATGGCGGCCGGAACCGGACAGCCGGAGGGGCAGGGCGCCCTGGTGCTGCTGGACCTGCGCGAGGGCATGCGCCTTGTGGACGTCCTACCCCCTGACTTCGGCGCGGAACCGGCCTGGCCGCAGTTGCCGCCCCCTTCGGAACCGGAAGCGTTGCGGGACGCCCTGCGCGCATTGTGCGCGGACGGCGCCGCCGGAGCCGATCCGGTGCTCACCCCGGCCCTGCGGCGCACTCTTGCCGCCCTCGTGGGCAGTGGTCATTCCGCCGCCGCCTCTCCCGGCAGCCCTTCCGGTAGTTCCCGCGACATTCCGGAAGATGGCGCGCTCGACACCTGCGCCCTGCTGGTGGACCTGGATTCCGGCGAGGGCGACGTGTTCCTGTACCGCCAACGCGTCACGGGCGAGCCGGACGAGCTTTCCGCGTGGCCGCTGCCCGCGTCGCTGCGCGGCGGCAGGATGGAAGAGACGCACGAATCCGCCCTGGATGCCGCCGCCATCCTGGGCGAAGCCGCCGCGTTCACCGGCCTTGCCGAGGCCGCCCGTACCGGGGCCGCCGCCCCGTTCAAGGCCGAGGCCAAGCGCCTGCGCCGCCTGCTGGCCAAACTGGACGAGGAGGAGCGCCGCCTGCGCGGCCTGCTGGACCAGCGGGCCGACGCCGTGGCCCTGCAAGGGGTGCTGTACCGGTATGCGCCGGATGCCCGCCTGCCCGAAGTGACGGTGCCCGAAGGCGCGGCGCGGGAAGCCGGGAACGACGGCGCACCCTCTCCGGCGGACGGCCCTGCCGTACCCGCCGTGCGCACCATCCGCCTCGATCCGCTGCTGACCGTGTGCGAGAACATGGCCGCCATGTTCCACCGCTCCGGCCGGGGCGCGCGGGGGCTGGCCATTCTCGAACGCCGCCGGGCCGAAGTGGCGCGCGACTTGGCCGCCGCCGAACAGTCCGCCGCCATGCCGCCGGACGCGGGGCTGCCCCCGGTACAAGCCCGTTTCGCCGCCCAGCCCGCCAAGGGCGCACCCACCCCCCGCAAACAGTCGCGCGCCGCCGGAACCGGCAGTGACGTGCAGCGCTTTCGCAGTTCCGACGGCTTTCTGCTGCTGCGCGGCCGGTGCGCCGAGGGCAACGCCGAACTCCTGCGTATCGCCTCGCCCTTCGACTGGTGGCTGCATGCCGAGGACGGCCCCAGCGCGCACCTGATCATCCGGCGCGACCACCCGGCGCACCAGGTGCCGGAACGCACCCTGGCCGAGGCCGCCGCGCTGGTGGCGGTGAAAAGCTGGCAGCGCAACGCCGCCCGCGCTCGGATCATGCTGGCCCTGGTGCGCGACGTGCGCGCCGTGAAGGGGGCCGCCGCCGGTTCCGTGCGGGTGGACGCGGTGGCCCGTTCACTCACCGTGGCCCCCGACCCCGGACTGGAAACCGCCCTGCGCCTGGACGAGGCGGCTGGCGACCCCGGCCCGCACCCCACCCGGCACGGCGGGAAGGACGCCCACAAGACGGGCAAGGGGCGCGGCAGGCGGCGCTGATCGGTATCCACCGGCCCGCACCCCGCGCGGGTCAGGCAGTATCGGCTTGTTGACCGACGTGCGGCATACCGCATACAGTCCGCCACGGCCCTGCGGAGGCCCGCAGAGTAGGGGCAGTTTCTAAATTGTCCTTTCGCCCGTTGGCTTCGTCAAACTTCACCTGCCATGTCGGTCGAATACGATAAGAGTATACTCCCTCATGGCAGGCTCGTTTTTCTTGCCAACGAACGAAGATCCTAATTTGGAAACAGCCCCTAGCGCGCCCCTGGCGCAGGGATGGGGGAACATCGGGGGGAAGGGATTTCGCTCATGCTCAGGCGCATGCGATCGTTGCTCGGCCTCGCGGATGCCGACGAACCGCCTTCCCTTGCCCCGTCCCGAGCGGCGGCGCGGGCGGCTGACGGCACGGCGTCGTCCCGGCCGGACGCCGGGGCCGCCCCGGCAACCTGCCCGGCGGACGCGGCCTGCGGCCCGGCGCTGCTGGTGGCCCGGCAACCGGTGTTCGATGCCTCGGGAGAGGTGTGGGGCTACGAACTGCTGTTCCGCCAGCCCGACTGCCCCGAGTGCTGCGGCGAGGACGTGGACGCCAGCGTGGCCACCGCCTCGGTCATGGCCGACGGCTTCGCCATGGCCCGCCCGGCCCTGGGGCCGGGCCAGCGCCTGCTGGTGAACTTCGGCGAGGACATGCTGCTGGCCGGTGCGCCACGCATCCTGCCCGCCGACGTGTGCGGGGTGGAGGTGCTGGAGACGGTGCCCGCCACCGGGGCCGTGCTGGAGGCTCTTGCCGGTCTCAAGTCCGAGGGCTACCTGATCGTGGTGGACGATTACGCGGGGCAGCCCGGCATGGACGCGCTGCTGGACATGGCGGACATCGTCAAGATCGACGTGCTGGGCCGCCCGCTGACGGACCTTGCCCGCGACGTGGCCGGTCTGCGCGCCCGCCAGTGTCTGCTGCTGGCGGAAAAGGTGGAGGACCTGGCCACCCACCGCCAGTGCGAGGCCTTGGGATTCTCGCTGTTCCAGGGGTTCTTCTTCAGCCGGCCGGAACTGGTGCACGGCAGGCGGCTGGACAGTTCGCAGGCGGCCAAGATGCGCCTGCTGGCCACCCTGGCCCGCGAGGACGTGAACATCAAGGCCGCCACCGAGGTGGTGCGCTCCGACGCGGCCCTTTCGTACAAGCTGCTGCGCTACATCAATTCCGTGCACTTCGGGCTGCCGGTGAAGGTCACGTCCATCCAGCACGGCATCTCGCTGCTGGGTACGCGCAACCTGGTGCAGTGGCTGTGCGTCACCGTGCTTTCCGAATTCGACACCGGCCCCATGGCGCGCGAACTCATCGCGGTCTCGGCCCTGCGCGCCAAGTTCCTGGAACTGTGCGCATCCCGCGCCGCCGTGCGCGCCGGTCAGGCGCCGCCGCCCGCCGCGCCCCGGCCCATGCCGCAATCGGGGACGCTGTTCATGCTCGGGCTGTTCTCGCTGCTGGAGCCATTGCTGTGCCTGCCGCTGGCGGAACTGCTGCGTTCGCTGCCGCTGGTGGACGACCTGACCGAGGCCCTTTCCGAGCACACCGGCCCCTACGCGCCGTGGCTGGCCCTGATGGAACACTACGAGCGGGGCCGCTGGGACGAAGTGCTGGCCAGCGGGGCGGCCATGAGCCTGACCCAGGCCGACCTGGCCGTGGCCTACGCGGGCGCGCTGGAATGGACCGCCTTCTTTCACGACAGCCGGGAGTAGGAATGAAACCCCTGATCGCCACCATCGAGACGTCGCTGTTTGACATGTTCGAGGCCGGTCCCGGCCCGTCCAGTTCCCATACCATCGGCCCCATGAAGGCGGGACACGACTTCCGTTCCCTGTGCGCCGTCCTGCCGCCCGACGTGCTGGCCCGCGCGGCGGACATCCGGGTGCGGCTGTACGGCTCGCTGAGCGCCACGGGCGTGGGCCACGGCACCACCGGCGCGGTGCTGGCCGGGCTGCTGGGGCACCGGCCCGCCACCTGCCCGCCGGGGCTGCTGGAATCGCTGCCCGCGCTGCCGGAGGCGGACCGCACCCTGCGCCTGGGCCCCGCCGCCATGGTGCTTTGCGAAGGCGCCGTGCTGCGCGACGCGGTGCAGCATTCCTACCCCTTCAGCAACACCCTGGTCATGGAACTGCTGGACGCGCACGGCGTGGTGCTGTGTGCGCGCGAGTACTATTCCGTGGGCGGCGGGTTCATCCAGTGGAAGGGCTGGCGGCCCGAGGAGCGCGGCAGGCCCGTGCACCCCTACCGCAGCATGGCGCAGTTGCGCGCGCGGCTGGAAGAGACCGGGCTGACCATCCACGAACTGATCCTGGAGAACGAGATGGCGGTCACCGGCATGGGCCGCGCCGCCATCCTGGACCGGCTGGCCGCCATCATCGAACTGATGGAGGCCAGCGTGCGGCGCGGCATCGAGGACGGCGGCCCGCTGCCCGGCACCCTGGGCGTGCACCGCAAGGCCCGCGTGCTGCTGATGCGCGCCCAGCGGCTGCCCAACGAGGTGGATGTCTTCCTGGGGCGGCTGAACGCCTATGCCTTTGCCGCCGCCGAGGAAAACGCGGCGGGCGGGGTCATCGTCACCGCGCCCACCTGCGGCGCGGCGGGGGTGATGCCCGCGCTGCTCTACGCCATGCGCCACGACCTCGCCATCGGCGACCGGGCCGTGCGCGAAGGCGTGCTGGCGTCGGCCGCCGTGGGGTTCCTGGCCAAGCACAACGCGGGCATCGCCGGGGCCGAGATGGGTTGCCAGGGCGAGGTGGGCGTGGCCTCGGCCATGGCCGCCGCCATGCTGGCCCATGCGCGCGGCAACCCGGTGCACGTGGTGGAGAACGCGGCGGAAATAGCGCTGGAACACCACCTGGGCCTGACCTGCGACCCCGTGGGCGGCTTCGTGCAGATTCCGTGCATCGAGCGCAACGCCGTGGGCGCGGTGAAAGCCTACAACGCCTGCCTGCTGGCCACCTGCGAAGACCCGCGCCACCACCGGGTGACCCTGGACAGCGTCATCGCGGCCATGGCCGAGATAGGGCGCGACATGAACGCCAAGTTCAAGGAAACCTCTTCCGGCGGGCTCGCGGTCAGCGTGGTGGAGTGCTGACCGGCCCTTTTCGTCCGGTATCCGAAAGAAAGCGGCGTCCACCCCCTGCGGGATGGACGCCGTCATTGCTTCAATCGATCGGCAACAGCCCCTACAGGTCCTTGCCCACCATGCGTAGCAGCCGCACCAGCTGGTTGGTGAAGCCCGCCTCGTTGTCGTACCAGATGATCAGCTTCAGCATGGTGCCGCCGATGACGCTGGTGCACGGCGCATCCACCACGCCGCCGTAGGTGGAGCCCATGTAGTCCACGGACACCAGCGGTTCTTCGGTGTAGCCCATGTTGCCCAGCAGCGGTCCCTCGGCCGCGGCCTTCAGCAGGGCGTTGACCTCTTCCACGCTGGTGGGGCGCTCCAGTTCGCAGGTCAGGTCCACCAGCGACACGTTGGGGGTGGGCACGCGCACGGCCATGCCGTCCAGCTTGCCCGCCAGCGCGGGGATGACCAGCGTGGTGGCCTTGGCCGCCCCGGTGGTGGTGGGGATCATGGACAGGGCGGCGGCGCGGGCGCGGCGCGGGTCCTTGTGCGAACCGTCCAGGATGCGCTGGCTCATGGTGTACGAGTGCACCGTGGTCATCAGGCCGTGCTTGATGCCGAACGCCTCGTGGATGGTCTTGGCGGCGGGGGCCAGACAGTTGGTGGTGCACGAGGCGGCGGAGATCACGTCGTGCCTGGCCGGGTCGTAGTCGCCATGGTTCACGCCCATGACCACGGTGACGTCGGCGTCCTTGGCCGGTGCGCTGATGACCGACTTCTTCGCGCCGCAGGCCAGGTGCTGCGCAAGGCCTGCGCGGTCCTTGATGGTGCCGGTGGTTTCCACCGAGATGTCGATGCCGAGGTCCTTCCACTTCCATTCGCCCGCGCGCTCGCGGGTGACGGCGATGTGGCGCCCGTTGACGATGAGCCCGGCGTCGTCGTGGCCCACTTCGCCCCGGAAGGTGCCGTGGCACGAATCGTACTTGAACAGGCGGGCCAGCGAGGCGTTGTCGGCGCGGGCGTTGATGGCGGCCACGCCAAGGTCGTCGGTGTCGGCCAGCAGTCTGACGAGGTAGCGGCCGATGCGGCCGAAACCGTTCATCCCAAGCTTGATCATGAGTCCGTTCCCCTAAAAACGGTTAGATCTTGTTCGAGCAGCCCAGCACGTTGCGGATCTTGTGCTGAACCATGTTCTTCACGGCGTCGCGCGCGGGCTTGAGGTACGCGCGCGGGTCGAAGTCGGCCGGTTTTTCCATGAAATGCTTGCGGATGGTGGCGGTCATGGCCAGGCGGATGTCGGTGTCGATGTTGATCTTGCACACGCCGAAGGTGGCCGCCTTGCGCAGCAGGTCTTCGGGCACGCCCTTGGCGCCGCCCACCTTGCCGCCGTAAGCGTTGGCCATGTCCACGAATTCCTGCGGCACGCTGGACGCGCCATGCAGCACCAGCGGATAGCCGGGCAGCATGGCGGTGATCTTTTCCAGCCGGTCGAAGTCCAGCTTGGCCTCGCCCGCGAACTTGTACGCGCCGTGGCTGGTGCCGATGGCGATGGCCAGCGAATCGCAGCCGGTGCGCTGCACGAAGTCCACGGCCTGGTCGGGGTCGGTGTACACCGAATGCTCGGCCGACACGTCGTCCTCCACGCCCGCCAGCTGGCCCAGTTCCGCCTCCACCCACACGCCGCGCGCGTGGGCGTATTCGACGACCTGCTTGGTGACGGCGATGTTCTCTTCATACGGCAGGTGCGAGCCGTCGTACATGACCGAGGTGAACCCGCCGTCGATGCAGTCCTTGCAGATCTGGAAGTCCTGCCCGTGGTCCAGGTGCAGCACCACCGGCAGGTCGGTGTCCAGCAGGGCCGCCTCGATGAGCTTCACGATGTAGTTCTGCCCGGCGTACTTGCGGGCGCCGGCGGAAACCTGGAGGATCAGCGGGGCCTTTTCTTCGCCGGCCGCCTGCATGATGCCCTGGATGATTTCCATGTTGTTCACGTTGAAGGCGCCGATGGCGTACCCTTCCTTGTAGGCCCGCTCGAACATCTGCTTGGGACCGGTCAGCGGCATGGGTTCCTCCTGCTGCGCCGGACGGGCGTGCTGCCTGCTGGTCCGGCGGTGGAAATGAGTTCGTCGGTCGCGCTCCGCCGGGGGGCCGGGCGGGCGCGCGCGATCCGGGCATGCCTTCGGAAGGTCCGCCCGTGCCCGCCTGTGAAGGTGCATCCGCACATGATTCCATGGCGCAAGGAGCGGGTTTGGCCTCTCGGCGAAGGCGCGGGAAAGATACCAGAATCCGTGGGAAAAATAAAGACGGGCCGCGCGGGGCGGTCCGTCTTTCATGGTTATGCCTCTCCGCCCGCCCCGTTGCCCGTCCCGTCGCCTGCCCCGTCGCCTGTAGGGCCGCCGTCCTGCACGGCGGCCAGCACGTCCATGGCCGCGTGGTCGGTGAAGTCGAAGCGCAGCGGAGTGAGGGTGACCCAGCCTTCGGTCAGCAGGGCGCGGTCGGTGCCGGGGGCCACGGTCTCGGGCGGGATGGTGCCGTTCAGCCACCAGTACGAGCCGCCGCGCGGGTCCACCCGGTGGTCGTACCAGTCCTTCCACACGGCGCGGGTCTGCGGGCAGGCGCGCACGCCCTTGACCTGATCCATGGACAGGGCGGGATAGTTCAGGTTCACCACGCAGCGGGCGGGCAGGGCCTTCCAGTCCAGCGCGGCCAGCAGCCCGGCGGCATGGGCGGCCTGGCCGGAAAGGTCGGCGGGCCGGAACGAGTCGTAGGACACGGCCAGGGCGGGAAAGCCCATGTGCGCCGCCTCGGTGGCGGCGGACACCGTGCCGGAGTACAGGATGTCCGGACCCACGTTGGCCCCGGCGTTGATGCCCGACACCACGATGTCGGGCTTCTTGTCCAGCAGGCACGACAGGCCCAGCTTCACGCAGTCGGTGGGGGTGCCGTACACCCCGCGCCCGCGAAAGCCGTTCTCGCGGAATTCCTTCACCCGCAGGGGCAGGCTGATGGTCACGGCGTGGCCCACGGCGGACTGTTCGGTGACCGGGGCCACCACGTGCACCTCGTGCCCGGCGTCCAGCAGGGCCTTGTACATGGCGCGCAGGCCGGGGGCCTGGATGCCGTCGTCGTTGGTCAGGGCGATGATCATGGGATATCCTTTTCGTGTGGGGCGGCGCGCGGGCTCGCATCCGCCATGCATCCGACTGCCCCGCGCATTGACAACGTGGCCGATAAACAGGCACCTTGCGGCAAATTGGCCGCATCCGCGCGGGCGCTTTTTCCGTCCGCGCCCGGTGGTTCCCACCGGGTCACGGGCATGGCCGCTTCCTTACGACGCACATGGAAAAAAGACAAACCATACGAGATATCGCCGCCAACGACGAGGTGAACGGGCTGTTCCTGCTCGGTTCCGCCACCCTGCAACAGTCGCGCAACGGCCCCTTCTGGCGGCTGGAACTGCGCGACGCCACCGGCAGCATGGAGGCCAAGATCTGGAGCCCCCAGAGCCAGGCGTATCCCGATCTGGCCGCCGGGCAGATCGTGGACGTGGAAGGCCGCTCCGGCACCTACCGCGACAAGGTGGAGGTGACCATCGGCCGCCTGCGCGTGCTGGACGACGCCGAGCAGGCCGGGCTGGACCTCGGCCTGTTCCTGCCCGCCAGCCCGCGCCCCGCGCAGGAAATGCTGGATGAGCTGATTACCCTGTGCAAGGCGGAATTCACCCATGCGCCGTGGCGCAAGTTCGTGCTGGCCGTGCTGCGCGACGAGGACATCGCCCCCCGCCTGCTGGCCGCGCCCGCCGCCAAGTCGGTGCACCACGCCTACGTGGGCGGCCTTGTGGAGCACATGCTGTCCGTGGCCGGGCTGGCCCTGCGCATCGCCGACCATTACCCGGAGCTTGACCGCCAGGCCCTGCTGGCCGGGGCGCTGTTCCACGACATCGGCAAGGTGTGGGAACTCACCGGCGGCCTCGCCAACGACTATTCCGACGAGGGGCGGCTGCTGGGGCACATCCACATCGGGCTGGAACGCATCGAGCCGCACCTGCGCAAGTCGGGCCTTGCGCCGGAACTGGCGACCCATTTCAAGCACCTGATCCTCAGCCACCACGGCGAGTATGAATTCGGCTCGCCCCGGCGGCCCAAGACGGCGGAAGCCATGGCCCTGCACTACGCGGACAATCTGGACGCCAAGATGGCCCAGTTCCGGGGGCTGTTCGCCAACCACGAGGAGGACGCCACCGGCTGGACGCCGTTCCAGCCCACGCTGGGGCGCTTCCTGTACCGTCCGGCGCGCTCGCCCGAGGAACCCCGCCCGGCCCGCAAGGGGGCCGCGCCGCGCAAGGCCACGGCCGAAAGCCCGGAAGATTCCGCAAAGACCGCCCCGCAGGGTGCGCAAGCCACATTATTCGGGTAAGCCCCGGCCAAAAGGCCGCCCTCTCTCGGAGCGAGCAATGTTCATCACCTTTGAAGGAATAGAGGGGTCCGGCAAGAGCACGGCCCTGAACCGCGTGCGGCAGACGCTGCTGGACGAAGGGCACGGGGTGCTGCTGACGCGCGAACCGGGCGGCAGCCGCCTGGGGCGCACGCTGCGCTCCATCCTGCTGGACCTGTCCAACGACGACATCGTGCCCGAGGCGGAACTGTTCCTGTACCTGGCCGACCGCGCCCAGCACGTGGGGCAGGTGATCCGCCCGGCCCTGGCCGAGGGCGTGACGGTGCTTTCCGACCGCTACGCCGATTCCACCGTGGTCTACCAGGGCTACGGGCGCGGTCTGGACCCCGAACGGCTGCGCGAACTGAACGACATGGCCGTGGGCGGGCTGTGGCCCGACCTGACCCTGGTCTTCGACCTGCCGCCCGAAGAGGGCCTGCGCCGGGCCATGGCGCGCAACCTGCAAGAGGGCACCAGCGTTTCCGAAGGGCGGTTCGAGGCGGAGCACCTTGCCTTTCACGACCGGGTGCGCGAAGGCTATCTGACGTGGGCCGCGCTGCATCCGGCGCGGTTCCGGGTGGTGGACGCCACCCGCACGCCCGACGAGGTGTTCGAGGACGTCATGCGCGCCGTGCGGGCCGCCCTTGCGGCCGCGTCCGCGCACCCATGACACCGGCGCACGTCTAACTGCGGGCCAGGCCCGCGAAGGACATTCCCATGCTGGAAGCGAAGAACCGGCTGGGCATCATCTTCTTTCCGGCCTTCGACTGGGCCATCAGCGCCACCCACCCGGAACGCGAGGAACGGCTGCTCTACACGCAGGACCAGTTGCGCGAGGAAGGGCTGTTCGACATCGCGGGCATCACCGAATACAAGCCGGAAATCGCCACCCGCGAAGACGTGGAGCGCGTGCACTTCTGCATTCCCGGCGTGGAGAGCGTGTGCACCAAGTCGCACCTGATCTCCGCCGGGGGGGCCATCACCGCCGCCCGGCTGGTGATGGAGAAGGAAGAGGAGAAAGCCTTCGCGCTGGTGCGCCCGCCGGGCCACCACGCCATGAAGGTGGTGCACGGCAACCGGGGGTTCTGCAACATCAACATCGAAGCCGTGATGCTCGAACACATCCGCGAGCACTACGGCCCGTTGCGCGTGGCCATCGTGGACACCGACTGCCACCACGGCGACGGCACGCAGGACATCTACTGGAACGATCGCGACACCCTGTTCATCTCGCTGCACCAGGACGGCCGCACCCTGTACCCCGGCACCGGCTTTCCGCACGAGTTGGGCGGCCCCAACGCCATGGGCCGCACCCTGAACATTCCGCTGCCGCCCGGCACGTCCGACAAGGGCTTCCTGCACGTCATCGACAATCTGGTGCTGCCGGTGCTGGAAGACTTCAAGCCCGACCTGGTCATCAATTCCGCCGGGCAGGACAACCACTTCTCCGACCCCATCACCAACATGAACTTCTCGGCCCGGGGCTACGCCATGCTGAACAAGCGGCTGAACCCCGACATCGCCGTGCTGGAAGGCGGCTACGCCATCCAGGGCGCGTTGCCGTACGTGAACCTGGGGATATGCCTGGCCATGGCCGGGCTGGACTTCGATGGGGTGCGCGAGCCGGAGTTCGACCCGGCCGTCATCGCCCAGACGGACCAGGTGACCGCGTACATCGAACGGCTGTGCGACGAGATGCTCAAGGTGTGGCGCAAGCCCCCGGCCTTGCCCAAGCAGGGCGAACGCTCCGGCGACTGGTGGGTGCGCACCAAGGACATCTACTACGATACCGACGGCATCAGCGAGAGCCAGGTGGAGTCGGTGCTGCTGTGCCGGGACTGCTCGGGCACGGTGAAGATAGAGACGTGGTCCACGGTGAACCCGCTCAGCGTGGGCATAGAGATTCCCATCGGCGCCTGCGACAGGTGCGCGGGCATCGGCCGCCGCCTGCTGGAAGAGGCCCACCTGAAGGGCAACTACCGCTACGTGCAGTGCATCGACCGAAAGGCCAAGCGGTACCCCCGTTATGGATTCTAGGATACTATTCTGAAATCAAAGAAAATTCATTCCAAGAGAGACACGTCATGAGCAAGACCGCCGCCAAGACATCCACCCCGCCCGCGAATCCTGTGGACACCTTCTGGACCATCCGCCTGGCCACCACCAAGGAAGCCCTTGAAGCCAACAACTTCGAGGTGTCCATGGCCGAAAACCTGGCCGACGCGGCCCGTATTTTTCTGGAGGACATCCTGCCCGCCTCGGGCGCGAAATCCGTATCCTTCGGCGGTTCCATGAGCGTGGGCAAGAGCGGCGTGCCCGAAGCCCTGCGCGCCATGGACGCCGTCGAACTGCTGGACACCATGAACTACAAGCTGCCTGCGGCCGAAATGTACGAACTGCGCCGCCAGGCCCTGCTGGTGGACCTGTTCCTGTCCAGCACCAACGCCCTCACCGTGGACGGCAAGCTGGTGAACCTGGACATGATCGGCAACCGGGTGGGGGGCATCAACTTCGGGCCGAAGAAGGTGGTGCTGTTCGTGGGCCGCAACAAGGTGGTGGACAGCGTGGAGGACGGCATGCGCCGCATCAAGGAGTTCTCCGCGCCCACCAACGCCATTCGCCTGGCCAAGAAGACCCCGTGCGTCAAGGTTGCGGAATGTATGGACTGCAAGAGCCCCGACCGCATCTGTAACGTCTGGACCATCACGGAAAAGGCTTTCCCGGTCAAGCGCATCCACGTGATTCTGATCAATGAGGATACGGGGCTGTAACCTCGTCCCCAAATTGTCTTTTCGCCCGTTGGCGTCGTCAAACCTCGCCTGCCATGGCTTTGCTGTCCTTATCCGTAAGGTTCGCTTCGCTCACCAACGGCTAAGGCTCGATCGAATACAATAAGAGTACGCTCTGCGGTCGCCATCCGTAATGCTCGAAGACTCGCATAACGGCTGCCGCGCTCTGCGGTCCTCATCCGTAAGACTCGCGCTACGCGCTCGCCTAACGGCTGAGGCACTCCCTCATGGCAGGCTTGTTTTCCTCGCCAACGAACGAAAATCCTAATTTGGGGCACTTGCTGACACGAGGCTGTTTGAGATTGCGCCGTCCCTGAAAGGGTGATGCACTGAGTGTCCTCCGGGATGCTTCACGGTGCAGGGGGTGGCCGACACGGGCCGGACCGGGGCGCGCGGCGTCTCCGGTCCTCTGGCGGCCCGCGCACCGCACGCCGCACGCAGGGGGACGGATGTTCCTGAACGAACACCAGAGCAAGAAGCTGTTCGCCGCGGCGGGGATTGCCGTCCCCGCCGGGGATTGTCTGGGGCCGGAAGACGTGGACGCCTATGCGCCGCCGTTTCCCGGCCCCTGGTACGTCAAGGCGCAGGTGCTTACCGGCGGGCGCGGCAAGGCCGGGGGCGTGCTGCGGGCCGACACGCCCGATGGGCTGCGCGACACCGCGCGGGCCATCCTGGGCATGACCATCAAGGGCCACCCGGTCCCCTTCGTGCGGGTGGAACCGGCCACGGACATCCGCAAGGAGTGCTACCTTTCGTTCATGCTTTCGCGCCAGCGGCGCGAAATGCTGCTGACCACCAGCCACCGGGGCGGCATGGAGGTGGAGTCCACGGCCGAGACCCGCAAGCCGCTGGTGCAGCGGGTGCCGCTGGACGCGGGCCTGCGCGAGCATCACCTGCGGGCGGCGTTCTTCGAACTGGGGGCGGACCCGGCAGGCTGGACGGGCTTCCGCGACCTGGCGGAACGCCTGTTCCGCGCCGTGCGGGACGACGGCCTGCTGCTGGCCGAGATCAACCCGCTGGTGCTCACCGGGGAAGGGCAGTGGGTGGCCCTGGACGGCAAGGTGGAACTGGACGACAACGTGGTGGACCTGCGGCCCGACTTGCAGGGCTACCACACCCCCGAGCATCAGGGCGCGGAAGAGAACGCCGCGCGCGAGGCGGGGCTGAGCTACGTGGGCCTTTCCGGCTGGGTGGGCCTGCTGGTCAACGGGGCGGGCCTTGCCATGGCCACCATGGACCTGCTGAACTTTTCCGGCCTGCCCGCCGCCAACTTCATGGACCTTGGCGGCGCGGCCGACGGCGCGCGCATGCGCCGGGCGCTGGACCTGCTGTTCGCCAACCCCAAGGTGCGGGCGGTGTTCATCAACCTGTTCGGGGGCATCGTCTCCTGCGCCGGGGTGGCCCGCGCGCTTATGGAAGCGCTGGGCGCGGAACGCGCCGCCCAGCCCGTGGTGGTGCGCATGGCCGGGCACGAATCGGCCGAGGGGCGCGAACTGCTGCGCGCCTTCGCCCATCCGGACGTGATCATCGCGGACGAGGTGGCCGACGCGCTGGACGCCCTGCGGAAGATCGACGCCGCCGGCGGCGCGCCCGGCGCCTCCGGTACCGCCGCGTATCCGCTGGCCGACGAGGCGTGGCCGCTGCCCCCCGCCGCCCGCAAGGGCTACCGCCGCTCCGGCAGGCGCGGCGTGCCGTGGCTGGGGCCGGATACCCAGGTGCTGGTGCAGGGCATCACCGGCAAGGTGGCCCAGCGCCACGTGCAACTGATGCAGGAATACGGCACGCGCATCGTGGCCGGGGTCACCCCGTTCAAGGGCGGACAGTCGGTGCTGGGCGTGCCGGTGTACGATTCGGTGCACGAGGCGTGCAGGCACCACCGCATCGACGCCTCCATCATCTTCGTGCCCGCGCCCTTCGCGCCCGACGCGGTCATGGAGGCGGCGGCCGAGGAAATCCCGTGGGCGGTGTGCATCACCGAAGGCATTCCGCAGCGGGCCATGCTCTCCGCCCTGAAGAACGTGCCGCCGTCGCCCACCCGCGTGGTCGGCCCCAACACACCGGGCGTCATCGTGCCGGGCGCCACCAAGATCGGCATCATGCCGGGCTACGTGTTCACGCCGGGGCCGGTGGCCATCTTCTCGCGCTCGGGCACGCTGACCTACGAGGCGGCGGCCCGCCTTTCGGCGGCGGGCATCGGCCAGTCGCTGTGCGTGGGGGTGGGGGGCGATTCGTTCATCGGCAGCGATTTCATCTCGCTGTTCGAGTGCATCCGCGACGACGACGCCACCGAGGCCGTGCTGGTGCTGGGCGAGGTGGGCGGCACGGCGGAAGAGGACCTGGCCCGCTGGGTGACCGCCACCGGCTTCGCCAAGCCGGTGCTGGGCTTCATCGCCGCGCGCACGGCCCCGCCCGGCCGCCGCATGGGCCACGCCGGAGCCATCCTGGACGAGGCCACCGGCGGGGTGGAGGGCAAGTTGCAGGCCATGCGCGACGCGGGCTTTGCCGTGTGCCCCGATCTGGCCAGCCTGCCGGAGCGGGTGGCCCGCGCGCTGGGCCGGTCATAGCAACGCGAAGAATAACCGGACGCCACAATGAACAGGGTGAACGGGGGCCTGCCGCAGACCGGCGGGCCCCTGTTTTCGTCCAAAGAGGCGATGCCCGCCGGTCAGTCCGCCAGCCTGCCCCCGCGCAGGGTGATGCGCGCGTCGGCCAGGGCGTCCAGTTCGCGCGGCTCGTGCGAGACCAGCAGCATGGCAACCCCGTACGTGGCGCGGATGTCCCGCAGCACGTCCCACAGCCGTTGGCGCAGTTCCCAGTCCAGGCTGGAGAACGGCTCGTCCAGCAGAAGCAGCCGGGGCGCGCCCACGACCGCTCGCGCCAGCGCCGCCCGCTGCTGCTCGCCGCCGGATATCTGCCGGGGCAGTCGGTCCGCCAGGTGCGCGATGCCCATGCGGGCCAGCACCCCGGCCCGGCGCGCCGGGTCGTCCGGCTGCCCCGCCGCGTACTGGGCAAGGCGCAGGTTGCCGTCCACCGTCAGGTAGGGGAACAGGTACAGCCGCTGGTCCAGGCGGCGGAAGGGCCGCCGCCACGGGGGCAGCCCGGTGATGTCGCGCCCCGCGTATTCCACCCGCCCGCCGTGCGGCAGGGTGCCCGCGATGATGCGCAGCAGGGTGGTCTTGCCGCTGCCGGAAGGGCCGCCCACGCCCAGGCATGCGCCCTCGGGAAGATCCAGTGAGACGTCGTGCAGCAGGCCGCCGGAGATGCCGGCCAGCCGCAGCAGGGGAGTTTTCGAAACGCGTATCGCGGGGAGTGGACCCTTTTCACGCTTTGCGGAATATGCCGGTTCCATATCCGGCTGTCCCCCGGCAGCCGCAGGCGAGTCTCCGTCCCCATCCCCGTCTGCGGCCCGGTCCCGCCCCTGCATCGCGTGCAGGGCCAGCAGCAGCGCGCAGGCGATGATGATGAGCAGCGCGGCGCAGGCGATGGCCTTGGTGAAGTCGCCGCTGGCGATGTTCAGGAACACCGCCATGGGCAGGGTTTCCGTCTTCATGCGGGTGGCCCCGGCCAGCATCAGCGTGGCCCCGAACTCGCCAAGGGCGCGGGACAGGGCCAGGATGCAGCCGCCGGTCAGCGGCCGCCAGCACAGGGGAATTTCCACCAGCAGGAACGCCTTCCACGGGGAAAGGCCCAGGCCGTGCGCCGCATGCACGTATTCCCGGTCCACGGCGGAAAGGGCCGACGCCGCGCTGCGCACCAGAATGGCGCAGGCCACGTAGGTCTGGGCGATGATGACGCCCAGCGGCGAGAACAGGCTGCGGGCGAACGCCGGAAACACCGCGCCCACCGGGCCGGTCTGGCCCAGCAGCAACAGCAGCCCCATGCCCGTGACCAGCGGAGGGGTGACCATGGGCAGGTCCAGGGCCAGGTCCGACAGCCGGTGCAGCAGGCGTCCGCCGGGGATGGCGCCGCGCGTGAGCGCCCACGCGGCGGGCACGGCGATGAGCACCGCCAGCCCCAGCGAGGTCACCGCCGTGCCCATGGACATGGCGATGGCGAAGCGGATTTCCGGGTCGGTCAGGATGCCCGCCACGGTGGCCGCGTCCAGCCGGGCCAGCAGGGCGGCGATGGACCCCAGCACCACCGCCAGCAGCAGCGCCAGCGGGATGAGCGCCGTTTTCGCCATGGCGGCCGGGCTACTTCGCCGGAAGCGGCAGGAACCCGTGGTCCACGAACACCTTGATGCTCTCCGGAGCCGCGAAGAACGCGGCCAGTTCCCGCGCCAGTCCGGGATGGGCGCTGGTGGACAGCGCGGCCGCCACGCTGATTTCCTCGGGCGTGCCCTGCGGCGTGGGCAGGATGACCAGCGAGGCGGCGTTGGCCACGGCGTCGGAGCGGCCGATGACGGCGGCGTCCACGTCGCCGTTGGTCAGGTACAGCAGCACCTGCTTGATGGTGGTGCCGCGCACGGCCACCTTGTCGCGCAGCGCCTGGCCGTGGCCGCTGGCGTCCAGCAGCTTTTCGCCGCTCTTGCCCAGCGCGATGGCCTGCGGGTCGCCCATGGCGATGCGCAGGTTGCTGGCCGCCAGGTCCGCCAGGGTGGCGATGCCCGCCGCCTTGTCCTTGCGCACGGCCATGACCGGGGTGTGCAGCACCAGCCTGTGTTCGGACAGCACCTTGCCCGCCGTGGCCAGTTCGCGCACGTACTGCTCGCCGCCGGAAAGGAACACGTCGCCGGTATTGGTGGCGTTGAACCGGGTGAGCAATTGGCCCATGCCGCCGTATTCCACCACCACCCTGACGCCGGTGCGCTGTTCGAAGGTGCGGACGACGGCTTCGGCGGGCACGCGCAGGCCCGCGCCCGCGTACATGTGCAGTTCCACGGCGTCTTGCGCCGCCCGGGCCGCGCGCGGGGCGGCGGGCAGGACGACGGACAACAGCAGGAGCAACGAAAGGCAGCGGCTGCGCAGGGTCATGGCGGTTTTCCCTTGATGTGCGTAGGTTGATGGGCGTGCGGTTGGCGCACGATGGTCCGCGCGGTGCCCGGAAACCCTACTCCAGCATTTCCGGGAAACCCATTCGGTCACGGGAGCATCGATGTGCGTGACTACCGTGGCGGGCGGCCGGGCGTGGCGGCGGCGTTGCCGTCCGCCGCCGGTCGCGGTATGCAGCCTGCGGGCTGTACCGGCATGGCCGGAAAGCGGTACCGGAGTCCGCACGACGTTTTCAACCGCCCGGCATCCCCGCGGCCACCGGGACCGGGCATCGCATATCCGGGAGACAGGCATGAACATCACCGAAGCATTGCTGCACGCCCTGAAGGAACGCGGCGCGCGCGAGGTCTGGGGCATCCCCGGCGACTTCGCGTTGCCGTATTTCAAGATCATCGAGCAGACCGGCATCCTGCCGCTGATCACCCTGACCCACGAGCCGGGCCTCGGCTTCGCGGCCGACGCCGCCGCGCGCATCCGCCGGGGGCTCGGCGTGGCCGCCGTCACCTACGGTGCCGGGGCCATCAACATGCTGAACGCCGTGGCCCAGGCCTTCGCGGAAAAGTCGCCGCTGGTGGTTTTGTCCGGCGCGCCGGGCACGGCGGAGCGGGCGCGCGGCCTCCTGCTGCACCATCAGGTGAAGACCGTGGGCTCGCAGTTCCGCATGTATCAGGAGGTCACCTGCGACCAGGGCATCCTGGACGACCCGGCCACCGCGCCCGCCATCATCGGGCGGGTGCTGCGCAATTGTCTTGAGCATTCGCGCCCGGTGTACCTGGAGATTCCGCGCGACATGCCCGCCATGGCCTGCGGCCCGGTGGCCCCGCACGCGCCCACGCCCTGCGACGAAGAGGCCGTGGCCGCCTGCGCGGCGGAGGTGCTGGCCCGGCTGCGTGCCGCCAGCCGCCCGGTGCTGATGGTGGGGGTGGAGGTGCGCCGCTACGGCCTTGAGGACCGCGTGGCGGAACTGGCCGACCGGCTGGGCGTGCCCGTGGTCACCAGCTTCATGGGTCGCGGGCTGCTGGCGGGCAAGGGCTGCCTGCAGGGCACCTACATGGGCGTGGCGGGCGACGCCGACATCACCCATGCCGTGGAAGGCTCCGACGGCCTGCTGCTGCTCGGGGTGATCATGTCCGACACCAACTTCGGGGTCTCGGCCAGCCACATCGACCGCCGCCGCCTGATGCACGCCGAGGACCGCGAAGTGCGCATGGGCTTCCACACCTACCACGACATCCCGCTGGAAAAGCTGGTGGATGCGCTGCTGGCGGCCCTGCCCGAAGGCGCGCGGGCCTGTTCGGCCCCGGCGGTCCCGGCGGCCCCGGCGGACATGAACGGCGACGATGCGCCCCTGGGCCGCAACGTGGTGTACCGGCGCGGCTTCGTGGCGGACGACGCCCCGGTGACGCCCGACGACATCGCCGTGCTGCTCAACGATTTCTACGATGGGGTGGCGGCGGGGCAGGACCCGTTCCCCTGGCCGCTGGCCTGCGACATCGGCGACTGCCTGTTCACCGCGCTGTCGGTGCGCCCGGTGCCCATGGTGGGGCCGGGATACTACGCCAGCATGGGCTTTGGCGTGCCCGCGGGCATGGGCTTGCAGGTGACCACCGGCCGCCGCTCGCTGACCCTGGTGGGCGACGGGGCCTTCCAGATGACCGGCATGGAGCTTGGCAACTGCGCGCGCCTGGGCATCGATCCGGTAATCGTGGTGTTCAACAATGCGTCGTGGGAAATGCTGCGGGTGTTCCAGCCGGAAACCTCGTACAGCGCCATCAACACGCTGGACTTCGCCGCCTTTGCCGATGCGCTGGGCGGGCGCGGCCACCGCGCGGCCACCCGGCGCGAGCTGGCGGCGGCCTTCGCCTCGGCCACCACGGAGCGCGGGCGCTTCCAGCTCATCGACGTGCGGTTGGAAAAGGGCGCCATCTCCGGCACGCTGGCCAACTTCGTGGCCGGGGTGAAGCGGGTGTCCGGCGTGAAGTAGCCGGGCGGTCCGTTCCGGTTCCCCCGCGTGCGTCGCGGAACAGGGGGGAAGCCTTGTCCTACTTGCCCGATTTGCCCAGTGAGGCGTAGGACACCGCGCTGCCGCCGCCCCCGCCCGAGGCCTGTTTGGCGGCCTGGGCCTGCAATTCGTTGATCTGCTGCTGCAACTCGTTGATCTGCTGGTACAGCGGGCGGGTGACCGATTCCTTCACCCCGTCGGGCATGGCGCCCTGTTCCACCTGTGAGATCTGCTGTTGCAACTGCTCGATCTTCTTCTGCAACTCCTCGATCTGTTTGGCTGTGGAGTCGCCGCCAGCGCCGCCTGCGGCACCGCTGGCTCCGGCAGTCGAGGTGGACGCCGCGTCCGCGTCATCGCCGGTCAGGGAGCCCGCCTCGGTCAGGGTGCCCGCTTCCTGCGCCGCGTCGGCCTCGGCCTGCTGGCGCGCGGCCAGCATTTCGCGGGCAAGGCGCATGGCCTCCTCGGACAGGGACACCCGGTCGCCCGACTGCGTGGCGGTGACGCTCTGCGTGGCGCGCCGGGTGGAGGAGATGCCCGAGATGAAGTCGGTGGACGACACCCCGTAGCCCTGCATCAGTTCCATTCCCCAATCGCTCATGACCGCATCCTCCGTGCATGGATGGCGGCGGCCCGGCCCGGTGCGCGGAAACGCCCGGCAGGACTTGCCGCCTTTTTCGGCGTGCCCTGCGGTATGCAAAAGCCGTTCAAGGGGAAAACGTTTCCCGGAGCGGGCTGGCGGGCGCAGGCTCAGTCCGCGGGTTCGGGCCGGTGGCGGCGGGTGGGGGAGTAGATGATGGCGTTCATGGAACTGCCGGGAATGCGCTCGAACCCGAATCCCAGGTACCACGCGGTCAGCGCGCGCTGGTCCAGGCAGCCGCCGCCGTGGACCAGGGGCAGGGCGTTGGCCACGATGTGCAGCCCGTGGAGTTCGGCGATGGCCACCAGCAGGGCCATGGCCCGCGAGCCGTGGCCCGCCCGGCGGGCATCGGAATGTATTTGCAGGAGCGACATGCGGTCCTGCCAGAAGCACACCAGCATGCGCACCGGGCCCAGTTGCCGGAAGCCGGACCGGCTGCCCGGCACGGGGGTGGTGTGGCGCAGGTAGCACTGGCGGGCGGCTTGGGTGGCCGGGGGCAGCCCGGCCGGTCCGGTCGGCGTCGCCGGGGATGTGCCGGACGCCACGGGGGGAGGCACCGGGCGGCGGATGGCGGCGTTGCGGGACGGGGCGGCTGCGGCATGGGGGGGCGCTGGCTGCGGCTGCGGCATGGGAGGGGACCTCTTGCTGGGTATGGTTGCGTGGAGTGGACGTGGCCGATGGGCGGACGACGCAAAAGTCCCCCCTTTCCGTTGCGGAGAAAGGGGGGACGTCCGTGGCCGGAATGGCCGATGTGAACAGGACTACCCCCCGTGCGCCTCGCGGGCGGCACGGGGAAAGAGACCGCGCTGGGCGGCCGTGGAGCGGAAGGAACCGGAGCGGGCGTCATGGCCGCACGGGACGGCCCGGTGCGCGACGCACTGTGCATGCCGCGCATCGGCGCGGAAGGAGATGCTTCCGGTGGTGGTGGTCTGTTGCTGCATGGTCAGGATGGGTTCCCGCACGTCTTGAAGGGGCGTGCATGGCGAATCAAAGATGTCTGCCATGATTCCATGGCGCGGCCAGGAAGTCAAGCCGGTTCACGGAATTTCATGCCTGCCCGTAGTTGTGCGGCGCACTGTGTCATGCGGCACTGCGGAATGGGCAGGGATGCTGCGCAGATGTCGCGTTGCATGCCGCACGGGGCGCACGTTGCGGTAAAAAATACTGCAAGGTATATCCCGCGCAGTATGCAGCGTGCACCGGCATGGCGGCGGCCGCCGTCAGGGCAGGGCCATGCACCCGATGCGCCGGGCCTGTTCGCATCCGGCCGGGTAGTCGCGGCAGCGGGTGGGCTTGGTGCCATGGATGGCGCAGGCGGCCAGCCCGTCCGGGGTACGGCGCAGCCACGGACAGTGGCCGTCGTCGCCGCCGCCGCTGCCGCCGCCGTCGGCGCGGGGCGACAGCCAGACCTCGTGGACCGTGCCTCCCTCCTCCTCCGGGTCGGGCGTTTCGCCCACCCGGCGCAGGATGTCCTCTCGCCCTTCACGCCGCCAGCGGGCCACGTCCTCCGCTTCCACGGTCAGCAAGTGCAGGACGGTGCAGCATTTTCCGCAACGCACACAGGTCGGCATGGCGGCCTCCGGCGGGCTGGGGTTCCGGACCTGTCCCATCCTATCGCGGATGGTGGTGCCGCGCCATGAAAATGCGGAACACGCAGACTGGCGCGCGAACGGCCCGGCGCGGTCCGTTTTTCCGCGAAAACACGGGCCTGGCGTGTTGCCAGCGATGTACGCCGGGTGTATCGGCAGGGACAACCGGCGTCCACGGATGCATCGCCGGATGCATCCTGTCCGTGCCGCCCTGTACGGACGGCCATGCGCGCCGCCGCCACCGCATCGCAACGCAATATCGCCCGGAGGTATGCCTTCCATGTCACATCTCTCGCAGATGGATCCCGACGGTCTTGAAATCCACGACGTTGACTTCATCCAGACCGACGGCATGGCGGAAGGGACGGGGACGCTGGTCATCGAGATGACCCTCGACGACGAACGCGAGGTGACGCGCGTTCACCGGAACGTTCCCGAACATCTCTACGAAGCCTGGGAACAGCACGACTTCGACCCCGAGATGTACGCGGCGGAGATCGAGGACGCCTTTCCCTTCGACGAGGAAGAGGACGACGAGGACGAATAGCCCGGCCGTCCCGCCTGCCGGTGGCCCGTGACCGGGCCGCCCGTGGGGCGGGGCGCGTTCCGGCGCGGCATGATAATATGTTCGAGGCGAGCGCCCCGGCGGTTTCGGCTGCCGGGGCGCTTTCGCACGTGCCCGGCTGGTGGTGTGGCGGCGGTGCGGCGGGCGGTGCGGGGGGCATCTCCGGCGTGTTCCTGCATGCCCGGCCCGCCCGGCGATTGCCGCCCTTGCCCGCTGCGGTTATCGTGGGAAGAAACGATTCCGGCCACCGGCCCCCACGGGGCCCCGGAACAGGCCGCGGCGGCACGAAACATCCTAGACGGAGGGGGCATGGCAACGCCGGAGCAACAACGGATGACGCCGGCCATAGGCGTTCGCGGGTGGCTGCTGGCGCTCGCGCTGGTCACCGGGCTGCCCGCGACCATCTTTTCCGTATTCGCCATGCTGGAACACGCGCGGGCGCAGATCGAGAAGACCGACGCGCAACTGCGCCAGCAGGTGCTGGCCGTGGCCTCGGACATCGATGCGAACCTTTCGGCCAAGGTGGCCATGCTGCGGGCCCTTGCCGCCTCGCAGGACCCGGAGCGCGCGGACATCGGGCAACTGTACCACCAGGCCGGGGGCGTGAGCAGGGTGGAGGCCGCCGTGCAGTCGCTGGCCCTGGTGGACCGCGAGGGGAACCGGCTTTTCAGCACGCGGGAGCCGTTGGGCGCGGTGCTGCCCCCCACCGGCGACGTGGAATCGGTGCGGCGGGCCTTCGACGAAAACCAGCCCGTGGTCTCCGACCTGTACGTCGGCGCCATGACCCGCCACCCCGTCACGGCGCTGGGCGTGCCGGTGAGGCTCGGCAGGGCCGACCGGCATGTGTTGCGCATGTTCGTCGGGGTCGAAGAGTACGCCGGGTTGCTGACCGGCCAGCATTTGCCCGAAGGGTGGGGCGCTACCCTGATGGACGGCAAGGGCGCCATCCTGGCCCGCACCCGCGCGCCCGAGATCTTCGTGGGCAAGGAGGTGTCGCCGTGGCTGCGCAGCGTCCTGCATTCCCCCGAGGTGATGGAATCGGCCAACCGGGAAGGGGTGAAGGTGCGCTTCGCCATTGCCCCGGTGGGCGACTGGGGCTGGCACGTGCTGGTGCAGGTGCCCGTGGCCACGCTGTACGCCTCCATGCGCGTCTACCTGCTGCGCCTGGCGGGCATCGGACTGTTTTGCGCCGTCTGCGGGTTTGCCGGGGCGTGGCTGCTTTCGCGCCGCCTCGCCGCGGAGGTTGAACTTGCGGCAGGAGCGAGCGCCGCGCCCGCGCCGGACGGGCCGCCGGTCAGGCCGACGCTGGTGCGCGAACTGCGCCAGGTGGGGGACGAACTGGCCGCCGCCCGCGAACGGGAGGAGATGGCCCTGCGCGACAGCCTGACGGGCCTCCCCGGACGGACGCTGTTCCTGCGGCATGCCCGGCGGCTGCTGGAAGCGAGCCGCCGCGACCCGTCACTGCGGCTTGCCGTCATGTTCATCGACCTTGACGGGTTCAAGCAGGTCAACGACCGCCACGGCCACGCCGAGGGAGACGAGGTGTTGCGCGGCACGGCGCGGGTGCTGGAGGGCGCGGTGCGCCCGTCGGACGCGGTCGGCCGCCTGGGCGGGGACGAGTTTGTGCTGTGCCTGGCCCTGCGGGCCGACACCGCCTGCGAGGTGGCCCGCAGCGTGGCCGCGCGCATCGTGTCCGGCGTGGCGCGGATCGGGTTCGGCATCGGATGCAGTGTGGGCATCTCGCTGGGCAGGGCAGAGGGGAACCCCGAAGCATCCGGTGACGTGGCCGAGGACCAGCCGAGTGAAGGGACCGGCGGCGGGCCGGATGCCCTGCGGAAGGCCGGGCCGGATGAGGCTGACAGGCCGGACGAGGAGGCGCTGGACGAGGAGGCGCTGGACGGTGCGCCCGCCCCCCTGCGCGCCCTGCTGGAAGAGGCCGACAAGGCCATGTACCTGGCCAAGCAGGCGGGCAAGAACAGCTACCATCTGCTCGACCTGGCCGCCTGCGACTAGGGGGCGGCACAGCGGCGGGAAGGCCCCGGAAGGTCCCGGCAGCGCAGGCCGCCGGAACCGTGGTCCGGCACCGTGCGCGCCGTGCGCCCCCTCAGCGGCCGGGCTGGCCGTCCGTCCCGTCCCTCTCGTCGTCGGGGCGCTGTTCGCGCAGCTTGCGGAAGATGGTGGTGCGGCTGACCTTGAACATGCGCGCCACCTTGTTCACCGAGCCGTGCCGGGCGATGGCCCGTTCCAGGATTTCGCGCTCGATCTCGTCCATGATCTCGCGCAGGGCGCGCGGCGCCTGCATTTCCGGCATGGTGTAGGCGTGGCCGGGGCGGCAGGCCTCGGCCATGTGCGGGGGCAGGTCGGCGCAGGTGATGGTGGGCCGGTCTCCGGTGACCACCATGCTCTGGATGAAGTTCTGCATCTCGCGCACGTTGCCGGGCCAGCGGTAGTTTTCCAGCGCCTCCAGCGTCGATTCGGCGATTTCCATGGACCGCCGGTACTTGGTGGCGTAGCGCTCCAGAAAGTGCCGGGCCAGCGGGGCGATGTCCTCGCGCCGTTCGCGCAGCGGCGGAATCTGCAACACGGCCACGCTCAGGCGGTAGAACAGGTCGCTGCGGAACTTGCCGGTGCGCACGTCGTCGTCCAGGTCGCGGTTGGTGGCGGCGATGATGCGCACGTCCACCTTGCGCGGCTGGGTGGCGCCCACCCGGGTCACCTCCTGGTCCTGGAGCACGCGCAGCAGCTTGGTCTGCATGGGCAGGGGCAACTCGCCTATCTCGTCCAGGAACACCGTGCCGCCGTCGGCCATCTCGAAGTATCCGGCCTTGCCCTTGGCGTTGGCGCCGGAAAACGCCCCCGGCACGTACCCGAACAGTTCCGACTCGATGAGGTTCGGCGCGATGCTGCCACAGTCCACCTTCAGGAACATGCGTTCGCTGCGGGGGCTGTGCTCGTGCGCCAGGCGGGCCAGCACGTCCTTGCCGACCCCGGTTTCGCCCAGCAGCAGGAGCGTGGCGTCGGTGCCCGCCACGCGTTGCAGCCGGGCCACTAGCGAGAGCATGGACTCGCTGCGGAAGATGGGGTGCGTGGGCGAGGCGTTGGTCTGGATCATGCTTTCCAGACGTTCGTGGAATTCGTCGATGAGCTGCTTCTGCTGGGCGATCTGGTCGCGGAACTGGGTGATCATGGTGATGTCCCGCGCGAAGGTGACCACCAGGCACACCTCGCCCGCCTCGTCCAGCACCGGGTAGCCGCGCAGGATGATCTTCTTCTCGCCGCGCACGTTCTGCACCGAGGTGGACGGGCGCCTGGAGCGCACGATCTCGGGGTTGACGATGCGGTCGAAAACCCCTTCCTCCACCAGTGCGTTGACGTTGCGGCCGCGCAGGTCTTGCTGCCGCAGGCCGGTCAGCTGCTCGTACATCCGGTTGACCAGCAGGGTGGTGCCGTCGCGGTCAGAGATGTAGATGCCGTCGCTGAATATGTCGATGATGCTTTTGAAATGCTTGAGTATCTTTTCCATGGTGCGGCCTTGGCCCCCTGGCGGGATGCGGCGGTGCGCGGGCGGGAACGGAAGACGCCGCATGCCCCATTGCCGTGCGTCCATTGCCGTGTGGCGGACACCGTGGCGGAACGGGGCTGCGGCAACCGTACGGCAGGACGCGGGGGCGTGCAAGACGCCGTCGGCTGCCGCAGCCGCGAGGGCCTAGCTCCGCCCCCGGCGGGCGGCCACCAGGCGCAGCAGTCCCGACATGCGCGCCTCGTCCAGTCTCGCTTCGCCCATGGGGGCTTCGCGCCCGAGGAAATGGTACTTCTGGGTGCCCAGCCGGTGGTAGGGCAGTAGGTGGTATTCCACGTGGGGGTACGGCGCGAGAAAGTCGAGGATGGCCTCGATGTCCGCATCCCCGTCGTTGAAGCCGGGGATGACCGGCGTGCGCACCATCACGTGCAGTTTGGGATGGTGTTCCATGACCCGGCGGAAGTTTTCCAGGATCAGGTCGTTGGCGACGCCCGTGCCTTCCTCGTGCCGTGCCGGGTCCATGTGCTTGAGGTCGAACAGCAGGGTGCGCGAAAGGCGGCAGGCCGCGTCCAGCGCTTCCCACCGGGCATGGCCGCAGGTTTCCACGGCCGCGCCGATGCGGCGCTTGCGCGCCTCGCGCAGCAGGGCCAGGGCGAAGTCTTCCTGCAACAGCGGTTCGCCGCCGGAAAGGGTCATGCCGCCGCCCGAGCGGGCGTAGAACGGGCTGTCCTGCTCCACGGTGCGCAGCACGTCGGCCACGGTGCGCCGCGCGCCGTAGGTGATCAGCGCGTTGGAGGGACAGACCGAGGTACAGTCGCGAGTGCATTCCACGCACAGGGCCCGGTCGATGACGATGCGGTCGTCCTCCCCGCGCGAGATGGCGCCGGAAAAGCACATCTCCACGCAGCGCACGCAGTGGGAAAGCCCCAGGCACCGCCCCTGGTTGTAGGCCAGCTGGATGCGCGCGGCCTGCGATTCGGGGTTGGAGCACCAGTGGCAGCGCAGCGGGCATCCCTTCAGGAACACCACGGTGCGGATGCCCGGCCCGTCGTGCACGGAGTATTTCTGGATGTTGAAGACGATGCCGGTGGCGTTGTTGTCGTCCGTGGGGGTCATGCGGAAATCCGGTGCGCCCGGCGTGCGGGGTTGGCGTGCTGCGTGCTGTGCGTGATTCGGCGCGGCTGCATTTGGGCGGTCGGCGCGCCTGGGCGGGCGCCCCTTCCGTGCCTCCCGGAAGGGGCGCCCCGTGGCCGGCGGGCCCGGCCCGCCGGCGTCGCGGACTACATGGCGCCGTGTTCGGTACGGGCGATGAGGTCGTTCTGCAGGTCGGGCGACAGGTCCACGAAGTAGGCGCTGTACCCGGCGATGCGCACGATGAGGTTGCGGTACTTTTCGGGGTCGCGCTGGGCGGCCAGCAGGGTTTCGCGGTTGATGACGTTGAACTGCACGTGCCACAGCTTCAGGTCGCAGAAGGTGCGGATGAACGAGACCAGCTTCTGGGTGCCGTCGTCGCCTTCCAGGCACTTGGGCGTGAACTTGATGTTCAGCATGCGCGCCGCGCGCGCCCGGTAGCCGTAGTTCTTGGAGTGGAAGTTGGACAGCAGCACCGCCGTGGGGCCGTTGACGTCGGCCCCGTGCGAGGCGGACGAGCCGTCGGACAGCGGGGTCCACGCCTTGCGCCCGTTGGGGGTGGCGCTGACCACCTTGCCGAACGGCACGTGCGAGGTGAACGGCACGTAGCGCACGTCGTTGTGCATGCCGAGGTCTTTCGAGTAGCGGGCCCCGTATTCCACGGACAGCAGGTCGATGTCGCGGGCGATGGCGTCGGCGTAGTCGTCGTTGTTGCCGTAGCAGGGGGCGTTGCGCAGGATCTGGCGCACGTCCTCCTTGCCCTCGAAGTTGCATTCCAGGGCCTCGACGACCTGGGCCATGGTCAGGGCGCCGTCCTCGAACACCACCTTCTTCAGGGCCGCCAGCGAATCCACCACGGTGCCGTAGCCGATGTACTCGAAGTAGCCGAGGTTGATGCCCTCGGGAATCTGCGGGGTGTGCAGGTCAAGGCAGTGCTTCATGCACAGGTCGTGCAGGGTCGAGCCCATGGGCTGCGCGAAGTGGCGGGCGCGCAGGTTGTTGATGATGTGCTGCTGCATGAAGGCCGTCTTCAGGAACAGCCTGTGCTGGGCCACGTAGGCGTTCCACAGGTCGTCCCAGGTCCTGAAGTTGCGCGGGTCGCCGGTGTGCTCGCCAAGGTCCGCGTCGCCGTACTTCTTCATGCGGCCGTTGTAGAGCACCATTTCCAGCGCCGCGGCGAAGTTGATGTACGCCCCGCCGGAGGTGTAGGTGTCGCGGTTGGGCATGCGCGCCTCGGTGCAGCCCGACACGGCGTAGTCGTACGCCTCCTCGAAGGTGGCCCCCTTGGAGACGTAGAGGGGGATGATTTCCTCGTCGTTGATCAGCTTGGGAAAGCCCGAGCCGTCCTTGATGGTTTCCGCCACTTCCCACAGGTAGCGTTCCGGGGCGCGGGAGTGGATGCGCGCCGCAAGGTCGGGGTAGTGCAGCGGGAATTCGCGCTTGGACTTCAGGAACAGGTAGGTCAGGTCGTTGGTGGCGTCGCTGCCGTCGGGGGTCTGGCCGCCCACGGTCACCGCCTCCCAGTGGGCGTAGCCTTCGTTGAAGGCCCCGCCGGTGGGCGAGATGTACAGGTCGATGAACTGGGCCATGCCCACCCACATGCACTCGATGAGTTCGAGGGCGGCGTCCTCGGTCAGGCGGCCTTCGGCCATGTCCTTCTCGTAGAACGGGAAGAAGTACTGGTCCATGCGCCCGTTGGAGACGATGGTGCCGGTCTTCTGCTCCATGCGCGAGAACATCTGGGTGAACCACTGCGCCTGCACCGCCTCGCGGAAGGTGCGGGCGGGGTGTTCGGGCACCCGTTGGCAGATGTCGGCCATGGCCAGCAGTTCGGCCTTGCGGGCGGGGTCGGTTTCCGCCGCCGCCTTTTCGCGGGCCAGGTCGGCGTGCCGCCGGGCCCAGGTGACCACGGCGTCGCACACGATGGTCACGGCTTCCAGGAAGGGTCGCTTCTCGCAGTTGTCGGCGGGGCTCAGCGGGTCCAGGGCGGCCAGCTTGTCCAGCGCTTCCCGCTTCAGGCCGCCGAAGCCCTTTTGCAGCACCTTTTCATAGTCGTGCACCCACTGGATGGACGAGCGGAACGACGAGGTCTCGTTGACGATGAACCGCGAGTGCAGCCCGTCGGGGTCGTCGTAGGTCAGCTTGTGCACCTCGGCGGGCAGGGCCATGTTCAGGTGTTCGTGGTAGGTGCGGCCCTTCCAGAACGGGGCGATTTCGTCCACCACCACCCGGGCGTCCTCCGGCGTGATGGTGAAGGGCGATTCCACGCGCTTGGGCAGGTCTTCGATGGCCAGCCCCAGGAAGTCGCCGTCCAGTTCCGGGTACAGGATGCCGTAGCGGCCCTGCGCACCGGCGCGGCCCGCCAGCAACTGGTGGTCGTCGATGTACACGGTGATGTTCTCGGCCACGTGCAGCATGGCTTTCGCCCAGCGCAGCACCAGCGGCTGGCCCTCTGTGGCGCGCATGGACCGGGTGAAGTACCTGGCGCGTTCCACGTCGATGCGCGGGCGCAGCCCCTCGAAGGATTCGAGGATGGTGAACACCCGCCGGTGCCCGGCGCGGAAGCGGTCCTCCTTGCCTTCCATCTTGTCGTACAGGCGCTGTTCGTGCGGGGTCATGACCTCGCAGCATTCGGGATTGCGCATCTCGCTCACCTCTGATCCGTTTTGATGTTGTCTCGGCTGGCCGTCCCCATGCGGCGGACGGCGGCCGGTGGCAGAAAAATATCCCTCGCCGGGCGCCCTGGACGCGGTGCCCGTCCATGCGCAGGCTGGATGTGGGGCGGCGTCCCTTCCGGGCGTGTACCGGCGCTCTTGTCCGGTGGCGTCGCCGCGCACATTGCACCGACCGTGCCAAGGCGGCGGGAGGACGCGAGGGGCGGCGGGCGGACAGGGAATGGGCAATGCGGACGGGCCGTTGGCGCGGGCTGGCACCTGTTGACGCGCCGGAGAAGGCCGCGCGCGGGCCGTAGTCCGGCCGGGTGGCAGGCGCGGGCATGTTGCATTCCCGTAACATGCCCGCACCGGATGAATGGAAACAGGGGGTTGCGCGGGTATCCGGCATGATGCGCGGGCGCAACATGGTGCAACCGGCGCAACATGCGGCAACATGCGGCAACATGCGACAGCACGGGGGGGCTCCGGAGGCGCCTCGCATCGCGCAGCCGGGGCGGCATGTCTCTTGCTTTTCGGGGCGCACCACCCCTTACCCCAGGAGCCTCCATGCCCGTCATCGATTTCCGCTTCCGCCCCAACACCCCGGAAACCATCACCGGCATCGCCACCAGCAACATGTTCAGGGCCGCCTGCGCGGCCATCGGCTTCGAGCGGCGCAAGCCCCAGCCGCTGGAGGACATAGTGGCGGCTCTGGAGGCGCGCGGCGTGGAACGCTGCGTGATCACCGGCCGCGACAGCGAGACCACCTACGGTTCCCCGTCCAACAACGGGAGCGTGCTGGCCTTCGTCCGGGCGCATCCGGAGCGGTTCATCGGCTTCTGGGGTGTGGACCCGCACAAGGGCATGGCCGCCGTGCGCGAGCTGCGCCACGCGGTGGCGGACCTGGGCATGCGCGGGGCCGCCATCGATCCGTATCTGGCGCACCTGAGGCCCGACGAGGCGCGCTACTACCCGGTGTACGCGGCCTGCTGCGACCTGGGCATTCCGGTGGTCATCACCACGGCCCCGCCGCCGCAGGTGCCCGGCGCGGTGATGGGCCACACCGACCCGCGCCACGTGGACGTGGTGGCCCGCGATTTTCCGGAACTGCGCATCGTCATGAGCCACGGCGGCTATCCCTTCGTGAACGAGGCCATCTTCGCCTGCCTGCGCAACGCCAACGTGTACATGGACTGTTCGGAGTACGAACTGGCGCCCATGGCCGAGGCTTACGTGCAGGCCATGAACACCCTGATTCCCGACAAGGTGGTGTTCGCCAGCGCGCATCCGTTCATCGAACAGGCGGATGCGCTGGATATCTACGCCCGCATGGACCTGTCCGACGAAGTGCGGGAAAAGGTGATGTACCGCAACGCGTTGCGTGTTCTGGGCGAGACGTCGTGAGGCCGGGGGGCGGGCCGCATCCGGCCCGGTGACATGGCGGAATCAGGGATGAAAGCGTTAAAATTTTCTCAAATCGATCTGTCGTTGTGAGCGACAGGTCGCTTTCCGGCCTCCGGGGCGTCATTGCAGCCATCAATGCTTCGGTATTGATGGCTTTTCTTGTCGGAGTTCCACGTGGCCGCGTGTGCCGTACGAACATGTGCATGGTCGGAAAATCGGTTGCATTTCTGCAACATGGTTGCACTTGTGGAACGTATTGCCATAACACACTGTAAAATAAGGAATAAAATGCGGATTGGCACGTTCCGGATTGAGGGGGGCGCACAAAAATGCAACCTGTGCCGCGTCGGGCGGGGGGACAATCCCGGTGATTGTGTCGAAAGGGAACAATATGCTCCGATGAAATGTGTTGTAACTCGCTTTGGTATCGTACTTGCTTTGCGGTCGGCAGGGGCTGCCAGCCTCGCGCGAACCGCGCCCCGGACGAATCTACGTTCTGAACAGGGGGGAACCCCTGAACTGTACTGGAAATGGAACGGACCCCGGCGGGAGACACCCTGATCCGCCGGACCAACCCGAACACCCCGGACCGCAGGAGAAACACGATGCGAAGACTGCCATGGCGTTTCATCACGGGCCTTACTCTGCTCACCCTGCTCACGCTGTCCCTTGCCTCCACGGCAATGGCCGAGAAATTCGTGGTGGGCTACCAGCCTTATGACACCATTTCCTACCAGGCCATCGTCAACGCGGAACTCGGCCTGTGGAAGAAGTACGTGCCGCAGGGCACCGAAATCGAGTTCCAGGGCGCGCTGCAAGGCACCGTGGTGGCCAACAACATGTTGGCCGACAAGGCGCACATCGGCTACATGAGCGTGATGCCCGCCACCATCCTGTGCTCCAAGCCCGAGCAGGCCGAGATCAAGATGGTGGCCACCCTCGGCATGTCCGAGGGCACCCGCTGCTCGCTGGTCCTGGTCCGCAAGGACGCCCCCCGCTTCGAATCCGTCGAGGCCCTGGCCCGCTGGATGGACGGCAAGGTCATTGCCGCGCCCAAGGGCAGCGCATCCGACCAGTACCTGATGCGCTTCTTCGAAAAGTACAACGTGAAGCCGAAGGAATACCTCAACCAGTCCATCGAGGTCATCGGCACCAACTTCCGCATCGGCAAGATCGACGCCGCCTCGCTGTGGGAACCCACCCTGTCCCGCATCGCCGACGACGTGGGCGAAGGCGTGGCGCGCATCGCCGCCGACGGCCGCGCCTGCGACAACCCCGACCTCGGCATCCTGGTCATGCGCAAGGACTTCATGGAGAAGCACCCCGAGGTGGCCAAGGGCTACCTGCGCGCCGAACTGGAAGCCCAGCGCTACCTGCTGGACCCCGCCAACTGGACCAACGTCATCGAAATGGTCTCCAAGCACGCCAGCGGCATCCCCAAGACGGTGCTGTGGTACTCGCTGTACGGGCAGATTCCGGCCGACTCGAAGGAAACCGTGCGCGAGTGGAAGTCGTTCTACTTCAACGAGCGCGAGCGCAAGAACATCGCCGAGGTGGCGCCCTTCCTGCTGAAGGACAAGCGCATCAAGTCCCTGCCCCCCGAAGGCACCGTGGATGACGCCATGGCCCGCGCCGTGGTGGCCGCTGCGGGCATCACCCCGGTCAGCGACAGCGTGACCCTGGGCGTGATCGAAGGCGCCCCCGCCAGCGCCAGCCCGTTCAAGGAGTAAGGACCGACGGTCCACCTTCCCGCGGCGGGCGTGGGACGCACATCCCGCGCCCGCCGGACGGGCCGCCCCTTCCCGGAGTCGGGCCGGGCGGCCAACCAAGCCGGAGGAATTCGTGAGCACCGCAAGCGCCGCCACCGCAACCCGCAACGACGCAGCGCCCAGTTCCCTGGAGGTGAGCCTGTTCTGCCTCCGGGAATGGCTGAAAAGCGCCGCCCCCTATCTGAACCTGCTCGGCATCGTCGGCTTCATCTTCCTATGGTACCTGCTGACCGAAAAACTGAGGGTGCCGTGGTTCAACAAGCTGCCGGGTCCCGTGGGCGTATACGAGGAATGGGTGTCGCCGGATCCGTCCTACGGCATCTCGCTGTACACCCCCGAATACTACCAGCACATCCTGACCAGCATCTGGCGGGTGTTGCAGGCTTTCTTCCTGGCCACGTTCCTTGGCGTGCCCGTGGGGCTGATGATGGGCTGGAAGAAGACCTTCAAGGACTACACCTTCCCGCTGCTGGAGACGTTGCGCCCCATCCCCATGCTGGCGTGGGTGCCGCTGTCCATCCTGATGTGGCCGGGGCGCGAGGCGTCCATCATCTTCCTGACCTTCCTGGGGTCGTTCTTCGCCACGGTGCTGAACACCCTGCTGGGCGTGGAATCCATCGACGAGGTGTACTTCCGCGCGGCCCACTCGTTGGGCGCGAAGCCCCGCCACGTGTTCCTCAAGGTCATCCTGCCGGGGGCGCTGCCGTTCATCTTCACGGGGCTTCAGATCAGCATGGGCTTTGCCTGGTTCTCGCTGGTGGCCGGAGAGATGCTGGCCGGGGAATACGGCCTAGGCTACCTGATCTGGAATTCGTTCATCATGGTGCAATACCCGGTCATCGTCATCGCCATGGTGACGCTGGGGGTCATCGGCTGGCTGAGCAGCGCGCTGATCCGCATGGTGGGCGACCGGCTGATGCAGTGGAAGGTCAGGGAGGAAATCCGATGAACACGGCAGAAGCGCTTCCCATGCCCGCGCCGCGCGGGCAGATCAGCATCCGCAATGTCTCCAAGGTGTACGACCCGGACGGGGCCAGGGTGCTGGCGGTGGACAACTGCTCCATGGAAATCGCGGCGGGCGAGTTTTGCGTGGTGGTGGGCCCCTCGGGCTGCGGCAAGACCACGCTGCTCAACGCCATCGCCGGGTTTCACGGCATCACCTCCGGCGAAATACTGCTGGACGGCAAGCTGCTGTGCGCTCCCGGCAAGACGCCCCCGCCCGGCTCCGACCGCATCGTGGTCTTCCAGAACGGGGCGCTGTTCCCCTGGTACAACGTGCTGGAAAACGTGACCTTCGGTCCGGTGGTGCAGGGCGTCATGCCCGAGCGCGAGGCGCGCGACAAGGCCCGCGAACTGCTGTCCCAGATGGGCTTGCAGGGCATAGAGGGCAACTACCCCAGCGAGATATCGTCGGGCATGCGCCGCCGGGTGGAAATAGCCCGGGCCATGATGACCGACCCCAGCGTGCTGCTGCTGGACGAGCCCTTCCGGGCCATGGACGCCCTGACCAAGACGGTGGTCCACCAGTTCCTGCTCGACGTGTACGACCGCAGCAACAAGACCATCTTCTTCATCACCCACGACCTGGAAGAGGCCATCTTCCTCGGCACCAAGGTGTACATCATGACCACGCGCCCGGCCCGCATCAAGACCGTGCTGGACGTGGACATCCCGAGGCCGCGCGACTTCCGCGTGCTGTCCTCGTCGAAGTACATCAAGCTGAAGAAGGAATGCATCGAGGCCGTGCACGAGGAAGCCCTGAAGGCGTTCAAGGCGGGCGAACGGGAAATGGCCTAGGAACTGCTAACGCCATGGTCTTTTTGCTCTCTGCCTGACCGACCCGAAGGGCGCAAAGCGTGCCCGTTGGGCGAGCTTGCGAGCCTTACGGGCATCGAGAGCAGAGCTGTCAGAATGGCTTTTTATTCCGGTCGAATACCATAAGAGCGCGCTGCGGTCCTCTACCGTAAGGCTCGCAAGCTCGCCTAACGGTAGAGGCATACTCCCTCCATAAAAAGTCATTCTTCCTTGGCAGAAAACAAAAATCCTCATGGCGTTAACAGCCCCTGGAACGCCTCGTACACCACGGACACCAGCGGAGACACATCATGACCACAGCCGTACTCGCGCAAGGGTTCAACTGGACCCGCTGCCGCAGGAAGATCGCCAACATATCCACGGCGCGCGGCATCGCCGCCATCGTCGTGTTCACCCTCGTCTGGGAACTGTGCACCTGGCTGCACGTGCCCATCATCGGCAACGTGCCCGCGCCCTCGTCGGTGCTGGCGGCGCTGGGCAAGCAACTGGTCAGCCAGGAATACTGGCTGTCGTGGCGCGACAGCTGCCTGCGCATCCTGTCCGGCTTCGTGCTGGCCCAGGTGCTGGGCATTCCGCTGGGGCTGCTGATGGGCATGAACCGCACCGCGCGCGAACTCATCTACCCGGTGTTCGAGATCATGCGCCCCATCCCGCCGCTGGCCTGGGTGCCCGCGTCGGTCATCTTCTGGCCCACGTCGGAAATGTCCATGATGTTCGTGGTGTTCCTGGGCGGGTTCTTCACCGTGGTGCTGAACATCGTGGGCGGCGCGCGCAGCATCGACATCCGGTACATCCGCGCGGCCCATTCGCTGGGCTCGTCGCGCTCGGACATCTTCTGGCGGGTGATGCTGCCCGCCACCCTGCCCAGCATCGTGGTGGGCATGACCGTGGGCATGGGCATCACCTGGGCGGTGGTGGTGGCGGCAGAGATGATCGCCAGCCGTTCCGGCCTGGGCTTTCTGACGTGGCGCGCCTACGTGGCGGGCGAGTACCCGCTGATCGTCATCGGCATGATGAGCATCGGCATCGCGGGCTACATGTCGTCCGCGCTGATCCGCTTCATCGGCAGCAGGCTGACGCCTTGGCTGCGGGTATTCTAGGAGGGGCCGAATGAATACCGTGACGCAACTCGCGCCCGGCATGGGCGCCGGTGAAATGGTGGTGGAGAGCGTGGCCAAGGGCTTCGGCGTGGGGCCGCTGCGCAAGCAGGTGCTGCGCAGTTGTTCCTTCGTGCTCGAAAAGGGCAGGCTCACCGTGCTCATCGGGCCTTCCGGCTGCGGCAAGAGCACCCTGGTCAACGCGCTGGCGGGTTACGAAACGCCCGATTCCGGCAAGGTGCTTATCGACGGCCAGCCCGTGACCGGGCCGGGGCCGGACAGGCTGGTGGTGTTTCAGGAAACCGCGCTGTTCCCGTGGATGACCACCTTCGAGAACGTCAGCTACGGCCCCCGCGTGCAGCGCAAGCTGCCGGAACGGGAATACGCCGAAGAAACCATGAAGCTGCTGGAACTGGTGGGCCTGAAGGAGTTCAAGGACAAGTATCCGGCCCAGCTTTCCGGCGGCATGCAGCGCCGCGCCGAACTGGTGCGGGCCATGATCAACCGGCCCAAGGTCATGCTGATGGACGAGCCCTTCCGGGGGCTGGACGCCATGACCCGCGCCCTGATGCAGGAATACTACGTCCGGCTGTTCGAGGAACACCGGGGCACCAACCTGTTCGTGACCTCGGAACTGGAAGAGGCCATCTTCCTGGCCGACAACCTGCTCATCCTCACCAACCGGCCCGCCTGCGTGAAGAAGGTGATCGAGGTGAACCTGCCCCGGCCGCGCACCTTCGACATGATGACCTCGGCCGAGTACCAGCGCTGCAAGTTCGAGGCGCTGGAACTGCTGCACGAGGAGGCCATGAAGTCGTTCGCCTCGGGCGCGGTGAACGCGGCCGACTTCCTTGAAGCCTGTTCCCAGATGGGGCAGGATCAGGCGCAGCCCACCTGCCTGGGACTGGACGACATGGCCCCTCCGGATGTACCAGCTGAACCGCGGGCCGACGGAGCGGTGTCCGGCCGGTAGTGGGCCGGTAGCCGGGCAGACGTATCCGGCCGCATCTGGCAATACGGGGCGGTATCGGGCAGTATGGGGGCGGTCCCTGGCCATTGCGGCGGGCCGCCCCGGCCTGTTTCGGGCGTTCGTGGCGAACCGCCCATATGGCCCGACGCCTGCCCCGACGCCTGCCCGCACGGGGGCTGGCGGCTTCAGCATCTTCAACCGGCGCACGCCCTGCGCCACGTGCGCTCCATGACCGAAGGACTGCTCATCGCCATGCTGGGCTGGTGGCTCGGCGGCTTCATCAACAACATCGTCGGCTTCGGCGCGGCGCTGGTGGCCCTGCCCGTGGTGGCCCTGGGCAACGACATGGCCGTGGCGGTGCCCAGTTCCGGGCTCATCGTGCTGGCCCTCAACGTGCAGATGGCCTGGAGCTACCGGCGCCACCTGAACGGTGACGCGGGCGTGTGGCCGCTTGCGGCGGGGGGGCTGCCGGGAGCATTGGCTGGCGTGCTGATGCTGCGCCACATTCCCGATGCCGGGCTGCGCCTGGGCCTCGGTGGGCTGCTCATGGCCTACGCCCTGTGGGGGCTGCTGTGTTCGCGGCCCAGTCGCCGGGCGCTCCATGGCGTATGGGCGGCCGTGGCCGGCTTCTTTTCCACCAGCCTGGGCACGGCCTACGGCATCAACGGGCCGTCGCTGGCCATCTACCTTTCCTTCCGGGGGGGCACCCCGCAGGAAACCAAGGCCGCGCTGGGCGTGTTCTTCATCGTCAGCGGGACCATCATCGTGGCGGCGCAGACCCTGGCCGGGGTGCAGTCGGCGGAAACGCTGCTGCAGTTCGCCGCCTCGCTGCCGTCGGTCATCCTGGGCGGATGGGCGGGCATCGCCCTGTCCAGGCGTCTGCCCGACGGCAACCTGCACGGCGCGCTGTTCGTGATGCTGCTGGTCATGGGCGCCAACCTCGTCCGGCAGGGGCTGGGGTTCTGAGGCGGCGCACTGTGCGCTGCCGTGCCCGGTCCCGGGTGTGAGATCCAAAAATTTTTTCCTGCGATGAAAGGAGTTATGAAAATCTAATTGCCCAGGCACGAGGGCAGGCGGATAACGGAAGTGGAACTCTCATTCTCCCCCGTGAAAAAGAGGAGAGCCCATGTCGCTGCCGCCCGCCCGCTCTCTCGTCAAGGGGACATGCGCCCCCGCCGCGCCTGACGTTTTCCGTTGCCTGCCGCTTCTGCTCCTACTTTCCATGCTGTTCGCCTGCGCCAGGGTGGGGCCCGACTTCAGCACGCCGGACACCGCCATGCCCGCCGGATGGCAGGACGCCGCCGCGCCGGGCGTCTCCGCCGGCCGCGAGGTGAGCGAGGAATGGTGGCGCACCTTCGGAGACCCCGCCCTGGATAGCTTGGTGGCCGAAGCCCGTGGCGGCAACCTGTCGCTCCAGGCGGCCGCCCTGCGGGTGCTGGAAGCCCGCGCCCGCCTAGGTGTTGCCGTGGGCAACCTGTACCCGCAGCGCCAGCAGGCCACCGGCGGCCTGACCTGGACCCATCCCAGCGACCGCGCGCCCACGGCCCCCCAGCCGGGCACGGGCAGGAACAACCCCGACTACGTGCAGACCAGCGTGGGGCTGGACGCCGCGTGGGAACTGGACTTCTGGGGCAAGTACCGGCGCGGGGTGGAGGCGGCCGACGCCGACCTGCGCGCCGCCGCGGCCGACTACGAGGCGGCCATGGTGGCCGTGACGGCCGAGGTGGCCCGCGCCTACGTCCTGTACCGCACGTTGCAGCAGCAACTGGCCATCGCGGACAACAACGTGGCCATCCAGCGCGAAAGCCTGCGCATCGCCACGGCCCGCTTCAACTACGGGGCCACCAGCGAGCGCGACATGCGCCAGGCCCTTTCGCTGCTGCGCGATACCGAAGCCTACATCCCCAGCCTGGCCCACTCGCTGCGCGAGGCCCGCAACGCCCTGTGCGTGCTGCTGGGCAAGCTGCCGCAGGACATCTCCGGCCAACTGGGGCTGGCTCCCATTCCCATGGCCCCGCCCGGCGTGGCGCTGGGCATTCCCGCCGACCTGCTGCGCCGCCGCCCCGACGTGCGGAAGGCCGAATACGCGGCTGCCGGGCAGTGCGCCCGGCTGGGCGTGGCCAAGGCCGATTTCTATCCGGCCATCTCGCTGGGCGGCTTCGTGGGGTTCAGCGCCAGCAACGTGGGGGCCTTCAGCACGGGCGACACCTTCTCGCACGGGTTCACGGCCTACGGCGGTCCCGGCCTTACCCTGCCGCTGTTCAACTACGGGCGCATCGTGAACAACGTGCGGGCCCAGGACGCCCGGTTCCAGCAGGCCCTGACGGCCTACCGCGAAACGGTGCTGGCCGCCCTGCGCGAAACAGAGGACGGCATCGACCGCTACCTCAACGCGCAGGGCAGGGCGGCCCTGCTGGCCGAAAGCGCCGCCGACGCCGCCCGGTCGCTGGAACTGGCCATGGTCCAGTATCAGGAAGGCTCCACCGACTTCACCACGGTGCTCACCGCCGCGCGCGACCTTTCCACCCGTCAGGACGCCCTGGCCCAGGCCGGGGGCGAGATCAGCCAGAGCCTGGTGGCCGTGTTCAAGGCGCTGGGCGGCGGCTGGCGCACCCTGCCCGAGGGCGGGCCCATCCCGCTGGAAACGCTGCGCGAGATGCGCGCACGCACCGACTGGGGAGCGCTGCCCGGCGAGCAGGGCGACGTGCCCGCGGGGGGCGATGTGCGCCCCCCCGATATCTAGAAGCCCACGGAACACACCCCGTTCGCATGGAGATTCCGATGACGCGCCATCCCCTCGTTTTTCAGGTTCTCCGCCCGGCGTTTCCGGCCCTGCTTTCCGTCCTCGCCATCATTTCCCTTGCCGGGTGCGATTCGCGCAACGCCTTCGTGCCGCCCCCGCCGCCCAAGGTGACGGTGGCGACGCCCACGGTGGGGCCGGTGATCGAGTACATGGAGTTCACCGGCACCATCGCCCCGGTGGAGTCGGTGGACATCACCGCCCGGGTCACCGGCGTACTGCGCACCGCGCAGTTCCGCGACGGGGCCATGGTCCGCAAGGGCGACCCGCTGTTCCTCATCGAGCCGGAACCGTTCCAGGCGGCCCTGCAACGGGCCGAGGCGGAACTGGAAGTGCAACGCGCCGCGCTGGACCGGGCCGAGACGGAACTGGCCCGCAGCCGCAAGCTGCTGTCCGAGAAGGCCGGGTCCGAGGCGGACGTGGTGCGCTGGCAGCAGCAGCGGGACAGTTCCAAGGCGGGCATCAGCCGGGCCGGCGCCCAGATCGAAACGGCCCGCATCGACCTTGGCTACACGCGCATCGCCGCCCCCTTCGACGGCCAGATGACCCGCCGCCTGGTGGACCCCGGCAACGTGGTGGGCCCCGGCGCGGTGACCCGGCTGGCCACCATCGTGCGCCGCGACCAGGTGCACGTGTACTTCAACATCAACGAACGCGACCTGCTGCGGCTGATGGGCCACACGTCCCAGGACAACAAGGCCGGCAAGGCCGGGGCGCCGCCGGAACTGCCCCTGGAACTGGCCCTGGCCGACGAGGAAACCTTTCCCCATGCGGGCAAGCTGGAATACGCCGACCCCACGGTGGACCCGTCCACCGGCACGCTGCTGCTGCGCGGCATCTTCCCCAACACCGGCGGGCGGCTGGTGCCCGGCCTGTACGCGCGCATCCGCGTGGCCATGGGCAGGCGCGACGCGGCGCTGCTGGTGCCGGAACGCGCCTTGGGGCAGGACCAGTCCGGCTCGTACGTCATGGTCGTCAACGCGCAGAACGTGGCCGAACAGCGCCCGCTGAAGCTGGGCGCGTTGCAGGACGGCTACCGGGTGGTGGAAAAGGGGCTGGAGGCGGGAGACCGCGTGGTGGTCAACGGCATGCAGCGCGCCCGGCCCGGCAGCACCGTGGACCCGGTGACGGCCGACGCGGCGGCCCCCGGCGCGGGTCAAGGCGGCAAGGGGGGCGGCAAGGGAGACGGCAAGGGAGACGGCAAACCCGCCGCCAGGCCCGCCGGATAGCGGCACCACACTCCCACCTGCGAGGCCCCCATGTTCGCCAAGTTCTTCATCGACCGGCCCATCCTTTCCAACATCATCGGCATCGTGCTGATCCTCATCGGCGTCGTGTCGCTGCTCATGCTGCCCATCTCGCAGTACCCGGACATCACCCCACCCACGGTGGAGGTGAAGGCCATCTACCCCGGCTCCAACTCGCTGGTGCTGGCCGACGTGGTGGGCGCGCCCATCGAGCAAGAGGTCAACGGCGTGGAGGACATGCTGTACATGTCGTCCAAGAGCGCCAACGACGGCACGTATTCCCTCACCATCACCTTCGCCCTGGGCACCGACATCGACATGGCCACGGTGCTGGTCCAGAACCGCGTCAACGTGGCCATGGCCCGCCTGCCCGACGAGGTGAAGCGCCAGGGCGTGACGGTGAAGAAGAAGTCCACCGCCATCCTCCAGGTGGTGACGCTGACCTCGCCCGACGGCAGCCACGACGACCTGTACCTGAGCAACTTCGCCTCTCTGCGGGTGCGCGACGAGGTGGCGCGCATCCCCGGCGTGGGCGAGGCCGTGGTGTTCGGCGCGGCCAGCTATTCCATGCGCGTGTGGCTGGACGCCCCGCGCCTGAAAAGCCTGGGCTTGACCACCAGGGACGTGGTCAACGCCATCAGCGAGCAGAACGTGCAGGTGGCCGCCGGGCAGATCGGCGCGCAGCCCGCGCCGGACACCCAGAACTTCCAGTTCACGGTGCAGACGCAGGGGCGGCTTTCCGAGGTTGCGGAGTTCGAGGACATCATCATCCGCACGGCCACGGGCGGCCCCACCGGCCGCACCGTCCGGGTGCGCGACGTGGCCCGCGTGGAACTGGGCGGCCAGACCTACGACCTGTACGCCGAAAAGAGCGGCAAGCCCGCCTCGCTGGTGATCATCTACCAGCTGCCCGGCGCCAACGCGCTGGACGTGGCCGGAAAGGTCACCGCCGCCATGGAGCGCCTGGGCAAGGAATTCCCGCCCGGCGTGGCCTGGGACATCCCCTACGACACCACCCGCTTCGTCGAGGCGGCCATCGAGCAGGTGTACCACACCCTGTTCGAGGCGGCCGTGCTGGTGCTGGCGGTGATCCTGGTCTTCCTGCAGGACTGGCGGGCCACGCTGGTGCCCGCCACGGTGGTGCCCATCACCATCCTGGGCGGGTTCATGGCCATGATGGCCCTGGGCTTCTCGGTGAACCTGGTGACCTTGTTCGGCATCATCCTGGCCATCGGCATCGTGGTGGACGACGCCATCATCGTGGTGGAAGGGGCGGCCCATCACATGGAGCACGGCGATTCGGCGCGCGACGCCACCGTGAAGGCCATGATGCAGCTGTTCGGCCCCATCATCGGCATCACCCTGGTGCTGTCGTGCGTGTTCCTGCCCGCGTCGTTCATGTCGGGCATCACCGGGCAGCTGTACCGCCAGTTCGCGCTGGTCATCGCCTCCACCGCGCTGGTCAGCGCGCTGCTGGCCGCCACCATGACCCCCGCCCAGTGCGCCCTGTTCCTGAAGCCCATCGTGCCGGGGCGCAACGCCTTCTACCGGGGCTTCAACAAGGCGTACGACGCGGTGGAACGGTTCTTCGTCGCGCTGCTGAAGACCATGGTGCGCCACGCCGGGATCACCATGCTGGTCTTCGTGGGGCTGATCTCGGCCACCTTCTGGTTCTTCTCGTCGCTGCCCACGGGCTTTCTGCCCGACGAGGACCAGGGCTACGCGCTGGTGGCGGTGCAGTTGCCGGGCGCGGCGTCGCAGTCGCGCACCCGCGAGGTGACCGCCAGGCTCGACGCCATCCTTGCCGAAACGCCGGGCGTGGCCAACTGGATCACCTTCGGCGGTATGTCCATCCTGAACAGCGCCAACACCCCCAACTCGGCCACGGTCTTCGTCATGTACAAGGACTGGGCCGAACGGGGCGACCTGACGCAGGACAAGCTGGTGGCCGAGCTGCGCCGCAAGACCGCCGCCATCCAGGAAGGCATGGTGCTGGTGGTCACCCCGCCGCCCATCCAGGGGCTGGGCAACGCGGGCGGCTTCGAGATGATGGTGCAGGACCGCGCCGCCACCGGGGCGCAGGCGCTGGAAAACGCGGCCTACGAGATGATGGGGGCGGGCCGGGGCCAGTCGGGCCTTTCCGGGGTGGCCACCACCTACACCGCCCGCACTCCGCAGCTGTACGTGGACGTGGACCGCACCAAGGTCAAGGACCACGGGGTGCAGCTGAGCGACGTGTTCAGCACCATGCAGGCATACCTGGGGTCGTCGTACGTCAACGACTTCAACAAGTTCGGCAAGGCGTACCAGGTGCGCGTGCAGGCCGACAGCCGCTACCGGCTGGAGGCCGGGGACATCGGGCGGCTGGAGGTGCGCAACGCCGACGGCCACATGGTGCCCCTGGGCGCCATGACCGGCGTGCGCGACGTGGTGGGGCCCGACGTGGTGACCCGCTACAACCTGTACCCGGCCGCCTCGCTGATCGGGTCCGCCGCGCCGGGCTTCAGTTCCGGCCAGGCGCTGTCCCTGATGGAGGACATGGCCAGGCGCACCCTGCCGTCCACCATGGGCTTCGAGTGGACCACCATGGCCTACCAGGAAAAGGCCACCGGCAACGAGGCCTTCGCGGTGTTCGGCCTGGCGGTGCTGCTGGTGTTCCTGGTGCTGGCCGCCCAGTACGAAAGCTGGTCGGCCCCGGCGGCCATCATCCTGGTGGTGCCGCTGGCGCTGCTGGGCACGTGCATCGCCGTGTCCGCGCGGGGCATGGACAACAACGTCTACACCCAGATCGGCATCGTGCTGCTCATCGCGCTGGCCAGCAAGAACGCCATCCTCATCGTGGAGTTCGCGCGCGAGTTGCGCATGCACAAGGGCATGTCCATCCCCGAGGCCGCCGTGGAGGGCGCGCGCGCCCGGCTGCGGCCCATCCTGATGACCTCGTTCGCGTTCATCCTGGGCGTGGTGCCGCTGCTCACCGCCTCGGGCGCGGGCTCGGCCAGCCAGCGGGCGCTGGGCACGGCGGTGTTCGGGGGCATGCTGGCCTCCACCTTCCTCGCCGTCATGTTCGTGCCGGTCTTCTTCACCGTCATCCAACGCCTGAGCGAGCGCGGCACGCCGCCGAGCGCCAAGGCGCAACCCGACAACGCCCACCAGAGGTAGCCATGACCATCACTTCCCGCATCACGTCGTGCATCGTACTGGCCTTGCTGCTCGCGGTCACCGGCTGCGCGGCGCACAAACTGGAGGCGCAGCCTTCCGGTTTCCTCAAGGACTACGGCAAGCTGAAGCAGGGGCGCGACGATCAGGCCGGGCTGATCTGGATCAAGTCCGGCGTCAACGCCAAGGACTACGACGCCGTGGTCATCGACCGGCCCAGGGCGTGGATAAAGCCCGACGCGCCGTTCAAGGGCGTGGATGCCAAGGAACTGGACGAAGTGCTGACCTTCTTCGGCGACGCCCTGGTGCGCGAGGCGGGCAAGAGCTACCGGGTGGTGGCGGAACCCGGCCCGCGCGTGCTGGTGCTGCGCACCGCCCTGACCGACCTTGTGCCCGGCAAGCCGGTCAGCGGCACGCTGACGTCCGTGATTCCCATCGGCATCGCCGTGTCCGGCGCCAGCCGCGCCGTGGGCGGCGAGCATATCGGCGTGGGCGAGGCGGCGGTGGAGATGGAAATGCTGGATGGCGGCGCCGGCACCCAGCTTGCCGCGGCGGTGGACCGCCGCAGCGGCACCAAGGCCCCCCTGCGCGGCTCCATGCAGGACGTCAAGGACGCCTGCGAGTACTGGGCCAGGCTGCTGGGCAAGCGGCTGGCGGAATTCAAGGCGGGCAACCTGCGTCCGTAGGCCCCGTGCGGGGGAGGGGGTTGACCCTTCCCCCGCACGGGCGCATGACTGTAACAGGTTGCCATATGCCACACCCCGCCACACTCACCGTCACCAGTTCCGGCACGCCGGAGGGCGCCAGCCTGCGCCTTGCCGTGGGCGGGGCCTGGAACCTGGCCGCCCCGCCGCAGGCCGCCGCCCGCACGGCGGCGCTGGCCCGGCTGCGCGAGCCGGGCGTCGCGTCCGTGGTGCTGGCGGCAGAAGACCTGGGCGACTGGGACAGCAGCCTGGCCATTTTCGTGGCCGGGGTCATCCGCACCTGCCGCGAACGAGGCCTTTCCGTGGACACCAGCGGCCTGCCCGCCGGGCTGACCCGGCTGGTGGACCTGTCCTTCGCCGTGCCCGAGCGCGCCGGGGCCGCCCGCGGCGACGCCCGGCCGGGCCTGCTGGAGCGCATCGGCGGGGCGGTGCTGGCCCTGCCCAGGCCCGTGGGATCGGCCCTGGACTTCATCGGCGAGGTGGCCTCCGCCCTGTCCCGGCTGGCACGCGGCCGGGCGGACATGCGGCGGCGCGACCTCTTGCAGTTCATGTCCGAAAGCGGCTCCGCCGCGCTGCCCATCGTCTCGCTGATCAGTCTGCTGGTGGGGCTCATCCTGGCCTTCGTGGGGGCGGTGCAACTGCGGGTGTTCGGCGCGCAGATCTACGTGGCCAGTCTGGTGGCCATCGCCATGGTGCGGGTGATGGGGGCCATCATGACCGGCATCACCATGGCCGGGCGCACCGGGGCGTCCTATGCGGCCATCCTGGGCACCATGCAGGTCAACGAAGAGGTGGACGCCCTGGCCACCATGGGCCTGCGCCCGGTGGAACAGCTGGTGCTGCCGCGCCTGCTGGCCCTGGTGGTGATGCTGCCGCTGCTGACCATCTACGCGGACGTCATGGGCATGCTGGGCGGGTTCATCGTGGGGGTGTTCATGCTGGGCCTGAGCCCCATGGAATACCTGAACGCCACGCGCGAGGCCATGACCATGGCCAACGTGTGGATAGGCATCACCCACGGGACGGTGTTCGGCGTGGTGGTGGCGCTGTGCGGCTGCTACCACGGCATGCGCTGCGGCCGCAGCGCCTCGGCCGTGGGGGCGGCCACCACGGCGGCGGTGGTCAGCGGCATCGTGTCCATCATCGTGTGCACCGCGTTCATCACCGTGGCCTGCGAGGTGCTGGGCATATGAGCCGGACCACGCAATTTTCGGACACCCGGCCCCCCGCGCCGCACATCCGGGTGCGCGACCTGACCGTGGCCTACGGCCCGTTCGTGCTCATGCGCGGGCTGAACTTCGACATCGGGCGCGGCGACATCTTCATCATCATGGGCGGCAGCGGCTGCGGCAAGTCCACCCTGCTCAAGGTGCTGGTGGGGCTGAAGCAGCCCGCCGCCGGTACCGTGCACTACGGCGCCACCGATTTCTGGGGCGGCTCTCCGGCCGTCCGCGACGGGGTGATGCGCCGCGCGGGCATCCTGTACCAGAGCGGCGCGCTGTGGAGCTCCATGACCCTGGCCGAGAACGTGGCCCTGCCGCTGGAACAGTACACGAAGCTGTCCCGCGCCGAGATAGCCGACGTGGTGGCCTTCAAGCTGGCCCTGGTGGGGCTGGCGGGCTTCGAGCGGTTCTATCCTTCGGAGATCAGCGGTGGCATGCGCAAGCGGGCCGGGCTGGCGCGGGCTCTTGCGCTGGACCCGGAGATCGTCTTCTTCGACGAGCCGTCGGCCGGGCTGGACCCGGTGAGCGCCCGGCTGCTGGACGACCTGATCCTGGAACTGCGCGAAAGTCTGGGCACCACCATCGTGGTGGTCACCCACGAACTGGCGTCCATTTTCGCCATCGGCACCAATTCGGTGTTCCTGGACGTGGAAACCCGCACCATGACCGCCAGCGGCGACCCCAACGACATCCTGCGCGAGGCGCGCGATCCCAAGGCCGTGCGCTTCCTGACCCGGGGCGAATCGTCCATGGGCGCGGCGCGCAGGCCCGGACCGCGCGCCGCGACATCGGCGGACGCCGGGCCGGATGCACCATCCCGAGGCAAGGAGGAACGGTAATGGCGCGCGAAGCCAACAAGGCCATGCTCGGCGCGTTCGTGGTGGGGGCGCTGGCTCTGCTGGCGGCGGCGGTGCTGCTGTTCGGCTCCGGCAGGTTCATGAAAGACCGGCCGCAACTGGTGCTCTACTTCAAGGGGTCGGTGCGCGGTCTGAACATCGGCGCGCCCGTGGTCTTCCGGGGGGTGCCCGTCGGCAGCGTGACGGAGATCCGACTGATCCACGACCCCGACACCCTGACATTCTTCATCCCGGTGTTCATCGAGTTCGAGCCGGAGCGCATCCTGAATATGAAGGACGGCGCCGTGGTGGCGTACAAGGCCGACGGCAGGGTGCTCGAGCAACTCGTCGACAAGGGGTTGCGGGCACGGCTGGCGTTGCAGAGCTTCGTCACCGGGCAACTGATGATCGAACTGGATTTCGAACCGGGCAGCCAGTTGGTGCTGCGCGGCGACGGCAAGACACCCGAACTGCCCACGCTGCCCTCGCCCATGGAAGAACTGACCCGCACCCTCCAGAACCTGCCCATCGAAAGCATCATGGCCCAGTTGAACGAGGCCGTGGCCGGGCTGAACAGGATGGTCAACTCGCCCGTGGTGGCCGACACCGCCGCCAGCCTCAACGAAACCTTGCAGGAAGTGCGCCGGCTGATGGCCTCGGTGAACACGCAGGTGGGCCCCGTGGGCCAGTCGCTGGCCGGGGCGGCGCAACGCTACGGCGCGCTGGCGGACAAGCTGGACCGGCAGTTGCCGGACACCCTGTCCCAGGCCACCCGGACGCTGGAATCGCTGTCGGCCGCGTCCGCGCGGGCGGAGGCGGCGCTGGCCGCCGCCCACTCCACCATCCGCGACGATTCGCGCACCATGACCGAGGTGCAGCAGGCCCTGCGCGAGATGAGCGGGGCCGCCCGGTCGCTGCGGGCCCTGGCCGAATACCTGGAACGCCACCCCGAGTCATTGCTGCGGGGCAAAGGAGAGTACCGCTGATGAACGCCGCCGTGCATCGCCGGGGCCCCGCGTCCCGTTCCGGGCCGTTGCCCGCCCCTGTCCCCGTCCTGTTGGCCGTCCTGCTGCTGGCGTGCCTGTTGCTGTCCGGCTGCGCGGGCAGCAGCGCCGCCACGCGGTTCTACCTGCTCTCGTCCCCGGCGGGTGACGCCGCTGGCGGTGTGCCCGATGTGCCCGGTGTGCCCGATGTGCCCGGTGCGTCTAATGAATCGGGTGCTCGGGTGGCGGTGGGGCCTGTCAGCATGGCCTCGTACCTGGACCGCCCGCAGATCGTCACCCGCGAGGGCGACGGAGTGCGCCTCGGGCTGGCGGAATTCGACCGCTGGGCCGAACCGCTGGCCGAAAGCCTGCCCCGCGTGCTGGCGGAGGACATCTCCCGCGCGCTGGGCGGCGGGCGGGTGCTGGTGTTCCCCGGCACCAGGGCCGAGGACGCCGACATCCGCGTGGCCGTGGACGTGAACCGGCTGGACGGCAGCCTTGGCGGCACGGTGGTGCTGGACGCCTGGTGGGCGCTGCTGGACCGTTCCGGCGCCACGCTGCGCCGGGGCAGGGTGGTCGAGCGCCGTGCCGCCGGTGGCGACTATGCCGCCATGGTCACGGCGCAGGGGGCGCTGGCGGCCACCCTGGCCGATACCGTGGCGGCCGCCGTGCGCGAAGTGCTGCCCAGGCCCTGACCGTACTCCGGGCGCGCGGGGTCACCGGTCCGCCGGGGTTTTCACCGGCGGACCGTTGTTGCCGCTGGCGTCACCGGCGGCATCGCTGTTGCCGAAGTCTCTTCCTCCCTTGCCGATGAAGGTCAGAAAGCGTTCCGCGTCGGCGTGGCCGGGCAGCGGCGTTATGCTCATGCGGCCATCCACGGACTGGGCCAGCATGGGCGCGTCGTGCCCCGCCACGTCCACCACGCCCTTGATGCGGAAATAGCGCCTCGATTCCCATTCCAGCAGGGATTCCAACTGGGACAGGGCCATGGGGGCATGCACCCGCACGGTCTCGGCCGCATAGCCGTCGTCGGCGTGGGTGGCCGGGCCGCCGGGGAACGCGGCGTCCCTGAACCGGGGCAGGCCGTGCGGCCGCCTTTCCGGCCGAGGGGCGTCCGCCTCCGTCAGCAGGCCGAAGGGGATGGCTCCTCCCGTGGCTTCGTGCAGCATGGCTCCGGGGTTGATGCGGGCCGCCATGGCGTGGGCGGCCTCGATGTGTTCCGGCCCGGCGATGTCGATCTTGTTGAGCACCAGGATGTCCGCCGCGGCCACCTGGTCCCTGGCCACCCTGCTTTCACGCAGGGCGTTGGCGAACGAGACGGTATCCACCACGGTGATCACCGCGCCCCGGTCCACCAGGTCGGACACCTCGTGCAACTCGTCGAGCAGGTTCAGCGGGTTGGCCAGCCCGCTGGTTTCCAGCACCACCACGTCCGGGGTGAACCGGTCCAGCACCTGGGCCAGGCCGTGCCGCAACCGTCCGGACAGGGAGCAGCACACGCAGCCCTCGTCAGCCTCCACCACGCGGCAGCCGTCTTCCAGCAGCTTGCCGTCAAGCCCCACGGCCCCGATCTCGTTCTGGATGACCGCCACGAAGCGGTCGCGTTGCAGGTTGTATTCGATGAAATGGCGCAGCAGCGTGGTCTTGCCGGACCCCAGAAACCCCGTGAGCACCAGCAGCGGCGGGCGCGGCCCCCCGCCGCCCGCCGTGTCCGCGCCTGCCGCGCCGCCCATCCAGCCGGGGCGGTGCGCGGCCATCCACGGCTGGGCGTGCAGCGGACCCGTGTCCGCAGGCCGCCACGGCGCGGCCCGATCCGGCCGCGGCGTCTTGCCGTAGGCCAGGGCCATGGAGATGCGCCGGACGCCGGGAGCGGGCACGTTGCGGTATTCCCCGGCGCGGGTGAACCAGCCCTGCCAGCCGGGCCGCACGGCGTAGCGGCAGGCCACGGGCGCTTCGCCCAGCACGAAGCTGGCGCTGGCCGCCAGGCAGCGGAACAGGCGCAGGGCCATGCCGAAGGACGGGATGTCGCTTTCCGCGTCTCCGGGATGCACCACGTAGGGGTCGGCTGTGCCCGTGCCGCGTGCCGTTCCTTCGGACTGGCCCGTGACGTCTTCCGGCATGCCGTCGGGCTGGCCCATGACGTCCTCCGGCAAACCTTCGGACTGGCGCATGACGTCCTCCGGCAACCCTTCGGACTGGCGAATGCCGTCGGCGGCGATGACGCGGGTGCGCGACAGGCCGGACAGTTCCAGCCGCAGCGTTTCGCCCTGCCTGTCCGCCACCACGCGCAGCGTGCCCACCCGGAACAGGGTGCGCATGGCGGGTGCGGACGGAAATTCGCGGACGTTGTCCCAGTAGTCGGAAAGCAGGGTGGCCACCCCGGCGGCCAGGGAAAAGCGTTCCGCGCGCGGCTCGTCGGGGTGGGGGAAATAGTGCAGCGAAAAGGTGCCCGTCAGCGTGTCGCCGGACATGCGCTCGCCTTCGAACAGTATGCCGAACACGCCGGGGCTGCCGTGCAGCTTGCAGGTCCAGCCTTCGCCGTGGGCGACGGTGGGGCGGATGCCCCGCCACCCCAGGGCGCGGGCCTCGGGCCGGTGGAACTGGGTGCGCAGCAGCAGGGCGCGCAGCATGCCCGCCGTCCAGCAGCCATGCCCCTGGTCCACGGGAACGGGAGTGATCGTGCGCAGGTCCATCGGGCCTCCTTGCCGGCGGCGTGCCGCCGTGGCCTGTCCGGTGGTTGCGGCCCGGCGTGCCCCTGCCCGCCCACGCGGGCGGGCAGGGGCGTCCGCTCATCCGTCTTCCGGCCGCCGGGCTAGGGGCTGTTTCCAAATTAGGATTTTCGTTCGTTGGCGAGGAAAACGAGCCTGCCATGAGGGAGTGCGGCAGCCGTTATGCGAGTCTTCGAGCATTACGGATGGCGACCGCAGAGCGTACTCTTATTGTATTCGACCGAGCCTCAGCCGTTAGACGAGCTTGCGAGTCTTACGGATGAGGACAGCAAAGCCATGGCAGGCGAAGTTTGACGTAGCCAACGGGCGAAAGGACAATTTAGAAACAGCCCCTACACCTTGGCGAACCGGATGGTGTCCCCGTTGCCGAGATAGGCCTTGTCCTTGGTGCGGAAGCGGGCGGTGCCCTCCACCACCGGGTAGCCCGCGTCGATGAACTTCTTGGCGGTGACGATGCCGGTGCAGTGGTTGCAGCCCACCTTTTCCAGGTTCCACTTGCGCAGTCCGATGACCAGGTCGTCGTACTTGGGGTCCCAGTCCTCGAAGGGCGAGATGTGCAGTCCGCCGTACAGGCCGTGGAACCGGTCGTGTTCGTAGGCCAGTTCGCGGTAGGCGGTGTCCGCGAACAGGATGATGCCCTGGTGGCAGCACCCGGTGATGCTGACCAGCCCCAGGTCCGCCACGTTGAAGTACAGCGACTGTTCGCCGAACACCCGGCAGATGATGGGCACGTCGAACATGTAGCTGGCCATGCCCGGCTCGATGGGGTGCAGCCCCTTCTTTACCTTGACCAGTTCTCCCTTGTGCCCGGCGTCCTTGATGTACTGCAACCCTTCCGCATAGAACGAGTCGGGGATGTAGATCTTGATGCCCGGCGCGTACTTGAGGGTTACCGGCAGGCCCCAGAAGTGGTCGAAGTGCTCGTGCGAGACGATGAGCGCCTCGATTTCGCCGTTGGCGAGCATCTTGTCGATGCCCTCGCGCCGGAAGCATTCGTCCGTCCAGGCGAACGACCAGCCGGAGTCCAGCAGGTACTTGCGCACCTTGCCGTCCATGTCCTCCACTTCCACCAGGGCGGCGAACCCCCCGGCGTTCATGGGGTTGACGCTCTTGGCCTTGGTGATTTCCCACGCTTCCTCGAGCCGGTTGGGCAGCAGGTCGCGGATCTGGGCGATGCCCTTCTGGTACGACCCCTTGCCGAGCCCGGTGCCGTCGCCGAACGGCGGCCAGTTGTAGGTGTACTGGTCCACCAGCAGGCCCCCGGCGCTCTTGATGTCGGCCATCAGCTTGCCGTTGTCGAACCAGCTGGTTTCCGAAACGACCTTGGCCTTCACGCTGCGGCAGGTGCCGAAGGACTGCATCTTGCGCTGCACCTTGGGCAGGTCTTCGAACCGGCGGGACGAGTACGAATACGCGCCCATGGCCCCCAGGGTTCCCAGCCCCACGCCCAGTGCCGCGCCCTTTATGAAGTCTCGCCTGCTGAATGACGTCTTGTTGTCCGACATGGCGGCCTCCTTGGGCTACTTGGGAATGAGGGTGACGGATTCGGAAACCACGGGCACCATGCGCACGATGACGAAGTACAGCGCGACGCCCACGGCGGTGCCCACGGCAAGGCCGGGCAGCATCCTGGGGCTCCAGGTGTGCTCCGCCTCGCGCGCGGCGGCCTCTGCCGCCAGTTCGTCGGCGGTCTTCATGCGCATGGTCCAGCCGGGCCAGTTGTCCATGAACCAGTAGTTGATCAGCCAGATGTTGATCAGCCAGATGGTGGGAATCATGGGGAACTGCTGCGGGTGCGAGAAGCCCTTCTGCGTGCCCAGGAACAGGTGCGAGGTGCGGTAGTACACGGCGTACACCGCAAGGCCCGCCGCCACCACGATGGCGGTGCGCACCAGCATGTTCACCGGGGTGGAGAACTTGCGGGGCCAGTTGTCGCAGTACATGTACAGGAACAGCGCGGGCAGCAGGAAGAAGATGGCCGTCTCGCCCACGTGCAGCCAGCGCCAGTCGGGCGCGGCGTCGCGCTTGTGGCCCCGGATGGCTTCACCCCAGGCCAGTTCCTGCGCGAAGTAGAAGAAGAAAGTCAGGGCCAGCGAAATGGCGATGATGGCGAAGAAGATGGACAGCCGCCTGCCCCACGGGTTGCGGATGGCCGAGAACGGGTAGCGTTCCCAGATGGTTTCCATCAGCCACACCACCACGGTGCAGCACATGATCCACGCGATGTGGAAGTTGCCCGACACCGTGTTGGCGAAGGCCTCCCAGTAGGGCGGGGTGATGGAGGTGAACTCCTGCCACGGGTAGTACAGGATGCCCATGTGCGGGTGCATGGTCATCAGGTAGATGAGCGTGCTGAGAAAGAAGGTGACGATCCAGATGCTCATGCCCTTCACCGGCTGCTTCAGGTCCTGCCAGGGGGCTTCCTCCATGGCCACCACCCAGGCCGGGCTCAGCCACGAGGCGATGGCCGCGAACATCAGGCACGCCGTGGCCGCGTATTCCGCCGCGAAGAATTCGGTGATGCCCTTCAGCTTGGTCAGCTGGTCGGGGTTGAAGTAGGCCATGGCGTAGTTGCCCAGCAGCCCTTCGAAGAAGCCCTTGATCAGGGCCAGCATCAGGGCCACCGAAAGCAGGGTGAGAATGGCGCCCTTCACCAGCGGGTGGGCCTTTTCCATCCATTCCCGGCGGAAGGGCCAGAAGTCGAAGATGTAGGCGACCCAGATCAGGATGATCAGCAGCCAGCGGGTGTACATGTAGCCCACGTAGGGGGTGTACAGCCGCATCACCCCGCGCGGATCCTGGAAAATCCACCACGTGGCGTAGAAGATGACCAGCGTGAACAGCAGGTTGACGATGGCGGGCAGGGGCCCCTTCCACCGCTTTTCCAGCTTTCGCGCTTCAAGGAAACTGACGGATCCGTGAGACATGACGGTTCCTCCTCTGTTGGGGTGCGACCCTTGGAATCCCCAGCCGGTTATGCGCTGCGCGGGGGGCGAGCCCGCGCGGTGACGGTTCAGTGGGGGTGCCCGGCGTCCGTTGCGTCCGTTGTGTCTGGCGCGGCGTTGATGCCGGGGGCGGCCTCGCCGGTTTCTTCGGTGGCGCCGGAGGCCCGGACGCCGGGCGGGGCCATGTCCAGCATGGCCCGGTGCAGGTGGTGCAACAGGTCGCCGGGGTCGGCGTCGGCGGGCAGGCCCATCCGCTCGGCCTCCAGGCGCAGCAGTTCGGGCGTGAAGTCGCCGCCGGGGCCGCACAGGGGCGTACCGCCGGAAAATGGGGCGGGGGGCGCTGCGGCCGCCGGATGCCCGCCGCTTTCGGCGGCAGCGGCGGTGACGCCCGCCGCGCCGCTCACAAGGTCCGCCCCCAGCGAGAACAATCCCCGCAGGAATCCGGCGCGCGTGGTGGTCATGCGTCCATCCCCCGCTGGTCCAGTTGCGCGCGGATGAACGGGGTGCATTCGGTGCCCGCGTACTTCTCCATGCAGCGGCACATGCGCAGCACGCGCTCCTCCATGCGCAGCCGGGCCTCTTCCGGATCGTGCCGCTTCAGGGCTTGCAGCACCTTGACCAAGTCGGCGAAGAACTGGTCGCGCTCGTAGTCTTCCATGGCGAACAGCAGGTCGATGGCCGAGGCTCCCGCCGGGCACAGCTGTTCGACGGTGGCCACCAGCGCGGGATTGCCCGTGGCCTCGGCCAGGGCGTGCATGAAGGCCACGGTCTGTTCCCGCGCAAGGCCGGGGTTGCCGCCGAGAATGGCGCGGCTGAGGGAGGTCATGGTTCCTTCGAGGCGGGAAAGGCCGGAGGGGGAAACGGTGACGGCGCACAGGGCCGCCAGGGGGGGCAGGATGATGTAGGCGGCTTCCAGCCGGGCCATGCCGGACTGGGGACCCACGGCGTCGGTGTAACCGCCGCGCTCGCGGCGGGACCGCAGGTAGCATCCGCTGCCCCGGCGCACCTCGACCATGCCGCGCGCCTGCAACACGCGCAGCGCTCCGCGCACCGTGGGGCGGCTGGTGCCCAGCATGCCCGCCAGCTGGCGTTCGGGGGGCAGCCTGCCGCCCACCTCCCATTCGCCGCAGCGGATCCTGCCCAGCAGGTCCGTGAGAATGGCGGATTCCTTTTCCATGCACGCCTCCGTGGGGCGGAGCGCCGGGCGCCGCCTGCGGGTGTTGCCGGAAGGGGGGCGGGGTATCGTGCCGTCGGCTTGCGATGCCGCCCCATTGGTATGACCGATAGTGATGTATGTGAGCGCTTGCAAGCTGTATGTCCGCAGAAAATCACTCATCGTGCAATGTGCGGGTTTTCATGTGCTTTTTCGTGCGTGATTGGTAAGACCACTTGGGTCGCATTCGACTGGCGCTCGCCGGAAAGCAGCACGGAGCCCGCGGGCAATGCCGCCAACGCGAAGCGCCCGCCGGGCGTGCCGACGGGCGCTGTACATGCGGGGGAAGGAGGGGAGGGAACGAAAGGGAAACGCCTCAGGACCCCTGGTGGCGCTGGCGGGTCCGCCATGCCTGAATGGCCTTGTCGAACGGATCGAACAGGATCGAGTATTCCGGCAGGCCCGTGGTGGGGAACGCCGCCGGACGCCTCGAGCACAGTATGAGCACCGCGCGCAGTACGCCGCGCCGGTAGAAGGGCTTGGCGAAGTACGAGCGGATGCCCCTGGGGATGAACAGCGCCCAGTCGATGGCCTTGATGCTGTCCAGGGTGTCGTCCACGATGAGCGAGTCGAGCTTGTAGCTCACGATGTCCTGCGCGATGGTGCCGTCGAAGGGGAACATTTCGCCCTGCGGCATGCCGGTGAACGGCTCCCCGGCCCAGTGCACGAAGACCTTGTTGCGGCGCTGGTGGATGTCCGAGAACAGCAGTCCGTCGCAGTCGTAGCTGGGCAGCCGGAAGGCGTGCAGGGTCGCGAGGATTTCGGCGATGTCCGACAGGGGTTCCAGCCGGGCGTGGAGGTCCTTTTCCAGCCGGGCGAATTGCCGGTCCGGGGGCGGCGCGGTGCGCTCCTCCACATCCTCGTCGCCGGAGGCCGAGCGCAGGTCGGTCAGCGAGACGCGCAGCAGCCTGCGCCCCTTCAGGGTCAGCAGGCGCACCGAGGTGCGGGCCGAAAAGGTGGCGTGGCTGCGCCGCACGTACTCCAGCTTGCCCTCCCACTTGCGGGCGAACACGATTTCCTCGAACAGGCGGTGCACCCGGTTGGTCATGCCGGGGTGGTGCAGCATGCCGAAATCGAGATGGGTCATGCCGTTGCCGGGGTACATGAAGGCAGAGGCGGCGGCGGAGTTCAGGGAAAGCACCTGGCGGGTGTCGAAGTCCACGATGAGGGTGGGGTTTTCGGCAAGGTCGATGAGCATTTGCTGCTCGGCATCCTTTTCAAGAATGCCGCGAATGCCTTCGGCCCGGTCGGAAACGTCCATCAGGTAGCCCATGTAGTAGCGCGGGTCGCGCGGGCTGGACCATCCGGCCACCTTGAGCCAGCACAGCTGTTCCTCTTCCTGCCCGGATGCGCAGACCCGCACGATGGTCTCGGCCGCGTCGCCCCGCTTCATGGCCTCCATGAAGGCCTCGATGAAGTGCAGGTCTTCGGGCAGCACCACCCTGCGGCGGAAGTCCGGGCTCTTCATGAACAGTCCGGACCTGTCCTCGAGCACGGGCAGCTTGCGCGCGTTCAAAAGCTCGATGCGCGACCTGGCGATTTCGATGCGCCACAGCAGCGCGGGAAAGGTGAGCAGGTAGTCGCTCATCTCGTCCCGCGAAATCTCGCGGGTGGCCACCACGTCCTGGGTTTCGATGCGGTCGATGTAGATCATCCGTCCTGCTCTCGCTGCTGTCGGCAACCCTTGGCGGGAATCCTGCCCTTCATGGAGACGACCCTACCTTACCGGAGGGGCGTCGAAAAGTATTCACTCACTCCGTCCGCGCGGGGGCGAAGAGGAGGGAGAGGCCGGGGCAGGCCGGGAAGGGCGGGCCAGGAGGGGCAGACCGGACAGGCGGCAACGTACCGAATGGTACCATTTCGTGCCCAAAGTGTACGTAACGACCATCTTCGGCGGGTCCGGGGTACGGACCGGGGGCGGCCCGGACCGTCGCCACGGGCCGGTATGCGGCGCCTTTGCTGGCGAGGCCGGGCCGCGCCGTTGCTGGCACATGCTTTGCTGTCGTGCCTCCACAAGCATGAAGGAGGCCGGCATGAGCGCAGCCAGCGTGTCACCCGCCGGGGCCGCCCCGGCGGTCCATGAGACCCGTAAGACCCGTCAGGTCATCATCAACGACACCACCCTGCGCGACGGCGAGCAGACGGCGGGCGTGGCCTTCACGCTCGACGAACGCCTGGCCGTGGCCCGTGCGCTGGACGCCGCGGGCGTGCCGGAGATGGAAGTGGGCATCCCGGCCATGGGCCCGCACGAGGTGGACGAGATACGCGCCATCGCGGCCCTGGGCCTTGCGGCGCGGCCCATCGTGTGGTGCCGCATGCACGAGGCGGATCTGGCCGCCGCGCGCGGCACGGGCGTCGCCACGGTGAACCTGTCCATTCCCGTCTCCGACCAGCAGATCACCCGCAAGATCGGGCGCGACCGGGCCTGGGTGCTGCGGCGCATCGAGGCCATGACCGGCGCCGCGCTGGACATGGGCTTTGCGGTGTGCGTGGGCGGCGAGGACAGCAGCCGGGCCGACCCGGACTTCCTGGCTCTGGTGCTGGAGGTGGCGGAACGCTGCGGCGCGCGCCGCTTCCGCTTCGCGGACACCATGGGCGTGCTGGACCCCTTCGCCACCCATGCGCGGTTTCTGTCCATGCGGGCGCGCAGCGGCCTGGAGCTTGAAATCCACGCCCACGACGACCTGGGGCTGGCCACGGCCAATACCCTGGCCGCCGTGCGCGGCGGGGCCACCCACGCCAACACCACGGTCAACGGGCTGGGCGAGCGGGCGGGCAACGCCCCCCTGGAAGAGGTGATCATGGCCCTGCACCTGCTGCACGGCATGCCCACCGGGGTGCGTCCCGCGCTGCTGCCGGGGGTATCGGCGCTGGTGGCGGCCGCCTCGGGCCGCCCGGTGCCGCCGGGCAAGCCCATCGTGGGCGAGAACGTGTTCACCCACGAGTCGGGCATCCACGTCAGCGGCCTGCTGCGCGACCCGGCCAACTACCAGCACATCGACCCACGCGAATTGGGCCGCGACCACCGGCTGGTGCTGGGCAAGCATTCTGGCGCTGCGGCCGTGCGCTGGGCCTACGGACGGCTGGGCATCCGGCTGGACGAGGAGGGCGCGCGGGCCGTGCTGCCCCTGCTGCGCGAGCATGCCGCGCGCACCAAGCGCCCGCCGGAACAGGCCGACCTGCTGCGCTTTCTGGATGCGGCGCGGGGAGCCGGAACGCCGGAAGATGTCGGCGATGGCGTGCCCGGTGACCCGCACGGCAAGCGGCCGGGTATGCGTTGCGCCAGCCCGTCCGCTCACCCCCATGCCGTCTGCCCCCATGAATGACGGACGGAACGACGGAGGCACCCATGCGGCCATTCCTGTTTCCGGAGCCCCCGGCGGGCGCGTCGGGCGTCCCATCCCATTCCCGTGTCCTTCAACGTTTCGCGCCGGTGAGGGCCATGACCTGCGAAAAGAAACACAGCGACGAGGCGCGCACCTGCGGCGGCGGGGTGTGCCGGGGGGGCATCGTGCCCCTGCTGCACGAAATCGGGCGCATGCTCTCCGGGCCGGAGGACTTCTGCGCCGCGCTGGACCGCATCCTGGGCTACATGCACGCCGAAATGGGCGTGCGGCGCGGCATGATCAGCCTGCACCACCGCGAGTCGGGGCGCATCTTCGTGCACCGCAGCATCGGCCTGACGCCGGAGGAGCAGGAACGCGGCGTGTACCACCTGGGCGAGGGCATCACCGGCCGGGTGGTGGAGACGGCGCGGCCCATCATCGTGCGGCGCATCGGTGACGAGCCCGCCTTCCTCAACCGCACCCGCAGTCTTTCCGGCGGCCCGGACCTGGAACTGTCGTTCATGTGCGTGCCCATCCTGCGCGGCAGCAAGGTGCTGGGCACCATCAGCGCGGAACGCCTCTACGAGGACCGGCGCTTTCTGGACCGCCACGTGGACGTGCTGATGGTGATGTCCCACATGCTGGCCCACGCGGTGGAGCTGTACCTGGTCGAGAAGGTGGACCTGGCCCGCTGGGAACAGCGCACCCGGCTGCTGGTGGACCGGCTGAAGGAGCGCTTCCACCCCGCCAGCATCATCGGCGCGTCCGCGCCCATGCGCGAGGTGTACGCCCTGATGCGCAAGGTGTCCCAGACCCGCACCACCGTGCTGCTGCTGGGCGAAAGCGGCGTGGGCAAGGAGATGATCGCCAACGCCCTGCACTACGACGGCTCCAACCCGGAAGGGCCGCTGGTGAAGTTCAACTGCGCGGCGTTGCCGGAAAACCTGGTGGAAAGCGAACTGTTCGGCCACGAGAAGGGCGCGTTCACCGGCGCGGTGCAGACCCGCAAGGGGCGCTTCGAGGAGGCCGACGGCGGCACCATCTTCCTGGACGAGGTGGGCGAACTCTCCCCGGCCATGCAGGCCAAGCTGCTGCGGGTGTTGCAGGAACGGCGCTTCGAACGGGTGGGCGGCAACCAGAGCATACCCGTGAACATCCGCATCATCGCCGCCACCAACCGCAATCTCCAGGAGATGGTGGCCCAGGGCGCCTTCCGCGAGGATTTGTACTACCGGCTCAACGTGTTTCCCATCATGGTGCCGCCGTTGCGCGAGCGCGGCAGCGACATCGTGACCCTGGCCGAGCACTTCATGGCCCGCTACTCCCGCGAGACGGAAAAGAACGTGTCCACCATCGCCACGTCCGCCCTGAACATGCTGGTGCAGCACGACTGGCCGGGCAACGTGCGCGAACTGGAAAACGTCGTCCACCGCGCGGTGATCCTGACCGAGGACGACACCATCCACGCCCACGACCTGCCGCTGTCGCTGCAATCGGCCATGGCGCCGGACGCGGGCGCGCCCGGCGGGCTGGAGGCGCGCCTGGCCTGCGTGGAGTACGAGATGCTGGTGGAAGCCCTGCGCGCCCACCGGGGCAACACCACCGAGGCGGCGCGGGCACTGGGCCTGACCCGGCGCATCATGGGCCTGCGCATGAAGCGTTTCAATCTGACCTACCGGCAGTTTCGCAGGGGGGAGGGGGCGCCTGCCAGCTAGTCCCGCATGTCGGGCCATCCCCATGGTTTCCACATGCCCGCAGCCTTTCCCCTCTGTTTACTCCAACCGTCCAGCGCACCGTGAGAAAGGAGCCGCCATGAACGCCACCGAACCTGCCGCCACCCCGCGCGACGCCTCGAAGCATCCCTGCTTCAACAAGGCCGCGTCCGGCACCTGCGGCCGTGTACACCTGCCGGTGGCCCCCGGCTGCAACATCCAGTGCAACTACTGCGACCGGCAGTACGATTGCGCCAACGAATCGCGCCCCGGCGTGACCAGCGCGGTGCTGAAACCCCGCCAGGCCCTGGAATACATGCACCGGGTGCTGGAGGCGGAACCGCGCATCACCGTGGCGGGCATCGCCGGGCCGGGCGACCCCATGGCCAACCCGGAAGCCACGCTGGAAACCATGCGCCTGCTGCGCGAAGCCTACCCGCACCTGCTGTTCTGCCTGTCGTCCAACGGCCTTGCCATGCCCGCCCACCTGGACGACCTGGCCGCCTTCGGCGTCACCCATGCCACGGTCACCTGCAACGCGGCGGACCCGGCCATCGGCGCGTCCATCTACGCGTGGGTGCGCGACGGCCGGACCACGTATCGCGGACAGGACGCGGCGGAACTGCTGCTGCACCGCCAGAAGCAGTCCATCGCCGGGCTGAAGGCGCGTGGCATCGCCGTGAAGGTGAACACCATCGTCATTCCCGGCATCAACGACACCCACGTGACCGCCGTGGCCGAAATGGCCCGTGCCCTGGGCGCCGACCTGCACAACCTGATGCCCCTGCACCCCAACCCCGGCACCCCGTTCGCCGACGTGACCGAACCGTCGCCCGCGCTCATGGAAAACCTGCGCCTGGCCGGGGCGGCCCTGCTGCCCCAGATGACCCACTGTCGCCGCTGCCGGGCCGATGCCGTGGGCCTGCTGCGCGAGGACCGCTCCAGCGAACTGGCCCCGGTGCTGGCCACCTGCGGGGGCCTGACCCCGGCCGGACCGGGCAGGGTGGGCGAGCCCGCGCGGCGCAAGCGGTGCGGCGGCGGTGACGGCAGCGGCGGGGGATGTGGTGGAGGCGGAGGGTGCGGTGGCGGCGGCATGCTGCGGCGCACCACCGGCGCGGCGCACCCGGAACCGCTGCGCGCAACCGCCCTTGACGGTGCTGCGCGGCCCTACGTAGCCGTGGCCTCGCGTGGGGGGCTGCGGGTGAACCTGCACCTCGGCAAGGCCGAAACGCTGCACATATGGGAACCGCTGGAAGGCGGCGGCTTCCGGATTGTGGAGGAACGCATCCTGCCCGCGCCGGACAGCCCCGGCCGCTGGGAACATCTGGCGCGCGGCCTGCACGACTGCCGCGCCCTGCTGGTGGCCGCCCTGGGCGACGTGCCGCGCACGGTGTTGACCTCGCACGGGGTCAACGCCGTGGCCTGCTCCGGCATGGTGCTGGACATGCTGCGCGCCGTGTACGGCGAGGAAGCCACTTGCGTGGACGGACTGCCCGTAGAAGAACTGGGCACGGTGCGAGACCAACTGATGGTGTGATGGGAAGCTAGAGAAAGGCCGTGGTTAGATAAAAATACGGCGGCATGGTGTTGCACCATGCCGCCGTGGATAACGTTGTCGTCATGTTGTGGACTATCCTTTGGGTGGATACGGATCCTTTCCATGGCTATCAGATTCGCGGATTTGCCCATTTCTGCGGTGAATCTGTAGCTCGGTCTCTTGGTTCCGGCTTATTTCTCTCGCGATTCCGATAGCCTCTGCCTGCGTGTTTGTCCGATGCGAAGCGCGTTCATTACCATCACGCTTTACCTGCCACCCCCCGTCCGGGTGTGGCATTACTCGATGAGTATCCCTGCTCATAGTCTTTTCCACCTCCTTTTTCCCGTAGATTAGACATGCTCTAACCATGTCTTTGGGGTTTGTTTGAATATAGCAGGCAGTTTTTTATCTGTCATCCTCTCTAGAATAATTCAAGAAATCGCAAGTTAGGATTTCATCGTATTGATTTTGTTATCTGTTGATGGATAGGCGCGGAGTGTTAGTGGGGATAGCTAGCTTTTCCCGCCGCAACTGTCGCACGAGACATCCGCCAGCAACCCCCGGTCGAAGCGGGGGTGCCGGGGTGCCGGGTACGACGCCGGGCGGCTGTGCATGGCGCGCAGCCGGGCAAGGTAGGTGGCGGGCAGACCGCACTTTTCGCCGCCTCGCGCGATGAATTCGAGATATTCGCGGCTGGGGGGCACGGGGGTGCCCAGCACGTCCTTCTTGTACAGCAGCACGTGGTGGGGGCCGCCTTGCGCGTCGGTCACCGTGGCCGGGTAGTGGAAGTAGCTGCCCGCTCCGTCCAGCCGGGCGTCCTGCCAGGCATCCAGCCTCCCCATGTCGGTGAAGGTCAGTTCCAGCACCACGCCCCACACCTCTTGGCCGGGCGCGGCGGTCACCGTTTCCAGCCCGCCGTCCCAGATGCGGGTGTGCCCGTGGAAGGACAGCCAGTGGTCGGCCAGCCGGGCCACGGTCACCACGCGGGGCAGGGCGGAGCAGCGGGCGCGCAGTTGGGCCGGATTCATGTTGGATCCGTAGGCGAACAGGTAGGCCCGGTCCGGCCTGCCGTAGGTCATGACCGCCTGGGCCGGGTCGCGCGCGGCCTGCCGTGCGTCCGGTGCGGCGTCCGGATTGGTGATGCCGGGCATGGTGCCTCCCGCAGGTTGCCGGTGGATGAAACGGCGGAACCGCCCCGCCCCGCGTGATGTCCGGGTGCGGCGGCGGCTCCGTGGGCGGGCCGTCCGGACGGCATCACCACATGTTGAGGACCCATTCCTTGTTCTTCTTGTATTCCATGTCCGAGAACAGGGTGTTGGCCATCTGCTCAGCCAGCCAGGTGGCCCCGGCGTAGCCCACCACGGGGTGGCGGTGCATGCCCGCCCGGTCGTAGGTGGGAAAGCCCACCCGGAACATGGGGATGTTGTAGTCGATGGAGATGAACCGGCCCTTGGAGTGGCCCAGGATCAGGTCCAGTTCCAGCCCCTTGTTCTTGATGCGGTCTTCCAGTTCCCAGAAGTCCGCGTTAGTCACGATCTCCATGTCGTGGTCCACGTTCTCCTGCAGGGCCTTGATGCGCGGGTCGGTCTTGTAGTTGGGGTTGTCGTCGCCCAGAAGCAGCAGCATGGGCTTCATTTCCAGGTCCAGACAGAACTCGGCCAGGCCGATGACCAGGTCGGGGTTGCCGTAGATGGCCACCCGCTTGTCCGCGAAGAACATGTGCGTCAGGTCGGTGATGGCGTCCAGGGCGATGCCGCGTTCGCGCACCAGCGATTCCGGAATGGGCTTGCCGGTCAGCGCCTTGAGGTTGCGCAGGAAGGTGTCGGTGTTGCGAATGCCGATGGGCGTGGGCCCGATGATGGTCGGGATGTCGAATTCCTGTTGCAGGTACTTGGCCGCCCTGCCTCCCTCGTAGGGGTTGAGGGCGATGGTGCCCATGGCGTTGGCCGTGCCCCGCAGGTCGTCCATGGTGGTGTTGCCGTGGGCCACGTGGTTGCCGTGGGGCATCAGCGGCGCATCGAAGCTCTCGATCTCGAACAGCACCGTGGCGTCGATGCCCATGGCCGAAACCAGGTGCTTCAGTTCGGTCACGTCGCCGGGGTTCACCCAGCCGGTGAGCAGGTTCAGCTTGCCGTTGGGTTCGGTCTTTTGGGCGAAGTGGCTGACGAAGTCCTTCACCGCCACGTCGTAGCCGCTGACCATGCTGCCCACGAAGCTGGGGGTGTGGATGGGGATCAGGTGCACCTCGCGGCCGGGATATTTTTCCTGCAAGAGCCCGGCGTTCAGCTTGGTGACCACGCCGTCGATGTCGTCGCCGATGACTTCCGTGGAGCAGGTGGAGATGATGGGCACCACCTTCACGTCGGGGTAGCGCATCAGCAGCACGTCCACGGCTTCCTCGACGCGGCCGCACGCGCCGAACACCGCGCCGTCCTCGTGCACAGAAGAGGAGGCGATTTCGAAGCTCTCCTTGAAGTGCTGCGAGAAGATCAGGCGCACGAACATCACGCAGCCCTGGCCGCCATGAACGATGCCGATGCAGTCCTTGATGCCGATGCTGGCGAACTGCGCCCCCGCCGGCTGGCAGGTGAAGATGGGGTTGATACACCCCGGGCGTTCCTTTTCCTTTATTTCGCAGGCCATGGCGGTCTTCCTTCTAGTATTTCTGGTCCGTCAGTTCGAGGTTCAGCGAGCCGGTGACGGTCAGGAACTCGATGCGTTCATGCAGCCCCTGCATGAGTTCGGCGATTTCGTCCCTGCTCATGTCCGCCAGCCACGCGTAGCGGGCGCGAAAGGCGTCGGCCATGCACACGGCGTCCACCCAGTAGCAGCGGGCCTCCGGGGTGGAGATGTCCACCGGCTCGCCGCACAGAAGCTGCCTGGTCCTGGTCAGGATGCCTTCGTTCTGGCGGGTGCGGTCCCAGGCGCGGGAATGGAACTGCCACAGGCATTTCTTCATGATGTAGTCGACAAGCTGTTCGGTGCGGTCCTTCATGACGTCGTCCTTCATTGCGTCGCCCATGGTGGTCGTCTCCCTGTCACACCGCGTCACACCGCGACGGGCTGCGGCTCGAAGGCGGGATAGGTCTTGCCCCGCAGGTCCACAAGGCTGTCGTACTTGCCGGTGTAGGGCCGCATGTTCGGGGCGTTGCGCACCTCGTCGGGCAGGTTGGCGTCCGACAGCATGCGCCGGGTGACGAAGCCCTTGTCGGTGGGGATTTCGTCCTTGCTGATGTCCAGCTTGGACAGCTCGTGGATGGGCGAGTAGATGGCGTTGTAGATGTCGCGCGCAAAGCGCACCCAGCCCTCGAAGCCCTTCCACGGCCCGTTGTGGTAGGCGTGAGCGTTCAGGTAGGGCACGCGCACCTTCTTGGCCACCTCGCCGGGGCGCTTGCCGGTGAAGATGATGTCGGGCTGCAACATGTCCATGGCTTCCAGCCCTTCCAGTTCGTTGGGGTCGTCGATGGCAAGGGCGCCTTCCTCGCAGCGGGCGATGCCCTTTTCCATGTCCCCTTGGTGGCCGAACTTGGTGTACACCGACACCACGTCCACGCCCATTTCGTCGTGGATGACGTGAGCCCAGTGCCACAGCTTGGAACCGCCGGGCCACAGGCACACCTTCTTGCCGGTCAGGCGGGCCCTGTACCAGTCCAGTTCCGGCTTCCAGCGGGCGGTTTCCTCTTCGATGATGGCCTGGGCGCGGTCCTCGATGCCGAAGAACAGCCCGATCTTGCGCAGCGAGGTGCCCAGCGGTTCGAAGCCGAAGCCGTCGATGTCCAGGCGCGGCGTGCCGTAGCGCTGGCGCAGTTCGTTGCAGATGTATTCCGCCGACCGGGCGCACTCCAGCACGTTCAGGTGGGCCAGGTGCATGCCGCGCAGGCCGTCGTACGAACCGTTGCCGGTGAAGGTGGACAGGACCTGGATGCCCATGCGCTTGAAGTAGTCCTGCATGACCTCCTGGTCGCCCTGGATGTTGTATTCGCCCACGTAGTTGATCACGTAGTCGCTGGTGATCTCCGGCTCGAAGGTGCCCACCTTCTGGTTGATCCAGGCGATGTTGATCTTGTGATGCCCGCCCGACTGGCTGGGGCCGCCGAAGCCCGGCGAGTTGCACACGAAGATGTCTACATCGGGCATTTCTTCCATCACTTCCTGCGCGATGGCGTTGATGTCGTCGCCGATGAGGGCGGACGCGCAGGTCTGGTAGATGGTCATGTGCTTGATGTGCGGCACGGCCTTGAAGCTGTCGATGATGGTCTGCTTCAGCAGCTTTTCCGCCCCGAACACGATGTGCTTTTCCTTCATGTCGGTGGCGAAGGTGTACTTGAGCTGGAAGTTGTCGTTGTCGCTGATGTAGCGCTTGGTCTGCCACGTGTCGTAGGTGCAGCCCACGGGGCCGTGGCTGAGGTGGATGACGTCCTTCATGGGCGTGCCGATGACGTGCTTGGCGCCGCAGTAGGCGCAGCCGCGCTCGGATATGGTGCCCGGAATGGTGTTCAGGTAACCGAGGGGCAGCGCGTCGGCCAGCGTTTCGCCGGGGCCCTTGATGACGGCGTGCTTCTCGCGCTCGGGAATGCATTCGCTGCATTTGAAAAGATGGTACGGCATGTCTCGTTCCTTTCTGTCTCTGCGGGCGATGCGGACGCGCTACAGGATGGCGCTTTCGCCGTGTTCGTCGGTGCGGACGCGCAGGGCGTCATCCACGGGGCAGATGAATATCCTGCCGTCGCCGACCTGCTCGGTGCGGTTCACCGCCACGATGGCGTCGATGACGGCATCGACGCTGGCGCTGGGCACCACCAGCGAGATCATGCGCTTGGGCACGTACTTCATCTTGCGGAACTTGCCTTGCTCCAGAACCTTGGGGTTGATCTCCGTGCCGATCTCGCCAGCCAGGCCCTGTTGCTTGCCCCGGCCCAGCACCGGCACGGCGGTCAGGCAGGGGAAGCCCAGCCTGTCCAGCGCTTCCTTGGTGGCGCCCATCTTCTTGGGGCGGATGATGGCGATGATCTCCTTCATGGCGCCACCTACAGGCCCTTCACGCCGGTGCGCACGGTAAGCGCGTCCTCGACGGGCGAGACGAACACCTTGCCGTCGCCGAAATTGCCCGTGTACGCCTTGCACTTGATGAGCGTGAGGATTTCCTCGACGTTGGCATCCTCCACCACCATGACCAGCATGGTGCGGGGCAGTTCGTCGTAGTGCACGCTGCCCACGGTGATGCCCTTCTGCTTGCCGCGCCCGAAGGCGTGGATCATGGTCATGGAGGCGAAACCCGCCTCGGCGAGGCCGTCGGCCACGGTGTCCGCGGCTTCCGGCCGCACGATCGCCTTGATCATCTTGAGAGCCATGGAATCGCTCCTTGCGGTCTGGGTGGGGCGGGTTGCACCGTTACGGGTTGGGGAGGTGCGGCGGTCTAGTCGGTGATGCCGTACTTGATGACCATGGCCTCAAGCTCGTCCATGGTGAGGGGCTTGGGGATGACGAAGTCGGTGTTCTCGATGATCTTCTGGCCGAGCATGCTGTATTCCAGCGCCTGGTTTTCGGCGGCGTCGAACTCCGTCACGGTCTTCTTGTTGAATTCCGCCTTCTGCACGATGTTGTCGCGCGGCACGAAGTGGATCATCCGGGTGCCGATGGCGGCGGTGAATTCTTCCAGGAACTCGCGCTCGCGGTCCACCTTGCGGCTGTTGCAGATGACGCCGCCAAGGCGCACGCCGCTCTGCTTGGCGTACTTCAGCAGGCCCTTGCAGATGTTGTTGGCGGCGTAGATGGCCATCATTTCGCCGGATGCCACGATGTAGACTTCCTGCGCCTTGCCGTCGCGGATGGGCATGGCGAAACCGCCGCACACCACGTCGCCGAGGACGTCGAAGAACACGTAGTCGAGGTCTTCGGTGTAGGCGCCAAGGCTTTCCATGAGGTCGATGGCGGTGATGACGCCGCGTCCCGCACAGCCCACGCCCGGTTCCGGACCGCCCGATTCCACGCAGCGGATGTCCTTGAACCCGGTCTTCACCACCTTGTCGATGGTCACCTTTTCAGCGCCCTGCTCGCGCAGCACGTCCATCAGGGTTTCCTGCGGCTTGCCGCCCAGGATGAGCCGGGTGGAGTCGGCCTTGGGGTCGCAGCCGTGGATAAACACCTTCTTGTCGTGGAAGTGGGCCATGGCGGCTGCGGTGTTCTGGGTGGTGGTGGACTTGCCGATGCCGCCCTTGCCGTAGATGGCGATCTTTCTGGTCATGATGGGCCTCCGTTTTTGGAATGCGCTGCGGTGGCGATGCGTGGGGATTGCGCATCGGGTACGCCGTCCACACTGCATGGGGTGTGCCATGCATGGGTAATGCGCTCGTAACGGGGTTTTTCATGCAGATGATGCGGGGGGATGGGCGGGTATGGTCCGGAGATGTACGTTATGCGAGGGCAAGAAGCGGGGAACGTACGTTTGTGTACGAAGCGGGCGGAGTGGGGTGGGGATGCGTGCTGCGGCTGAAGTGTACGGGAATGTACGTTCGGGGGCGCGGGTGTTCGCGGTGGTGCGGAAGGGTGGGGCGCAGCCATGTCGGGGCATGCCGGTCCGGTGCCGCGTGCGCTGGTGGCCGATACAGGTCCGTTCGTGCTATCCGTTGCGTGGCGCACGGGCCGGGACCACCGTCAATCCTGTTCATACCGTACCGCATGGGGGCCGCATGCCGCATGTTTCTTCGCTGCGTTTCTGGGGCAAGACCAACGACCGGGGCGGCTGGCATCCGCTGCCGTACCATTGCCTGGACGTGGCGGCGGTGGTGCATGCGCTGCTGCGCGCCGATCATCGCCTGTCCGCACTGGTGGACCGCCTCTCCCCGTTGCCGCCCGACGTGACCCGCAAGCTCTTGCTGTTTTTTGCCGCCGTGCACGATGCGGGCAAGTTCGCGGCCACCTTTCAGCACAAGGTGCCGGAACTGGCCACGGCCAACGGCGTTCCGCGCGGGCGGGGCAGGGACGACCATACCTGGCTGGGCTTCCGGTTTTGGAGCGATTGGGCATACGAAGCCCACGATGTCGTGCCGTTCGACGAACGGGCTCTGAGTGCCTTGACGCCGCTGGCGATCTGCGCGTTCGCCCATCATGGCGAACCGGTGGAGCGGGTGCTCGACGGGACGGTGCGCCCCGCCTTCGGTGCCGGGTGGGATGTGGCGGTTGAGCACGTGACATCGTGTGCGGCCTTGTTCCTTGACGGGGTGACCCTGCCGGAACTGGAGCAGACCAGCCTTGCGCCGTTGTCCTGGTTGGCGGCGGGGCTGTTCATCGTGGCGGACTGGCTGGGCTCCAACGAACGCTGGTTTCCCCATGCCGTGCCGGGGCCGCAGGGACCGCCCCCGCAGGGTGCCGGAGCCGACCTGTGTGCATGGTTCGAGCAGGCGTGCACGCGGGCTGATTCGGCCATTGCCGAGTGCGGTCTGCTGCCGCCCGCGCCGCTGGACGCCCCGGCCTTTTCCGCCCTGTTTCCCGCGCTGGCCGCCCACGCCCCGCACCCCATGCAGCAGGAAGCCCTGCGCACCAGCCTGGGAGAAGGTCCACAACTGTTCATCATCGAAGACCTGACCGGCGGCGGCAAGACCGAGGCGGCCCTGCTGCTGGCGGCGCGCCTGCTGGCGGCAGGAAGGGGCGGCGGGGTGTTCGTGGGGTTGCCCACGCAGGCCACGGCCAATGCCATGTACGGACGGCTTGCCGAGTGCGTGGGGCGGCTCTTTCCCGATGCCGCCGCCTCGCTGTTGCTGGCCCACGGCGGCAGGGCATTGCACGACGACTTTCTGGCCTCCATTACGACGGGCGGCCATGCCCACCGGCGGGACGACACCGACGGGCGCGCGGTGTGCACCCCCTGGCTTGCGGACAGCCGCAAGAAGGCGCTGCTGGCGCCGTGCGGGGTGGGCACCGTGGACCAGGCCCTGCTGGGGGTATTGCCCTCGCGCCATCAGGCCCTGCGTTTGCTGGGGCTTGCCCGGTCGGTCTTCATCGCGGACGAGGTGCACGCTTATGATGAATATACATGAAAACTTATACATGTATTACTATTATTTCAGGCCGCGCTGGGCGGCAGCGCGATCCTGCTGTCGGCCACCTTGCCGCGCCGCCTGCGCGATGCCTTCGTGGCGGCGTACCAGCATGGCCTGAAGCTGGGAACCGGGCAGCATGACGATGCGGCCGGCATGGGATGGGGGGCCTGGCCGGGCATGTGGCAGCGTGGGCGTGACGACGAGGAGGAGGGTGTGGGCCACGCCCCGTTTCCCCTGCTGGTCAGGGTCGGAGCCGGGGCTGGGGTTGGGGCCGACGGCGTGCACGAGACGACCGTACCGCCCTCGGCGCGCAGGCTCGACGTGCAGGTAACCCTGCACGACCACGTGGTCCCGTTGCTGGACGCCCTGCGGCGGGTGCACCGGGCGGGCGGCTGCGGCGCATGGGTGCGCAATACCGTGGATGACGCGCGCGAGGCGCGCCGCCTGCTGGTCGAGGAATGCGGCCTGCCCGCCGAGGACGTGCTGCTGTTCCATGCCCGCTTTGCCGGGTGCGACCGGCAGCGGATAGAGGCGCGCGTGCTGGAATTGTTCGGCAAGGATTCCACGCCCGAAATGCGGCGGGGAAAGATTCTGATTGCGAGCCAAGTGATTGAACAATCAATCGACGTCGATTTTGATATTTTGTCCACCGACCTTGCCCCCATGGACCTGATGATCCAACGCGCCGGGCGGTGCCAGCGCCACGGCGGACGCCCGCGCCCGGCCGGATACGAGTCCGCCCGCATGCTGGTGTTCGCGCCGGACCCCGTGGAGGACGCCGATGCCACTTGGTACGCGGCGCTGTTTCCCTTGGCCCGCCACGTCTACCCGGACGTGCCCACCCTGTGGCGCACGGCCCGGCTGCTGCGTGAGCAGGGCGGATTGCACCTGCCGGAACAGGCCCGACCACTGGTGGAAGGGGCCTACGCGGGCAAAGTGCCGCCCGGCGTCGAGCAGGCGGGGGTAGCGGCAGAGGCGGAGGCCATGTCCCGGCGGCAGATGGGGGCGTACAACGTGCTGCATTTCCCGTTCGGGTACGAGCGCACCGCCACGAACAATAAATGGGATGCCGACGTGCGTACGCCCACGCGTCTGGGGGAACCCACCGTCTGCGTGCGCCTGCTGCGCGTGGAGGAGGGGCGCGTGCGTCTGTGGGCGGATGGCGAAGGGGATGAGGACACCGCGCACGTTGTGGGGCAGCCCCTGACCATGGCCCGATGCCTGCGTTCCGAAGTCAAGGTGGCGGCATGGAGGGTGGCAACCGCCGTGTACCCGCCGGAACTGGAACCGGCCGTGCAGGAGCTTGCGGAATGCATGCCGGACAAGGGAAAGTGGGCTGTGCTGTTGCCGCTACGGCCGGATGGAGATGGATGTTGGGTGGGGGAGGTCATTGGCGGGGATGACAGGTGGCGGGAGGCGCGATATACGCCGGAGGACGGATTATTTATTTCATAAAATAGTCCGGAATGTATAGTGTGTTATGTTCCCGGCCGTGGAGCGGGGATGGCCCGGTAGTGTGGCTTTGATAGAGGGCATTACCAGTGAGTTCCCCGCACAGCGGGGATTGTATCTTGCTGAAGAACCAGGGCAGGCGGAAACCGGCTGCCCTGGTTTCTTTTTGTGTACATCGTTTTTTAAATATTTATTGCGCCAGTTGCAAGGCCATGTTAGCAAAATATAAAAGGTAGTATGGCTGCAAGAGATACCGTCAGCATCCTGTCCTGCTGCGACAGCGGCTGGCCATTGTGCATACCCGGCCCGTGAAGCGCCGCTTCCTTGAACACCACCAGCCACACGTGTATCCAATTGTAACTATTGGTGGCAAAACCCTCAACCAAGGACCACGCCATGCCCCTCAATCTCTTGACGGACCGGTGGATTCCGGTGCGCAGGATTGATGGCAGCACGGACGTCATCGGCCCGTGGGAGATCGTCCCGCCCGACGGCGGGGCCATTCCCCCGCCTGTCGACCTGCTGCCGCCGCGCCCGGACTTTCGGGCGGCCCTGCACGAATTCCTCATCGGTCTGCTGCAACTGGCCATGCCCCCGCGCGATGATGCGGCCTGGGGGCAACTGCTGGACGCCCCTCCCTCTCAGGAAGCGCTGCTGGCGGCCCTTGCCCCCTTTACCTCGTGGTTCCGCTTGGATGGCGACCGCCCCCGGTTCATGCAGGATCTGACCCTGCCCGAGCCTGGCCCCAAAGACGAACTGCTGCCCGTGGCGTCGCTGCTCATCGACGCGCCGGGTGCCAAGACCGTCCGTGACAACACCGACCATTTCATCAAGCGCGACCGGGTGGACGCACTCTGCCTGCCCTGCGCGGCCATGGCCCTGTATACCCTCCAGACCTTCGCCCCGGCGGGCGGGGCGGGCATCCGGACATCACTGCGCGGCGGCGGTCCCATGTCCACCCTGGCCGTGCCGGATGACGACCCGCAACGCCCGGCTCGGCTGTGGCGCACCCTGTGGGCCAACGTGCTGTCCGCGCCGCGTTGCAGGTACGGCATGCCGTCGCCAGACCAGTACCCCGGCGGGGTGTTTCCGTGGGGTGCGCCCACCCGCACCAGCGAAAAGGGCGAAACCACCTCGCCGCAGGATGTGCATCCCCTGCACGCCTATTGGGGCATGCCCCGGCGCATCCTGCTGCTGCCGCGCATCGAATCCACCCCGTGTGCATGCTCCGTGTGCGGCAATGGCACAACGGAAGTGGTGCGCCAGTTCGTCCAGCGTCCGTCCGGCTACAACTACGGTCCCACCTGGAAGCACAACCTGACGCCCTATCGCTTCCAGAAAGGGGATGCGCCCGCGCTGCCCCTCAAGGGCAACCCCGGCGTGACCGGCTACACCCACTGGCTGGGTGTGGTCTGCGGCGAAGGGGAGGGCGACGGCAACATCGACCGGGCGGCCTGCGTGAGCTTTGCCCTGTCGCAGCGCCGCCTGCGCGGGCAGGTGCGGGTGCGCGCCAGCGGGTACGACATGGAGAACATGAAGGCCCGGCAATGGTGCGAGGGCGAATACCCCGTCCTGACCGCGGAACACGTGGACCTGGCCGAATTCCGCGCCCAAGTGAAGGAAATGGTTGCGGATGCCAATACCGCGCGCCAGCAACTGCTGTGGTCGCTGCGCCGGGCCATGTTCGGCGACAAGGCCCAGGCCAAAAGCGACGCCGCGCCGTTTCAGGGCTACGCCGGCATGTTCTGGAGCGAGACGGAAGCGCCGTTCTATGAAATGGTCGCGCGGCTGGCCGAACCGGATCGCGCGGCTGGGGAGGAAGAGGCTGACAGCCCCGGCGAGCTGGGCGGGCAGGATATTTCCAATGCGGAAACGGTGCGTCGCCAGTGGGCGCAGGTGCTACTGCGGACGGCGCTGCGCATCTACGACACTGCGCTGGAAGGCATGTTGCTGGCCGGAGACGGCAAGCTCTGGCAGCGCGATGCGCAAGCCAGGGGCGGCCTGAAGGCAACCCTGTACAAACGTCTCAACATCACCCTGCAACCCGTTGCGTGAGGTTTTTCCTATGAACTGCACGGACTATGCGGCCCCCCTCGCCAGATGGTGGGGAACGCTGGACGGCAACCGGGGCATGCGGGCGCGGTTGCGCCGGGCCCGAACGCCCGACGATGTGTATTCCCTGTCCGAATTCCACCGGGGGGTCATCGGCTACCTTCAGAGCGGCGACAACGGCCAGCCGGTGCTGGAACTGCCCGGCGGTCTTGTGCCGGAGGGCGACAAGCCCGCCTTGGCCTTCGTGGCGGGGTTGCTGGCCCAGGCCCCGGAACTGGACCGCCTGCACTTCGCCGCCCGCCTTGCCATGGTCGAACAGGATCGCGGCGGATCGGGCGACTTTCGCTTCCGTCGGCTTATCGTCGTGGGCGATGCGGAAACGGACGCCCTGTTCGCCAAGCTGCGCCGACTCATCATCTATACCCGCACCGCCAACGTCGAAAGCCTGCTCTACGCCGCCTTCCACTGGAACAACGACACCCGCCGCAAGTGGGCGGAAAAGTACTACAACCCCGCCCCCCGCAAAGGAGATGCGTCATGACCACGCCCCGTTTCGTCCAGTTGCACATCCTTACCAGCTATGCCGCCGCCAACCTGAACCGCGACGATACCGGCCGCCCCAAAACCGTGGTCATGGGCAATTCGCAGCGGCTGCGGGTATCGTCGCAAAGCCTCAAGCGCGCCTGGCGTACCTCCGATGTGTTCAAGGCGGCCCTTGCCGGGCACATCGGCACCCGCACCAAGGAACTGGGGACGGCCGTCTTCAACGCGCTGACCAAGGGATGCACCCTTGACCAGGCCCTGCATGACGCCTCGTCCACCGGCAGTCTGCTCGTGCTCAAGGACAAGCCCGCGCGCGAGATCGCCCAGGCCATTGCAGGCACCTTCGGCGCGCTCAAGAAGGACAAGGGCAAAGGCAAGCCTGATAAAGACAAGCAGGATGCGAACGGGGGGGAAGGCGCCGCCAACGCCGATGAATCCCTGCACATCGAACAACTGGCCCACCTCACCCCGCAGGAACTCAAGGCCGTGGCCGCGCTGACCGAAGCGTGCCGCGCCTCCGGCAAGGCTCCGGGTGCGGAGGAATTGGATCTCTTGCGGCGCGAGCACATGGCCGTGGACGTGGCCCTGTTCGGACGCATGCTGGCCGCCAGCAAGTCCCACAGCGTGGAGGCCGCCGCGCAGGTGGCCCACGCCCTGACCGTGCACAAGGCGGAAGTGGAGGACGACTTCTTCACCGCCGTGGACGACCTGAACCGCGACAGCACCGGAGCGGGGCACATGGGCGTCATCGAGTTCGGCGCCGGGCTGTTCTACCTGTATGCCTGCATCGACACCCACCTGCTGCGCGAAACCCTGGGCGACGATGCGTTGGCCGCCAGGGCTTTGGCCGCGCTGTGCCAATGCGCCTGCACCGTCAGCCCCACCGGCAAGCAGAACAGCTTCGCCAGCCGCGCCCACGCCTCTTTCTGCCTGGCCGAGCGCGGCGATGCTCAGCCCAGATCGCTGGCCGTGGCCTACCTGAAGGGGCTGGAGGGCGAAGCCGACATGCTGCCCGCAGCCATCGCCGCGCTGACCACGACGCGCGACAATTTCGCCAAGGTCTATGACGACACCACCGAGTCGCGCCACTTCAATCCGCTGACGGGCGAAGGCAGCTTGGCCGAGGTCTGCGCCTTCATCGCGGGGTAGGCCATGCGCGACTACCTTCTGTTCACGCTGTATGGCCCCATGCAGTCATGGGGTACGTCGGCGGCCGTGGGCGAGGTGCGCCCCACGGCGGGGCACCCCACGCGGTCCGGCGTCATGGGCCTGATCGCGGCGGCGTTGGGCATCCGGCGTCACGAAGAGGACCGCCTGGCGGCGCTCTCCGGGGGGTATGGCCTTGCCGTGGCGACGCATGCCTCCGGCGGCCGCCTGGTGGACTATCACACCGTGCAGGTGGGTGGGGCGGCGCGCGGCCGCGTCTACCGCACCCGCAGCGACGAGGTGGGCGGCATGCTGCCGCATGGCGAAGAGCCCAACACCATTCTCTCCGATCGCGAGTACCTGACCGACGCCTGCTTCGTGGCCTGCCTGTGGGCTGCGGACGACGCCCCCCCGCATGCGCTGGACGACATCCGGCAGGCCCTGCTGACACCGTGCTTCACTCCTTCGCTGGGGCGCAAGTCGTGCCCGGCGGGATTCCCTTTCGACCCCGTCATGGTCCGGGCTGCGGATGCGGGAGAAGCGCTGCTGGGCTACTCTCCGTGCCGGGGGGCTTCGGTTGCGGCGCGTCGCCTGCTCTGCCCCGGCGGGGTCGGGGAATTGCCGGTGTGGGCCGATGCAGGGCACGGGATCACCGAGGGCAAGGCCATGCTGCGCGCCACCGTGCGCGATCGGGTGTCGCACCATGGGCGACGGCAGTTCGTGCTGCGCGAAGAGGAACACCTGTCCCTGCCGCTCAGGAGGAAAACGTCATGATCATCAGCAAGATGCTGCTGAACCCGCAAGAGGCGGTACACGGTGGATCGTACCGCAGCGCCCCGGCGTTGTCGGGCCGTTCCGTGTACGATGGCCATCAGGCGCTGTGGGCGGCGTTTTCCGATGGTCCGGACCGGCGGCGCGACTTTCTGTACCGGGAAATCGCACCCAATGCCTTCCTTGCGGTATCTGTCCGTCCGCCCGTAAGTGCCCCCCCCCTCTGGAAGGTGCAGAGCAAGGTCTATGACCCGCAACTGCGGGTTGGCGAACGGTTGCACTTCTCGTTGCGGGTCAACCCCGTCCGCAAGACGCGCGACGGCGACGGCAGGCAGGTGCGCCACGACGTGGTGCAGCATGCCCGGACGGAGTGGAAAAAGGCGCACGGCAAGGACAGCCGGGACATGCCCTCGCGCATGGACTTTGCCCGACAAACCGGATGGGACTGGCTGGCTGCACGGGCGGCTGCGCTGGGCCTGGCCCTGGGGGCGGACGACGAAGCGCTGTTCGCCGTGGAGCGGTACGAACCGTGCGTGTTCTACAAAAAGGGCGCAGGCAAGGTCACCGTGACCCAGTTGGACATGACCGGCTTTGCCACGGTGGCCGACCCGGATGCCCTGAAGGTTGCATTGTTCCAAGGCGTTGGCTGCGCCAAGGGGTTCGGCTGCGGCTTGTTGCTCATTCAACGCGCGCGATGACCGGACGCACCCGGCGGTGGAATGCCGCCGGGCGCGTTGTCGTTTTGCGCAGGGGAGGAGAGAGAATGAGTACGGAACCATTGCCCCGCCTGCGTCCGCTGGCCATCAAGGAACGGACCTCGCTGGTCTTTCTGGAAAAGGGTCAGTTGGACGTACTGGACGGCGCCTTCGTGCTGGTGGACGCCACGGGCGTGCGTACGCACATTCCGGTGGGCAGTGTGGCGTGTATCCTGCTGGAGCCGGGCACCCGTGTTTCCCATGCCGCCGTGGTGCTGGCGGCGCGGGCGGGCACGCTGCTGGTCTGGGTGGGCGAGGCGGGGGTGCGCCTGTACGCTGCCGGTCAGCCCGGCGGTGCACGTAGCGACAGGCTGCTGTACCAGGCGGCCCTGGCGCTGGACCCGCAGACCCGGCTCAAGGTGGTGCGGGCCATGTATTCCATGCGGTTCGGTGAGGAGGCCCCCGCCAAACGCAGCGTGGAGCAGTTGCGCGGCATGGAGGGGGCACGTGTGCGGGCCATGTACGGGCTGATGGCAAAGCAGTACGGGGTGCGCTGGGATGCCCGGCGCTACGACCCGAAGGACTGGGACAAGGGGGATTTGCCCAACCGCTGCCTGAGCGCCGCCACCGCCTGCCTGTACGGGGTGAGCGAGGCGGCGGTGCTGGCGGCAGGCTATGCCCCGGCCATCGGGTTCATCCACACGGGAAAGCCCTTGTCGTTCGTCTACGACGTGGCGGACCTGTTCAAGTTCGAGACGGTGGTGCCCGTGGCGTTCCGCATCGCGTCGCGCAAGCCTGCGAACGACGTGGAAGGGCAAGTGCGACGGGCCTGTCGCGATGCATTTCGCGAGACGAAGTTGCTGCGGCGCATCATCCCGACCATCGAAACCATGTTGTCCGCCGGTGGGCTGCCCGTGCCGGAAGCCCCGGACGAGGCCGTTGGTCCGGCGTTCCCGGCGCCGAAGGGGGTGGGGGATGACGGTCATCGTACTTGAGAACGCACCGGCCCGGCTGCGGGGACGCCTTGCGGTGTGGATGCTGGAAATCCGGGCGGGGGTGTATGTCGGCCGTGTTTCGCCCAAGGTGCGCGAAATGCTGTGGGAAAATGTGCTTGCAGGCATAGAGGACGGAAACGCCGTCATGGTGTGGGATACACCGACGGATTCCGGCTTCTCGTTCCGTACGCACGGGCCAAACCGCCGCATGCCTGCGGATTTCGACGGCATGACGCTGGTGTCGTTTCTGCCGGTGGAGGGGAGTGATGAGAACTCGGTGTAGGCGGATGGAAGTGGGATGAAATCGGTAACTTTTTGACTGGTATTTTTGTTCTGTGATATCATCACTGTATGGGAAGAGTGTTCCCCGCGTCCGCGGGGATGAACCGGAACTGTTCGGCTCCTTCAAGTCCTACTGCTCGTGTTCCCCGCGTCCGCGGGGATGAACCGGCGCGGCGCCGCCCCCATCCCCCAGGGCTGCAGTGTTCCCCGCGTCCGCGGGGATGAACCGCCCGAGGTGGCGGCGTTGGCCCCGAAGCCCGAGTGTTCCCCGCGTCCGCGGGGATGAACCGTGGTTTTTTGAGGCGCTGGTGTCACCGTGCCCGTGTTCCCCGCGTCCGCGGGGATGAACCGGTGCCGCAGCAATGGCGCTTTCTGGTGGATGCGTGTTCCCCGCGTCCGCGGGGATGAACCGGTCAACGTGTTCCCCGCGTTAGCGGGGATGGAGTGTTCCCCGCGTCCGCGGGGATGAACCGATACACGAGGAGATACAGCGATGAGCGATGAAGTGTTCCCCGCGTCCGCGGGGATGAACCGACCATTGGGCGAATCATTTGGTGTAAGGACTGGTGTTCCCCGCGTCCGCGGGGATGAACCGGTGCGCATGTACGTCGCCACCTGCTGGTACGGGTGTTCCCCGCGTCCGCGGGGATGAACCGGCTGGGTGATGCCGCTGACAAACGGAGGCACGGTGTTCCCCGCGTCCGCGGGGATGAACCGTACGGTCGCGGGACACATAGGGCCACGCCTCCGTGTTCCCCGCGTCCGCGGGGATGAACCGGTTGGCCTTGATGCCCTGATTGATGAAGCAACGTGTTCCCCGCGTCCGCGGGGATGAACCGGCGCATTGAATCAAGGGATCGCGCTCGCGCAGGTGTTCCCCGCGTCCGCGGGGATGAACCGCCTGCACATGTTGATCGGAATGGACCTGATTCGTGTTCCCCGCGTCCGCGGGGATGAACCGTTGACTCTCCAGGCGCTGGTGCAGGTGTTGCTGTGTTCCCCGCGTCCGCGGGGATGAACCGGCCCGTGTACGATTTCTTTGCGGATGGGGTGGGTGTTCCCCGCGTCCGCGGGGATGAACCGGTCATTCCCTACACCACCGCCGTTCAGGGCGGGTGTTCCCCGCGTCCGCGGGGATGAACCTTCATTTGCGGCTCGGAAAGAGATTTCCGCGCGGTGTTCCCCGCGTCCGCGGGGATGAACCGAAACAGGAAACGGAACATGGTGCGCCTCCAAAGTGTTCCCCGCGTCCGCGGGGATGAACCGGCCGCCGAACCGTACGCGGACCCGGCGGCAACGTGTTCCCCGCGTCCGCGGGGATGAACCGCGGACCATGCCCTCGCCGATGCCCTTAGCCCAGTGTTCCCCGCGTCCGCGGGGATGAACCGGAGCTTGCCGTATGAGTCTGCGCGACCGCGTAGTGTTCCCCGCGTCCGCGGGGATGAACCGTTGTTCAGGGTGCCCCCGGCCGCCTTGTCCAGGTGTTCCCCGCGTCCGCGGGGATGAACCGCTCGGGCAGGGCACGGCCAATGACGCGGACTAGTGTTCCCCGCGGACGCGGGGATGAACCAGCTGCGCGGCCTCTTCCATGGTCAGGCGCGGGGTGTTCCCCGCGTCCGCGGGGATGAACCGCCCGGTGGCATGGTGCCGCTCAACAGGACGGCGTGTTCCCCGCGTCCGCGGGGATGAACCGTCTGAATTTCGTGCGCGGCTTTGGCTGGGACAGTGTTCCCCGCGTCCGCGGGGATGAACCGATGGCCGCCGTCTGGGTGGCCGCATCGCTGCCGTGTTCCCCGCGTCCGCGGGGATGAACCGACCACGGCCTTCAACTCGTCCCAGGTCTGGCAGTGTTCCCCGCGTCCGCGGGGATGAACCGGACATTCAACAAGCCCTTCATGGGGTCCAAGCGTGTTCCCCGCGTCCGCGGGGATGAACCGAACTCGAACACGACCGTGTTGATCGCGCTCGAGTGTTCCCCGCGTCCGCGGGGATGAACCGAACTCGAACACGACCGTGTTGATCGCGCTCGAGTGTTCCCCGCGTCCGCGGGGATGAACCGAAACCAACTCGCGGCTAATTCGTGGTGACGACGTGTTCCCCGCGTCCGCGGGGATGAACCGGATTTGAGCAACGTCACGGCCGGGGTGACCGCGTGTTCCCCGCGTCCGCGGGGATGAACCGGCGATGACAGGTGCGCAGCTTGGGAGCGTTGAGTGTTCCCCGCGTCCGCGGGGATGAACCGCGACCGCACTTGTTGAAGCAGGCCACGAGGAAGTGTTCCCCGCGTCCGCGGGGATGAACCGACCCTGCCGAAACCGGCGCAGCATAGGGGGCAGTGTTCCCCGCGTCCGCGGGGATGAACCGGCTATCTGGCCGAGGTCGCCCATCCCGTCCAGGTGTTCCCCGCGTCCGCGGGGATGAACCGCGCAAAGGCTTCACGACCATTCAGGTTTCGACGTGTTCCCCGCGTCCGCGGGGATGAACCGTACGACGGCGACCGCGAGGCCGGGCCCGTGTCGTGTTCCCCGCGTCCGCGGGGATGAACCGCCGTGGTCCCTGATGCGTCGACCGTGAAAGCAGTGTTCCCCGCGTCCGCGGGGATGAACCGGCGAGGCGGACTACCTTGTCCGGTGGCTAGACGTGTTCCCCGCGTCCGCGGGGATGAACCAGAACTTTCCGCGCCTGCGTCCCACCTTGCGGCGTGTTCCCCGCGTCCGCGGGGATGAACCGCGCCAACGCCAAGGCCGAGGTCAAGCAGACGCGTGTTCCCCGCGTCCGCGGGGATGAACCGAACATGAACATCATGGGCAGCGCGGCGAAGTTGTGTTCCCCGCGTCCGCGGGGATGAACCGGCGGAGGATACGAACCTGCGCCCCTCGTTATTGTGTTCCCCGCGTCCGCGGGGATGAACCGGCCATCGTAGACCGCGACGCAGCGGTGTCCACGTGTTCCCCGCGTCCGCGGGGATGAACCGAACACGAGCGGGCCATGGGCCAGCAGGCCACCGTGTTCCCCGCGTCCGCGGGGATGAACCGCACTTGGTGGGCACGCCTGCGATGTCGAGATAGTGTTCCCCGCGTCCGCGGGGATGAACCGGTAGAGGCGGACCTTTGCCGTGGCCCAATCGGGTGTTCCCCGCGTCCGCGGGGATGAACCGCTAACTACCTGCTGTCAAAGGAGCTTGCCGTAGTGTTCCCCGCGTCCGCGGGGATGAACCGTGCCTTCAATACGCTGGACTTGGATATAGCCGGTGTTCCCCGCGTCCGCGGGGATGAACCGGGACAAGTTTGCCAAGGTCCGTCTGCATTGCCGTGTTCCCCGCGTCCGCAGGGATGAACCGCCGGTAAATCGCGGAAAGTCAACGGCATAACCGTGTTCCCCGCGTCCGCGGGGATGAACCGGTATCGCCGCCGGACTCCACCATGACGATGGCGTGTTCCCCGCGCCCGCGGGGATGAACCGGCAGGAGCCATGTCCGGGTCGGTCTGGCCACCGTGTTCCCCGCGCCCGCGGGGATGAACCGGTCCACCACGGATGTGAAGCGCAGACGTCCTTGTGTTCCCCGCGCCTGCGGGGATGAACCGGCGAAACCGTCGGACAGGTCGTGCATCCGCTTGTGTTCCCCGCGCCTGCGGGGATGAATCATTCCCCGACGTGGGCGACCGCTGTTCCGGCTGGTGTTTCCCTTTGTAGTCGGTTCATGCAGGAGATGGGGAATTTTTTGTGCCCAAGGCGATGCTTTGAAAATTTCATCAGATGGGCACACATCCCAAAAGCAGAAGGGGTCAGACTTTCGTCTAACCCCTTGCTTTCATTATGGAGCCAGCATGGAGACTTGAACTCCAGACCTGCTGATTACGAATCAGCTGCTCTACCAACTGAGCTATGCTGGCTTGCGGGCTGCTGGCGGATGCTCCGCCGGAAGCGAGAAATGCTTGATATGGAAGTTGGCAGGTGAAGTCAAGCGGGTTGTGGGACGGCGGCGGGTGGTGCATGCCGGGCAGGGCCGGGAGATGGTGGGGATTGCGCCTGTCTTCCTGGTGTCCGCCGATGGGGCATCATTCACTGTCCGCCATCCCCAGCCCGGTCCCGTCACATCCGGAACAGTCGCGGCCTCTCCGTTCGCATTCCGCCCCATCCAACCCCATCCCGTTGTCCACGGTTGCTGGTCAATTTTCTAGAGAATATTTTTATGCGGATTTCTTGACAAAATGCTCCTGGTCGCGCAACTGTGCAACAACAAGAACTGGAGCACCCCCTCATGATCCGCGAAATGCTGACCCTCCGCGAAATCGCCCGCCGCCTCGACGTGCCCCCCTCCAGTATCGCCTACTACAAGGACAGGTTCGCGCGCTTCCTGCCCGCCGGAGAAGGGCGGGGCAGGCGGCTGCGCTATCCCGTGCATGTGCTGGACATCTTCAGGGAGATCAGGAGCATGTACACGCGCAACGTGGCGGCGGAACAGATCGAGGAACGGCTGGAGGAACTGGTGGCTGCGCTGTCCGCTTCCGTGGGGCAGTCCGGCCAGCCGTCGGGCCAACCGGGCACGAGGTCGGGCGCGCGTCCGTCCGGCACCGGGGCGGAACCACACCTCCGGGACCGGTTCCGCGCCTCCGACGGAGTGCCGGGCATGGACCGCCCTCTGGACGCCGCCCCGCGCATGGCGGATGGCCCTGCCCCAGACCCGGCCGTGGAAGGGCTGCCGGGCATGCTCGACCGCATGGCCACGCTGCTTCAGGTGCAGGGGCACATGCTGGCGGAACTTTCCAGCCTGCGCCGCCAGGTGGAGGAATTGAGCGCCGACCGCGACACGCTGCTGGCCGCCTTTGACGAGCGCGCGGCCCGGCTGGACGAAGCGCTGGAACTGCTGCGCCGCGAACGCACGGAGGCCGTCACCCGCCTTGTGGACGACTACTATACGGTGGTGTCGGGGACTGCGGGAGCCGGGCCAGGCGGGAAAGAGGGCGCGGCTGGGGATGGCGTGCGCTCAGATGGTGTCGGGGACGGACAATCGGCATCCGGTCAGGACGCATCCGGTGCCGAGGCGCCCGAAGATGGCACATCGGGCGCCAATGCTTCAGACTCCACCTCAAAAACAAAACCCGGCGATGCGCGGGCCGCGTCCGGCCAGGATTCCGTTACCACGCCGCCCGCAACCCTGTTCGACCTGCCGCTGGTCATCCGGCGCAACAGCGAATACCTGGGCGTGTCCGGCCGCGACAAGGCGTTCACCCTGCGCAAACTGTTGGCGCTGGTGGACCGTCACGCCGCCCGGCGGCACCGCGTGGGCATGGATTGGGGACGCTCCGGCTCCGCGTGGGTGCTGCGCCTGACCACGGACGAGCCCGCCAGCGGCAGGCAGGGCGGCAGCCGCACCCATGAACTGACCCTGCAACTGGTCACCACGCCCAGCGGCAACCACGTCACCCGGCTCTCGCGCCTCGCCATCAACGGTGATACGGTTCCGGACCGCTTCCTGCTGGAATTGTTTCGGAATATCAAGGAAAGTTACGAGTCCCGCTAGGTGTGCCCGCGGCACGGACAGTCTCGCGTCCGGGTTGTACGGTTCGCGCGGGCTTCGCGTGCCTGCGGTTAGGGGCTGTTTCTAAATTGTCCTTTCGTTCGTTGGCAAGGAAAACGAGCCTGCCATGAGGGAGTGCGGCAGCCGTTAGGTGAGCGAAGCGAACCTTACGGATGGCGACCGCAGAGCGTACTCTTACCGTATTCGACCGAGCCTTAGCCGTTAGGCGAGCGCACAGCGCGAGTCTTACGGATAAGGACAGCAAAGCCATGGCAGACGAAGTTTGACGTAGCCAACGAACGAAAGGACAATTTAGAAACAGCCCCTACGCCACGGCAAGCTCCATGTTCCCCCAGATGCCCACGCGCCCGCCGCACTGGGCGTACACGCCCTCTATGCCCAGGTGCGCCATGGCCGCCGCGCGTTCGGTCACGCGGGCCACGTCGTCCGGCCCTTGCAACATGTTGCCGAACAGGGTGGCCGCCGCGTCGGCCAGGCTAGCGTCGCGCGCCCGCACCGCCGCGATGTCGCCGACGCCCAGGCTCAGCGAATGGCCGATGGTGGCCGATGACGAGCACAGCGACACCGGGCAGTCCGCCGCCTTCACCACCACGCCGATCATCTCGCCGCTGGACGGGTCGGGCAGCAGGCCCACCACCCGGTCGCGCCGCGAGCAGATGTAGATGTCCCCGCCGTTCTCCACGATGATGTCCGGCGACACCGGGGCAAAGCGTTCCGCCACCATCTGGGCCACGGTGCCCGCCACCGCCGCGAAGGGGCCAACCCCGGCGATGTCGGCCCCGTGCGCCATGCGCCGGGCCACTTCCGGGGCGCTGGCGGGCGTGGGCACGGGCACGAGGCTGGTGCGAAAGTCCGGCGCAAGCAGCATCCACGCCTTGATCTGCCCGCGCAGTTCGGTGACGTAGGCGGCGATCCGGTCCGGCAGGTCGGGCAGTACGGGCAGACCGGGCTGCCCCGCGCTGGCGGTCACCCACAGGTCGGTTTCCTCCACCACGACCTGAAAGACCACCTCGTCCTGGTGGCGGGCGGTGCGCTTGCGATAGCCGCGCACGTGGTCGGTATGCACGGTGATGGCTTCCGGGGCGGGGGACGCCGGGCGTTTGCCGGTGTTGTTGCGTCTGGTGCTCATGGGGCGGTTTCACCACAGGGGCGGGCGGGCGTCAATTCCCGCCGTGCTCGCCGCAGACCCGCGCCCCCGCCGTTCCCGCCGTTCCCGGCGTCCATCCTTTCCGGGACGGGCCGCATTCTTTACAAGCGGCGGGCTTTGAGGCTAGGAAACCCTTTTCCGCATCACGTTTCGCAGTGCCGCAACACAAGGATGGAGCCATGCCCAGACATTTCAAGCGAATCAGGGACCTCGGCTACGAGGGCGCCTGGAAGCTGCTGCAACGCGCCAAGGAAATGAAGGACACCGCCCACCGGGGCAAGATCATGGACGGCAAGACCGCCATCCTCATCTTTGAGAAGGCGTCCACCCGTACGCGCGTGTCCTTCGAGATGGCGGTGCGCCACCTTGGCGGCTCCACCATTTTCATGACCCCGGCGGAAAGCCAGTTGGGCCGCTCCGAACCCCTGCGCGACACCGCCCGCGTGCTCTCGCGCTACGCCGACTGCCTGGTGGTGCGCACCTTCGGCCAGTCGAAGATCGAGGAACTGGCCGAATACGGCTCCATCCCCGTGGTCAACGCCCTGACCGACGAAGGGCACCCCTGCCAGGTCATGGGCGACGTGCTGACCATGTACGAGCGCACCCCCGACCTGTCCAAGGTGCGCGTGGCCTGGGTGGGCGACGGCAACAACATGGCCAATTCGTGGATCGAGGCGGCCATCTACTTCCCGTTCGAGCTGTTCATGGCCTTCCCCGAAGGCTACGAGCCCGACCGCGACCTGCTGGGCTACGCCATGCAGGCCGGGGCCAAGATATTCCTGACGCACGACCCGCGCATGGCCGTGGACGGCGCGCACTACGTGAACACCGACGTGTGGGCTTCCATGGGCCAGGAAGAGGAACAGAAGAAGCGCGAGGCCGCCTTCAAGGGTTACCGCATCGACGATGCGCTGATGGCCCTTGCCGCGCCCGACGCCAAGTTCATGCACTGCCTGCCCGCCCACCGGGGCGAGGAAGTGACCGACGAGGTGATGGAAGGCCCGGCCTCCATCATCTTCGACCAGGCGGAAAACCGCCTGCACATCCAGAAGGCCATTCTGGAATGGGTCTTCTCGGAATAGCACCGCGCCACGGCGCGCGCCGCGCGGCGCATGCCGCGCAACATACCGCACAACATACCGTACAACGGGGCTGAAACGACATGGCCAAGGATATCAGGAAGGTCGTGCTCGCCTATTCCGGCGGGCTGGATACGTCGGTGATCCTGAAGTGGATCGCCGTCACCTACGGCTGCGAGGTGGTGACCCTTACCGCCGACCTCGGGCAGGAAGAGGACCTGGACGGCGTGGACGCCAAGGCCCTGCGCACCGGCGCCAGCCGCGCCTACGTGGAAGACCTGCGCGAGGAGTTCGCGCGCGACTTCATCTTCCCCATGATGCGCTCCGGCGCGGTGTACGAAGGGCGTTACCTGCTGGGCACCTCCATCGCGCGTCCGCTCATCGCCAAGCGCCTGGTGGACATCGCCCGCGCCGAGGGCGCGCAGGCCGTGGCCCACGGCGCCACCGGCAAGGGCAACGACCAGGTGCGCTTCGAGCTTGCGGTCAACGCCCTGGCCCCCGACCTGGACGTGATCGCCCCGTGGCGCATCTGGGACCTGCGCTCGCGCACCGACCTCACCGCCTTCGCCGAAAAGCACGGCATTCCGCTGTCCACATCGTCCAAGCAGTACAGCATGGACCGCAACATGCTGCATTGCAGCTTCGAGGGCGGCGAACTGGAAGACCCGTGGTGCGAGCCCGGCCCCAACAGCCACGTCATGGCCGTGCCCGTGGAACAGGCCCCGGACACGCCGGAATACATCACCATCGACTTCGTGAAGGGCGACGCGGTGGCCGTCAACGGCGAGGCCATGAGCCCGGCCACCATCATCCGCACCCTGAACGCCATAGCGGGCAGGCACGGCATCGGCCGCCTGGACATGGTGGAAAACCGCTTCGTGGGCATCAAGTCGCGCGGGGTGTACGAAACCCCCGGCGGCACCGTGCTGCACATCGCCCACCGCGACCTGGAAGGCATCTGCCTGGACCGTGAATCCATGCACCTGCGCGACCAGATGATCCCGCGCTACGCCGAGGCCGTATACAACGGCTTCTGGTTCGCGCCGGAACGCGAGGCCATGCAGGCGTTCATCGACAAGACGCAGGAAACCGTCAACGGCGCCGTGCGCCTCAAGCTGTACAAGGGCAACGCCTTCCCGGTGGGCCGCACCTCGCCCAACACCTTGTACTGCCACGACCTGGCTACCTTCGAGGATTGCGCCACCTACGACCACGCCGACGCCGCGGGCTTCATCAAGCTGCAAGGGCTGCGCGTGCGCGGGTATGCGCAGCGGGTGAAGAAGGGCTAGGCGTTCCGGCCGGAGGGGCAGCCTCCCTCCGGCGGTCAATATGTTCAGCATGTTCCGTGGGGCCTCCCGTATGGGGGGCCTTGCGCGTACCAAGCCGCCGCAACGGCAGGGACCAGCAATGGCCGAAAAGAAGATGTGGGGGGGGCGGTTCCGTCAGGCCACCGCCGCCCTGGTCGAGGAATACACCCAGTCCGTATCGTTCGACCGGGCTTTGTACGCGCAGGACATCGCGGGCTCCAAGGCGCACGCGCGCATGCTGGCCAAGCAGGGCGTGCTGACCGCCGACGAGGCCGCGCGCATCGTGGAAGGGCTGGACATGGTGCTGGCCGAGATAGAGGGCGGCGCCTTCGTCTGGCGGCGCGAGCTGGAAGACGTGCACATGAACATCGAGAGCCGTCTCACCGAACTGGTGGGCGACGTGGGCAAGAAGCTGCACACCGGGCGCAGCCGCAACGACCAGGTGGCGCTGGACTTCCGCCTGTTCGTGTCCGACCGCATCCGCGCCTGGCGCGGCCTTGCGCGCGACCTGGTGGCCGTGCTGGCAGAGCGCGCGGGCGAGCACGCGGACACGCTGCTGCCCGGCTGCACCCACATGCAGCCCGCCCAGCCGGTGAGCCTTGGGCACCACCTGCTGGCCTATGCGTGGATGCTGCGCCGCGACGCTGAACGCCTGGCCGACTGCGACCGCCGGGCGCGCGTGTGCCCGCTGGGCGCGGCCGCGCTGGCTGGCACCACCTACCCGCTGGACCCGGCCTTCGTGGCCGCCGAACTGGACATGTACGGCACCTTCCGCAACAGCATGGACGCCGTGTCCGACCGCGACTTCGTGCTCGAATCGCTGTTCTGCGGGGCGACGATCATGGCCCACCTGTCGCGCCTGTGCGAGGAAATCATCATCTGGGCCAACCCGGCCTTCGGCTTCGTGCGGCTGCCCGATGCCTACGCCACGGGGTCGTCCATCATGCCGCAGAAGAAGAACCCCGACGTGGCCGAGATCATGCGCGGCAAGACGGGGCGCGTGTACGGCGCGCTGACCGCCATGCTGACCACGGTGAAGGGCCTGCCCATGACCTACAACCGCGACATGCAGGAGGACAAGGAACCGTTCCTCGACTGCGACCGCACCGTGTCGGCGTCGCTGGAGATCATGGCGGGCATGCTGCGCGAACTGGGCTTCAACGAAGCCCGCATGCGCGCCGCCCTGCGCGCGGGCTTCCTGAACGCCACCGAGCTTGCCGACTACCTGGTGGGCAAGGGCATTCCCTTCCGCGAGGCGCACCACCTGACCGGGGCCGCCGTGGCCCTGGCGGAAGAACGCAACGTCACGCTGGAGGAATTGCCCCTGGCCGATCTGCGGGCCATCTGCGACCGCATCGGCGACGATGTCTACGCCGTGCTGGACCCGGCGGCCGCCGTGGCCCGGCGCGAGATGCCCGGCGGCACCGGCCCCGCGTCGGTGGCGGCGCAGCTGGCCGAGCTGGCCGACTGGCTGGAAGGGTAAGGTCTGTTTACGCCATGGTCCTTTTGTCCCCTGCCGTCGTCAGAATGATTTTTTATTCCGGTCAAATACAGCAAGAGTATATTCCCTCCACAAAAAATCATTCTTCCTTGGCAGTGAACAAAAATCCTCATGGCGTAAACAGACCCTAAGACCGCCCTGGCCAGATTGCCGATAAACTGCCTGAAAACGGGCCGCCTTCCGGCAGGGGGCGGCCCGGCGCAAACATGGCCCGCCGCTTTGCCGCGCGGGCCACGCAAGGATGCCATGCAACGCAACAAGAAGCTCATTCCCGCCCTGCTGCTGGCCGTGCTGTTCAGCTGGGCTCTGTACAACCTGCTGGCCGTCTCCGGGATGCTGCCCGGCAGCGGCCAGGTGGTGGAGCAGGGCGACGACGGCTCGGCGCTGCTGCCCGCCGAACTCAAGGCCGAGGTGACCGCCCTGAACACGGCGGACGAGACGGCCTCGGACAACGAATGGATGGCCATGGTCACCCAGGCCGCCAGCGGCAGGTACTACAAGGACGCGCGCGACCGCTCGCTGACCCTGGCCGCCTCGCGCGCTCTGGAGGCGGGCAAGTTCGCCGTGGCCATCACCGCCGCCGAGGTCATGTACCGCCCCGAACCGCGCGAGGACGTGCTCCAGGCCGTGGTGCGGGAGGCGGCCAAGACGCGCGCCACCATCAAGTATTCCGTGCGCGCGGCGCGCAACCTGTCGAAGCTCGACCAGCGGCGCGACGCGTACGCCCACATTATCGACGCCTGGGCGCAACTGGCGACGGGTGGGCAGTCGCAGTCCGGCGAAGCCGCAACCGCCGGAAATGACGGCATACCGGCGGCTCCGGGGGCAGCCGGACTGACCGTGGGACCCGCGGGAGTGGGGCAGTAGGCGGGCCGCGCGATGGGGGCGCGGATATAGGAACGCGGTAGCCGGGCGTCCGTTCTGCCGTTTTCAGGCGGAATTGCGACAGATTCTACTTGACCGCCGGAAAAAGTCCGACTAATTCTCCAATCGTGTCGGTCGATGCTCCGGGTGTGCCGTGCGTCGGGATCGGCACGGGCTTGTGGCAAGAGTTTCGGCGAGTCGATAGGCATCCCACCTACAGAGTTTCTGCCCGATCTTTCGCACGAGCGAACCCCCCCATTTTCCCTGCAAGGAGTTTTCCTGATGTCCAAGTCTCTGTATGTGGGCAACCTGCCTTTCTCCGCCTCCGAAGACGAAATCCGCGACCTGTTCTCCCAGCACGGCCAGGTGCTCAGCGTGAAGCTGATCTCCGACCGTGAAACCGGCCGTCCCCGCGGTTTCGGCTTCGTCGAAATGGAAGCCGCCGACGCCAGCAGCGCCGTGGAAGCCCTGAACGGCTACTCCTTCGGCGGCCGCGCCCTGAAGGTCAACGAAGCCCAGCCCCGCGCTCCCCGTCCGCCCCGCTGGTAGTACCGGCGCGGCCGCACCGCTTCGGGCGTCATGCGCGCCATGAGCCGGTGACCACGCGGATACGCAGCAATCACAAGGCCCGCCTGCCGGAGTACCGGTCAGGCGGGCCTTTTCGCTTGCGGGCGGCCGGTCAGCGCGGTTGGGTCCGCTCCGGCGAAAGAATGCTCGCCAGGGTGCCGTCGGCCCGCATCCGCTCGATTTCCGCGTTGATCTCGGGCAGGCGGCCGGACAGCGGGGAGTGGCGCGAAAAGGCCATGTACAGCGGATAGCTGCGTACCGGGCGTTCCGCCCTTCCCACGGCGGCCCGGATGTCGGGCCGGGCGTTCAGGTAGGCCTCGGCCACCAGGTCGTTGCTCAGGCACAGGTCCACCCGGCCGCTGCGCAGCTTGGCGAAGTTGCTGTCGTCCGACGGCGCATACTCCACGAACAGCCCCAGCCGGTCCACCGCCGCCAGGAATTCCGGCGAGTAGGTGTAGCCCTGCACCAGGCCGATGCGGTAGGGGCGCAGGTCTTCGAAGCGCTGCCAGGCGAAGCCGTCATGGCCGGGCCGGGAGTAGTAGAGCGACTGGCGCGCCTCGGCCACCGGCACCGAAAAAGCCAGGGACGCCTCGCGCTCGGCGGAATGGGCCAGCATGCTCACCCCGTCGGCGCTGCCGTCCTCCACCATGTGCAGCACGCGGTTCCAGGGCAGCAGCCGTTGCCGCACGGGGATGGACAGCCTGCGGAACAGTTCGTCGGCAAGCGCGGTGGCGACGCCCCTCACCCGGCCGCCTTCGGCCGTCATGGTGTACGGGGGGTAGACGGTGTTCACCAGCAGGAACGCGCCGTTGCGGCCGTCGCTGGCCGGAGCCCCGGCGCCGTTGCCGGCCAGCGCCAGGGTGGGCAGGCCGCACAGCGCGAACAGGACGAGCCGGAACAGCAATGGCAAGGCGCTGGCCGGGCGGCATGGCGCATGGTGGAGGGACCGGACCGGTGACGATGGCATGAAGGGCCTGCTGCGTGGGCGCCCGGACGGGCCGGGCGCGGGATATTCCGCGATGCGGGTGGGCCGGTGGCGTACCGGCGGGCGAGTCATAGCAGATGCGCGGCAAATGGCAATGCCCTTCGGCAACGCGGGATTTTGCGCCGCCTGCAAAAGGCAGCGGCATGCATAACATGCCGTGGATATGAGAAAGGACAATGTGATATAACGCCGGAGGGCGCCGGTGCGGACGGGGAGCGGCCCGGACGCGATGGGGGCGAAACCGCGCACTGTGCGCCGGGCAACGAAAAAGGCCCCGGAAACAGGGGCCTTGGCATCGTGGCGGAAGCGTATAGGAGTCGAACCTACCATGGACATCTCTGCCCACCACCGGTTTTGAAGACCGGGCGCCACACCGGTGACGAAACGCTTCCGCGAGGGTTCGGCGTATCTAGCAGAATCGGGGTGGCACGGCAAGACGGGGAAACGTGTCCGCGCGGTGCGCGTCCGCGTGGCCGCGTGGCCGCGGAGCGGGCGTGCGGGAGTGGACGGCAGGCGTCCGCGTCCCCCGCATGGTCCGAAAAGGCGGGGAAAGTGCGCCCGCGCGCATTGTCAAATAGTTCCCGACGACTTAAAAAGGAGAAATCGTCCGCACGACGGACGTTCACTTCCGCACGGAGGCCAGACTTGAACCAGTTTTCGCGCAATCTGATTCTCTGGGCGATCATCTCGTTGCTGATGGTCGTCCTGTTCAACATGTTCAATCAGCCACAGGGGACGCAGGCGCGTCTTACCTATACGGAATTCCTGCAGAAGGTCGAGCGCGGCGAAGTGCTGCGCGTGACCATCCAGGGCCAGAAGCTGACGGGCGAAAGCTCCGAGGGCAAGGCGTTCCAGACCTATGCCCCGCATGATCCCGAACTGGTTTCGCGCCTCATCTCCCAGAAGGTCGAGGTGAAGGCGGAACCGCAGGAAGAAGCCCCCTGGTACATGACCCTGCTGGTTTCCTGGTTCCCCATGCTGCTGCTGATCGGCGTGTGGATATTCTTCATGCGCCAGATGCAGGGCGGCGGGGGCAAGGCCATGTCGTTCGGGCGCTCGCGCGCCCGCATGATCACGCCGGAATCGGCCCGCGTCACCTTCGAGGACGTGGCGGGCGTGGACGAGGCCAAGGAAGAACTGAGCGAAGTGGTGGAATTCCTGTCCAACCCGCGCAAGTTCACCCGCCTTGGCGGGCGCATTCCCAAGGGCGTGCTGCTGGTGGGCCCCCCCGGCACCGGCAAGACCCTGCTGGCCCGGGCCGTGGCGGGCGAGGCGGGCGTGCCGTTCTTTTCCATTTCCGGCTCCGACTTCGTGGAAATGTTCGTGGGCGTGGGCGCATCCCGCGTGCGCGACCTGTTCATGCAGGGCAAGAAGAACGCCCCCTGTCTCATCTTCATCGACGAAATCGACGCCGTGGGCCGCCAGCGTGGCGCGGGCCTTGGCGGTGGCCACGACGAGCGCGAACAGACCCTGAACCAGCTGCTGGTCGAGATGGACGGCTTCGAATCCAACGAGGGCGTCATCCTCATCGCCGCCACCAACCGCCCCGACGTGCTGGACCCGGCCCTGCTGCGGCCCGGCCGCTTCGACCGGCAGGTGGTGGTGCCCACCCCCGACGTGCGCGGCCGCAGGCGCATCCTTGAAGTGCACACCCGCCGCACCCCGCTGGCCACGGGCGTGGAGCTCGACATCATCGCCAAGGGCACGCCCGGCTTCTCGGGCGCGGACCTCGAGAACCTGGTCAACGAGGCCGCCCTGCAAGCCGCCAAGGTGGGCAAGGACACGGTGGACATGGGCGACTTCGAGTACGCCAAGGACAAGGTGCTGATGGGCAAGGAGCGCCGCAGCCTGATCCTGAGCGACGAGGAAAAGCGCATCACCGCCTACCACGAGGCGGGCCACGCCCTGGCCGCCAAGCTGCTGCCCGGCTCCGACCCGGTGCACAAGGTGACCATCATCCCGCGCGGCCGCGCCCTCGGCGTGACCATGCAATTGCCGGAAGGCGACCGCCACGGCTACTCGCGCTCGTTCCTGCTGAACAACCTGGCGCTGCTGCTGGGCGGCCGCGTGGCCGAAGAGGTGGTGTTCAACGACATCACCACCGGCGCGGGCAACGACATCGAGCGCGCCACCAAGATGGCCCGCAAGATGGTCTGCGAATGGGGCATGAGCGACGCCATCGGCCCGCTGAACATCGGCGAGCAGGGCGAAGAGGTGTTCATCGGCCGCGAATGGGCGCATTCCCGCAATTTCAGCGAGGAAACCGCCCGCCTGGTGGACGCCGAGGTCAAGCGCATCATTGATGAGGCGCGGCAGCGCTGCCGCGCCCTGCTCGAAGAGAACATCGACTCGCTGCACGCCATCGCGGGCGCGCTGCTGGAACGCGAAACCATCAGCGGCGACGACATCGACATCCTGATGCGCGGCGAACCGCTGCCGCCGGAAAAGCCCAACAACCGCCCAGGGACCGCCCGCGCGGGGGAGCAGCCCGCGTCCGGCAGAAGCGGCATGGCGTCTTCAACCGCCGCCGCGCAGGCCGGTCCCGCACAGGCGGCCCCGACGGCCGCTGACACCGACGCCGCCGGACGCGACGAGTTCACGCTGGAGGCCGACGACACCTCCGAACGCGGCGGCGACGACTCCAACGGCGGGGCGGGGCATCGATGACGACGGCGTGCGGCCACGCGCCACAGGCCATCTGGACCGTAAGGGGGGGAAGGGCGGTGACGCCCGCCCCCCCTCATCCCTTTGTGGTGTTCGGCATCGTCAACGTCACGCCCGACTCGTTCCATGACGGCGGCCGTTACGTCACCCACGAGGCGGCGGTGGCCCACGGCCTGCGCTTGGCGGCAGAGGGCGCACACGTGCTGGACATAGGCGGCGAATCGTCACGGCCCTATGCCGACCCGGTGCCCCTGGAAGAGGAACTGGCGCGGGTACTGCCCGTGGTGCGCGGCATCCGCGACGGCTACGCGAGCCATACAGCCGCCCAGCCTGTCCAGCCCAGCCTGTCCGGTCAGACCGCCCAGCCCCCCCGCATGGCCGGGGGCGCGCCGCTGCTTTCCGTCGATACCTACAAGGCGGGCACGGCGGCGGCGGTGCTGGACGAGGGCGTGGACATCATCAACGACATTTCCGCCTGCGCCTTCGACCCCGGCCTGCTCGACGTGGTGGCCCACTACAAGCCCGGCTACGTGCTGATGCACAGTCCGGGCCGGCCGGAAACCATGCAGGACGCCCCGGCCTACGCCAGCGTGGTGGATTCGCTGCTGGACTTCTTTCACGAAAAGATGGATGTGCTCGTGCGCGCCGGGTTGCCGGAGTCGCGCATCCTGCTCGACCCCGGCATAGGATTCGGCAAGCTGACGGAACACAATTTCGAGATACTGCGCCATATCGAACGGCTCCACTCGCTGGGCCGCCCCGTGCTGATGGGGCTTTCCAACAAGTCGCTGTTCGGCGGGCTGCTGGACCTCGGGCACGGGCAGCGGGCGGGCGCCACCCAGGTGGCCACGGCGCTGCTGGCCGCGCGCGGCGTGCTCTGCCACCGCGTGCACGACGTGGCGGAAACCCTGCGCACCCTACGCCTCACCCAAGCCATGGCCCCCGCGCCACGGACGGAGAACTGATGCTGGGCCTGGAGAACGTCACCGCCAACTGGCGCGACCTTCTGGACATCGCGCTGGTCACCGCGCTGTTCTACCGCATCATCGTCATGGTCAAGGACACGCGCGCCGTGTCGGCCATCTACGGGCTGCTGCTGCTGGTGGTCACCTACTTCGTGTCGCGCGAACTCGGGCTGTACACGCTGGGGTGGCTGCTGGAGAGCTTCTTCGGTTCGTTGTTCCTGGTGATCATCGTGCTGTTCCAGCGCGACATCCGCCAGGCCCTCACCGACATGGGGGCGCGCAGTTTCTTCCGCAAGAAGACCACCGCCGACGACACCCTGAACGAGATCATCGGCGCCGCGCTGTACCTTGCCCAGCGCAAGATCGGCGCGCTCATCGTCATCGAGCGCAACGTGGCCCTGGGCGACATGATCGAACGCGGGGTGAAGCTGGGGGCCGCGCTCTCGCGCGAGTTGCTCATCACCATCTTCTTTCCCAAGACCCCCCTGCACGACGGCGCGGTGATCATCCGCAAGGGCGAGGTGGCGGCGGCCGCGTGCATCCTGCCCCTGGCCACCGTGGACCGGCAGGACTTCGGCACCCGGCACCGCGCGGCCCTCGGCATCACCGAGGAAAGCGACGCCGTGGCCGTGGTGGTCTCCGAAGAGCGCGGGGCCGTCACCGTGGCCGTGGGCGGCAAGCTGACCACCAGCCTCGACGCCACGCGCCTGAAGCGCGTGCTCAAGAACATCCTGGAGAAGTAGCGGTGCGTTCCAACTGGCAGTACGCCGTCATGGCCTTCGTCATGGCCGTCACCCTGTGGTACATGGTCACCGGGCGCGAACGGGTGGAAGTGGTGGGCGAGGTGCGGCTGGAATTCAAGGGCATTCCCCAGAACCTCGTGGTGCGCGAAGGGCTGGTCAACAAGGTCGGCGTGCGCGTGCGCGGCCCCAAGGGGCTGGTGCGCGTCATGAACGCCCGCGACATGAGCTACGCCATCGACCTCAGCGGGCTGAAGCGCGGCACCAACATCGTGCCTCTGACGGCCGAAAAGCTGCCCGAGGCGCGGGCCTTCGAGGTGGTGGAAATCACCCCCTCGCGGCTGACGCTGGAGGTGGACGCCATCATCGAGAAGGACGTGCCCGTGGCCGTGGACCTCAACGGCACCATGCCCGTGGACCTGCGCATCGACAAGACCGAGGTCAGGCCCGCCAGGGTGCATCTGCGCGGGCCGGAATCGCTGGTGTCGCGCATCGACAAGGTGAAGGTGGCGGTGGCTGCCCCGGCCCTGGACCAGGCGGGCACGGTGGACGTGCAGGCCACCCCGACCCTGCCCGAGGCCACGGAGTCGATACCCCCCACCGTGTCCGTGCAGTTCGTCACGGCCCTGCGCATCAAGGAAACCACCCTCAAGCGCGAGGTGGAAGTGCAGGCGCCGCACGGGCTGCGGGCCCAGGTCGCGCCGCGCGCGGTCACCCTGCTGCTGGAGATGCCGGCCTCCGTGGCCGCCGACGCGGAGGCGTTGCGCTCCATCCGGGTGTACGCCGAAGTGCCGGAGGGCGTCGGCCCCGGACAGGAGAAGCTGCCGGTGCGGGTGGACCTGCCGGACAGGGTGCGGCTGAAGGACATCTCGCCCGACATGGTGAACGTGACCTTCCGCAAGTAGCCGTTGAGCGGGGCGCGCCGCGCCCTTTCCGCGCACCGTCCCCCGCCCGTCCCCCGCCTGTCCGCAGTCCGTCCGCAGTCCGCGCGGACCATTGAACAACCCCTGCAAATGCTGTACTGAGGCGCACCGGCGGCGCTGCCGCCAACGCAACAATCCAGAGAGGATCCGCTGATGGGCAAACGCCTGTTCGGTACCGACGGCCTGCGCGGCCAGGTGAACATCTATCCCATGACCGCCGACGTGGCCCTGCGTCTGGGCCTTGCGGCGGGCACCCACTTCCGCAACGGCCAGCGCCGCCACCGGGTGGTCATCGGCAAGGACACGCGCCTTTCCGGCTACGTGTTCGAATCGGCCCTGACGGCGGGGCTGTGCGCCGCGGGCATGGACGTGTACCTGGTGGGGCCGCTGCCCACGCCCGCCATCGCCTTTCTTACCCGCAACATGCGGGCGGACCTTGGCGTGGTCATCTCTGCCTCGCACAACCCGTTCATGGACAACGGCATCAAGTTCTTTGACAAGGACGGCTTCAAGCTGCCCGACGAGACGGAGAACAAGATCACCGACATGGTGCTGGACCCCGGCTGGCAGTGGGACTACCCCGCGCCGGAACGCGTGGGCCGCGCCGCCAAGATCGAGGACTCGCCCGGCCGGTACATCGTCTACCTGAAGAACAGCTTTCCCGCGCACCTCACCCTGGACGGCATGCGCGTGGTGCTCGACTGCGCCAACGGCGCCAACTACAAGGTGGCCCCGCTGGCGCTGGAAGAACTGGGCGCCGAGGTCATCAAGATCGGCACCGAGCCCAACGGCCTGAACATCAACCACCAGTGCGGCTCGCTGTATCCCGGCGTGGCCGCGGGCAAGGTGCTGGAAACCCGCGCCGACGTGGGCCTGGCCCTGGACGGCGACGCCGACCGGCTCATCGTGGTGGACGAGAGGGGCACCGTGCTCGACGGCGACCAGATCATGGCCCTGTGCGCGGAAGACATGCTGCGGCGCGGGGTGCTGCGCAACAACACCCTTGTGGCCACGGTCATGAGCAACATGGCGCTGGAGGTGTTCATGAAGGAGCGCGGCTGCAAGCTGCTGCGCACCCCGGTGGGCGACCGCTACGTGGTCGAGGCCATGCGCCGCGAGGGCGCCAACCTTGGCGGCGAACAGTCCGGCCACCTCATTTTCATGGACCACGGCACCACCGGCGACGGCCTGATGGCCGCCCTGCAGATATTGCGCATCATGCGCGAGCGCGACCGGCCCCTGTCCGAACTGGCGGGCCAGTTGCAGCTTTTCCCGCAGGAGCTTATCAATGTTCATGTGGAGCGGAAGATTCCCTTCGAACAGTGCCAGCCCGTGCTCGACGCGGTGGCCAGGGTCGAGGCGGAACTGGGCGACAGGGGCCGCGTGCTGCTGCGCTACTCGGGCACCGAAGCCGTCTGCCGCGTGATGGTGGAGGGCGAGGATTCCGAACAGGTGCGGCGTCTGGCCGGGTTGCTGGCCGAGGCGGTGCAGAAGCACCTGCGCTAGGCCTGGCAGCCTCCGCCACCTCCGCCACCTCCGCAGCCTCCGCAGCCGGGCCTTTTCCCGTTGGCTGGCCAGCCCGCGCCGCACTCGCCTTTGCGAAGGCCGACACGACGACACATTCCAAAGGAGGACCCCATGAACATCCGCAAGGTCGTCATTCCCGTCGCCGGCTGGGGTACCCGTTCGCTTCCCGCCACCAAGAACATTCCCAAGGAAATGCTGCCGGTCTACAACAAGCCGGTGGTGCAGTACGTGGTGGAAGAGGCCATCCGTTCGGGCATCGGCGACGTGGTCTTCGTCACCAACCGCGACAAGAAGATCATCGAGGACCACTTTGACTACAACCTGCAACTGGAAGGCGTGCTGGAGCGCGCCGGAAAGACCGAAATGCTGCGGCAGGTGCGCGAGGTGGCCGAGATGGTCAACATCATCTCCATCCGCCAGAAGCAGCAACTGGGCCTTGGCCACGCGGTGCTGTGCGCCCGCGACGTGGTGCGCGACGAATCCTTCGCCGTCATGGTGGGCGACGACCTGATGTTCGGCATGACGCCGGGCATCAAGCAGCTCATCGACGTGGCCGCGTCGGAACGTCTGCCGGTCATCGGGGTGATGGAGGTGCCCGCCGACAAGGTGAACCGCTACGGCATCATCTCCGGCGAGGAATTTGCCCCCGGCATCTTCAAGGTGGGCAAGCTGGTGGAAAAGCCCAAGCTGGGCGAGGCGCCCTCGCGCCTGGCCATCGTGGGCCGCTACGTGCTCACCCCGGACATCTTCCGCTGCCTGGAGCAGGTCAAGCCGGGCCACGGCGGCGAAATCCAGCTTACCGACGCCTTGCAGATGCTGGCCGACGAGCGGGGCCTGCTGGCCGTGAAGATTCGCGGCATGCGCTTCGACGCGGGCGACTGGGCGGAATACCTTACCGCCAACATCTATTTCGCCCTGCAGGACGAAGAACTGCGCGACGAACTGGTACGCCAGCTCAAGCCGCTGCTGCCGTACAGCGGCACGTAGTCCCCGGACGGCATTCCGGAATGTCGTGAACAAAGGCCGGGGGGAGGAGTTCCCGCCCCCCGGTTTTCTTCTTGTGCCTTCCCCCTCTTCATCACCCCTTGCGCCATGCCCACCAACGCCGCCCAGCCGCTTCGCGCCGTAGCGCTGCTCAGTCCGCCGTACGCCACGCTGACGTACGCCGTGCCGCCGTGGCTGCCGCCGCAGGCGTGGCGGCGCGGCACCCGCGTGGCGGTGCCGCTGGGCAACGGCGCGGTGCGCGTGGGCGTGCTGCTGGACGACGAGGCGCACGCGGCGGCAAACGGGGGCGCGGACGGGCGGGCGCTGCCGGAAGGGGTGGTGCCCCGGCCCATGCTGTGGCCGCTGGAGCGCGAACCGCTGCTGGATTCCGGGTACCTGGACATGGTGCGGCAACTGGCGCTGCGCCAGGCGGCGAGCGAGGGGCAGATTCTGGGCAACTTCCTGCCCGTGGGCTTGCGCACCACGCAGGTGCGGCTGCGCTTCTTCGAGGACGGCCGGGCGCGCACCCTGCGGTTCCGCGATCTCGCGCCCCTGGCCAACAAGGACCCTTCGGCGCTGCACCGGCTGGGCCAGGCCTGGATGGATGGCCGGGGCGAGGTGCTCGACAGGGCCGAGGACGCCGCCGACGCGGAGTTGTGTTCCGTGACGGCGGACCCGCCGTGGCCGGTGCGGCCTTCCGCCGTGCGCCAGATGCAGTTGCTGGAATACCTGTGGGACAAGGGCTCGGCCAGCCGCCGCGCGGTGCTGCGCGACCTTGGCGCGGCGTCGGCCACGGCGCTGGAGGGATTGCTGAAGCGCGGGCTGGTCACGGTGACCCGGCGCGACGAGGCCGAATGCGCGTGCGACGAGGCAGCCGAGGGCGAAGGTCCGGCCTGCCTGTACGGCCCGCCTGACGTGGTCTCTGGCGCATCCTTCGAACTGAACGCGGACCAGAATACGGCCCTGAGGGACTTTCTGGCCGCGCTGGACGGCCCGCGCGCGGAACACCGCCTGCTGTACGGGGTGACCGGCAGCGGCAAGACGGCGGTGTACCTGGACCTTGCGCGGGAATGCCTGGCGCGGGGCCGCTCGGTGATGCTGCTGGCGCCGGAGGTGGCCCTGGCCTGCAAGCTGCGCCGCGATGTGGACGAACGTCTGCCCGGCGCGCCGTTGTTCTTCTTTCACGGCTACCAGAGCCCGGCCCGGCGCGAGCGTACCTTCCGCGATCTGGCGGCCCGGCGCGAGCCGTGCCTGATCGTGGGCACCCGCTCGGCCCTGTTCCTGCCCGCGCCCGGCCTTGGCGTGGTGGTGCTGGACGAGGAGCACGACACCTCGTTCAAGCAGGACGAAGGGCTGGCCTACCAGGCCAAGGAGGTGGCCTGGTTCCGGGTGGGGCAGGGCGCGGGGCTGCTGGTGCTGGGCTCGGCCACGCCGGATGTGAAGACCTTCCATGCCATGCGCGAGGGACGGCTGCCCATGGCGGCCCTGCCCGAGCGGGCCGGGGGCGGCACCCTGCCCGGGGTGGAACTGGTGGACATCAAGGATATTTCCTCCACCGATTCCGTGCTGGCCGCCCAGAGCGGCGCGGTCCTGCGCGAGACGGTGGAGCGCGGCGAGCAGGCGGTCATCCTGCTGAACCGGCGCGGCTACGCCCCGCTGATGTACTGCCTGGACTGCGGGGCCGTGGCCCGCTGCCCGCACTGCGACATCGGCCTTACCTACCACAAGGGGCGCGAGCGGCTGGTGTGCCACTACTGCGGCCATTCCGTGCCGTACCCGGCCACCTGCCCCAACTGCAAGTGCATGCACTACCTGCCCATGGGCGAGGGCACGGAAAAGCTGGAGGAAACCCTGGCGGCCCTGCTGCCCGCCGGTGGCAAGGTGCTGCGGCTGGACCGCGACTCCACCCGGCGGCCGGGGCGGATGGAGGAAATCCTGGGGGCCTTCGCCCGGCGCGAGGCGCAGGTGCTGGTGGGCACCCAGATGCTGTCCAAGGGGCACCACTTTCCGGACGTGACCTTGGCCGTGGTGGCCGACGGCGACCTTGGCCTGAACCTGCCGGACTACCGCGCGGCGGAGCGGACCTTCCAACTGCTCGTGCAGTCGGCCGGACGGGCCGGGCGCGGCGAGAAGCCGGGCCGGGTGCTCATCCAGACCCGCGATCCTTCCCACTACTGCTGGAACTTCGTGCGCACGGCCGACTACGAGGGGTTCTACGCCCACGAGATTGCCATCCGTCAGCGGCGCAGGTACCCTCCGTTCGTGCGGCTGGCGCTGGTGCGCATCAGCTATCCCATGGATTTCGCGGGCGGGGCCGAGGAATTGGCCCGTTTCGCCAACGCGGTGCGCGCCCAGGGGCGCGAGCGCGGGGTACAGGTGCTGGGGCCCGCCCCTTCGCCGCTGCCGCTGCTGCGCGGGCGCAAGCGCTTCCAGTGCCTGCTCAAGGCCGACGACTGGCCGAGCATCCGCTCGCTGTTCGGGGCGGCGGGGGCCGCGCCGGGCACCGGCCACCTGCGCATTTCGCTGGACCTTGACCCCGTCAACATGCTGTAACCCGCGCCAGCGCGCGGCCCTCAGGATACCGCCATGATCATCGTCGTGCGCAAGTGCAGCGACTGTCCCTTCTGCAGCCAGGGCGAACCCGCCCGCTGCAACCTGTCCACCCCCAAGCACCGCCCCCTGGACCCCGCGCAGGACCGTCCCTCGTGGTGTCCGCTGCGGCGCGAGCAGGCCATCGTGCGCGAGGCGTCGTAGGGGGGAGCGCGCGGACTGGCGGCGCACCGGAGGGCGGATGCGCATTCCGGCGTTGCACGAGGTGCCGCGTCCGGCTAAGATGTATGCGAAGGCCGCTCGTCCTGACGGCGGCCGGCCATTCCACCAGGTACACCGGGCGGGGGAAGCATCGGGGCACACGGGGTAGCTATGAGCAATGCCGACATCCTCATCCTAGTGGTGGATGACGAAGAGATGGTGCGCGAGAACCTCGAGGCGTACCTCGAGGACGAAGGGTTCCGGGTGGTCACGGCGGGCAGCGGCGAAGACGCGCTGGATCTGCTGGAGCGCCATCGGCCCGACGTGGGCATCATCGACATGCGACTGCCGGGAATGAGCGGCAACGATTTCATCATCCGCGCCCATCAGGTGCTGCCTCCGTTGCGCTATCTCATCCACACCGGCTCGACCAACTACAAGCTGCCGCCGGAACTCATCGCCATCGGCGTGGAACGCGCCGACATCTACATCAAGCCGCTCCAGAACATGGACGATCTGGTGCAGGGCATCTTCCGCCGCCTTTCCGCACCGGAGCGTGCATGAACCGCCTTGGCCGACGTCCTGCCCCGTGCCCGCCCGCCCACGCGGCGGCCGGTTCCGGCCGCGCGGTGGCGCGAGGGGGACGCCATGCCTGAGCGCAAAGCCCCCGCCCTCTCTGCTCCTCCTGTCCCCCCAGCGCCCCCCAAGGTGGTCGTCATCGACGACGACACGGTGGTGCGGCGCAGCATCACCGCCTATCTCGAAGACCTGGGATACGACGTGCACGAGGGCACCGACGGCCGCACCGGCCTTGATCTGGTGCGCGCGGTGCAGCCGGACGCCGTGCTGGTGGACCTGCGCATGCCCGGCATCGACGGGCTCGACGTGCTGCGCGAACTGACGGCCGAGCGGCCGGACATGCCCACCATCGTGGTGTCCGGCACAGGGGTCATGCAGGACGCCATAGAGGCGGTGCGCCGCGGCGCGTGGGATTTCATCCTCAAGCCCATCATGGATCTGGACGTGCTGGGCCACCGGGTGCGCCTGGCCATCGAGCAGGGGCGGCTGCGCGCCGAAAACCGCCGCTACAACGAGCGGTTGGCCGAAGAGGTGGCCCTGCGCACCCGCGAACTAGAGCAGGCCCGGGTGGAGGCGGAATCGGCCAACCGGGCCAAGACCCAATTTCTCGCCAACATCAGCCACGAACTGCGCACCCCGCTCAACGGCATCATCGGGCTTACCGAACTGCTGCTGGCCGCCGGACCCGCCGGCGAGCAGGAGGAATGCCTGGGCATGGTGCGCCAGGCCGGGCTGGACCTGCTGGCCATCGTCAACAACCTGCTGGACATGTCCAGCATCGAGGCTGGGCGCATCGCCCTCAACGAGGCCCCGTTCAACCTGCGCGAAACCGTGGGCGACCTGGTCCGCGTGCTGGACGTGCAGGCCCGCTGGAAGAACCTGACCCTGGCCTGCGACGTGTCCCCCGAGGTGCCCGACCGGCTGGTGGGCGACGCCGCCCGGCTGCGCCAGGTGCTGACCAACCTGGTCATCAACGGCATCAAGTACACCGAGGTGGGCGGGGTTTCCCTGTCCGTGGAACTGGACGCCGGCCGGCAGGACGCGCCCGCGGCCGGCGCTGGCGTCCGTTCCGGGCACCCGGCGGGCTCGGTGACGCTGCGCGTCACCGTGGAGGACACCGGGGTGGGCATCGCGCCCGAAAAGTGGGAACGCATCTTCGAGCCGTTCACCCTGGCCGAGAATTTCCTGACCAAGAAGTACGGTGGCGCCGGGCTTGGCCTTGCCATCTCGCGCGAGATAGCGCGGATGATGGGGGGCGACATCGCGGTACGCAGCCAGGAGGGCGCGGGCAGCACCTTCGTGCTGACCATGCGCTTCGCCGTGGGTGAATCGGCCGCTCCCCGCCCGCGCGACGCCAGCCTGCCGGTGATCCGTGGCGTGAACCGGCGGCTGCGCATCATGGTGGCCGAGGACGACGTGATCAACCGCAAGCTGGCGGTCTATTTCTTCGAGCGCATGGGCCACGACGTCATCACCGTGTCCAGCGGCATCGAAGTGCTGGCCGGGCTGGAGCGCGAACCCTGCGACCTCTTGCTGATGGACATCCAGATGCCCGAGATGGACGGGCTGGAGACGGTGCGGGCGTTGCGTGGCCGCAGGGGCGGCCAGGTCCGGGTGCCGGTCATCGCCATGACCGCCCATGCCATGGCCGGGGACCGGGAGCGGTTCCTGGCCGAGGGCATGGACGGCTATGTCTCTAAGCCCGTGGATTTCGGCTGTCTGGTGGCCGAGATAGAGGACGTGCTGGGCGCGCGGGGCCTGCTGGACACACCGCTGGACGGGCCGGAATAACGGAACACCGCCGTCACGCATGACGTGTGCAGGGTGCACGCGTGCCGGGGGCGCGGGGAACGGACGACGGGTCCGGGCTCCGCGCCCCTGGTGCGTTTGGCGCGTGGCGGGCGCGGCAGGATGCGGCGTGGGCCAGGGCGTGCAGCGCCGCCGTGTCCGGCGCGAGCGCCACTTCCGCCGTGTTTCCGAGGTGTTTCCGAATGGTTGCAAATCGTTGACGAATCGTATAGCTAAAACCGATTGTGCTTAAGGGGTGCCGTGCCCCGGTTCGTGCGTTCGGCCGCTGGCCGAGAGGGAACGCGCGGGGGAACGGCAATCGTCATTCTGCCTGAAAACGTCGGAACGTTCCGTGTGTTCTCCCTTGGACGGGTTGCCGCGCCGGGGGACTCTCTTCGCGCGTGTGCATCGTTTGGCGGCAGGCATACAAAACATCTAGGGGAGATCCATGAAGCGACTGAAATCGTTGGCTGTGTCATGTCTGCTGGTGTGCACCGCCCTGGCGGGCACCGCGCAGGCCGAGGGCTTTGCCCTGTACGAATGGGGCGCGCGCGGCAACGCGCTGGGCGGCACCATGATGGCCCGCAAGCCCGATGCCTCGGCCGTGGCCTACAACCCGGCCCTGATGACCCAGCTGGAAGGCACCCAGGTGATGGCTGGCGTCAGCGCCATCATCCCCAGTGCCAAGGTGGACGTGAACTACGGCGGCCGGACCTACACCGGCGAAGGCGCCGACAACGTGTGGACGCCCCCGCACGGCTACCTGACCACCCAGCTCAAGGACAACCTGTGGCTGGGCATGGGCATCTACACCCGCTTCGGCCTGGGCACGGAATACGACGACAAGAACTGGGCCGGCCGCTACAACATCTACAACGCCGAAATCCAGACCATCTCCTACAATCCCAACATCGCGTTCAAGCTCACCGACAAGCTGTCCGCCGCCGTGGGCGTCGAGTTCATGACCTTGAAGCTGAACATGGACAAGAAGAGTTACGGCCCGGACCCCACGAATCCGAACCCTGCCTCTTCCGGCCTGGACGTCGATTCGAACCTTGAGGCCGACAGCTACGGCTGGGGCCTTACCGCCGGTCTGCACTATCAGTTCAACGACCAGTGGGCCGCCGGCGTAAGCTACAAGAGCCAAGTGGAACAGGACGCTGAGGGCACCAACTCCTTCTCCTTCGATCCGCTTATCGCCAGCAACCCCACACTGCGCGCCATTTACGCCGACTGCGACGTGAAGGGCTCCGTGACCCTGCCCGACATGATCGCCTTCGGTGTGTCCTACACCCCCATCCCCGAATTGAGCATCGAAGTGGGCGCGTTGCTGACCCGTTGGTCGCTGTACGACAACCTGCCCATCTATCATGAACCGCCCTTCTATGCAGGCGCGGGCAGGCTCGTGAACCAGGAGAAGGATTGGCGCGACGCGTGGCGCTACAGCATCGGTGTGGAATATGCGGCCACCCCGTGGATGGACCTGCGCGCCGGCTTCATCTACGACGAATCCCCGGCCCGCAGCGGCAAGATCGACTACCTGATCCCCACCGACGACCGCCAGTTGTACAGCGTGGGCACCGGCTTCCACTGGGACAGCTACACCGTGGACCTGTCCTATACCTACATCGTGGCTTCCGACGCGGAATACGACAACCAGGGCGGCGGCATCTACGAGGGTTCCTCGCGCGACGGCCGCACCCACGTGTTCGGCCTTTCGCTGGGCTACCAGTTCTAGTCCCGGCCTTTCCTCGCATGCATGGGGCCGCTCCTCCGGGGGCGGCCCTTTTGCGTTTCCGGGTGTGGGGGCAGGGTAGCGCGCGGCAAGGCGAGGAGGGCCGGAGGCCCGCTGGTGGAGACGTCCCGATCATGGTGGGCAGGCGAGGTGAGGGCTGCGGGGGGGAGGGCACGGCGGGCCATGGGACCGTACAGGAAATCCCGCCAATGCGCTTGGCCGGTGTAGCGCCGGGACCGTTGCGCCCCCATCCGTGGCCTTCCGGCGTGCTTTCCGGTGCCGCATCCACGGTGCCGTCCCGAGCTTGGGGTTCGCTCACTCGAGGGCATGCAAAAGGGCCCGCACCATCCGGCGCGGGCCCTTGCAATCAGGCAGGGTGAAGGCAGGGGGCTAGAAGGTGCCCGCTTCCTTCTTCACGTCGAGGGCGATCTTCCACAGCACGGAAAGCACCATCAGGCCGATGGCATAGATGCCCACGGTGACGATGATTTCCGGGAAGGTGGGCGCGTACTCGGTCACCGTCTCGAAGGGGTTGGGGGTGAAGCCGCCGATCAGCAGGCCCAGGCCCTTGTCGATCCAGCTGGCGATGACCAGGATGCCCAGCGCCCACGGCAGCACGCGCTCGTTGTCGCGGATCTGCGGGGGAATGAGCAGGCACAGCGACAGGATGGCCAGCACGGCGGCCGTCCACATCCAGCCCACCACCCACGAGGCGTGGCCGTCGTGGCCCACGAACAGGAAGGTGAGCGGGTGCTGGTGACCCGGCATGCCGCTGTAGAAGGCCGTGAACACTTCCAGCAGGAAGAAGAACACGTTGATGGCCATGGCGTAGGTGATGATCTTGGTCAGGGTCTGGATGGCTTCGCGGCCCGGATCGAACCCGGTCAGGCGGCGCAGCGCGATGACCAGCAGCAGCAGGATGGCCGGACCGGAGGCGAAGGCCGAGGACAGGAAGCGGGCGGCCATGATGGCCGTCAGCCAGTAGTGGCGGCCGGGCAGGCCCGCGTACAGGAAGGCCGTGACGGTGTGGATGGAGAACGCCCACACCACCGACAGGTAGATGAAGAACTTGATCCACTTGGGCGGGTCGACGTCGTGGCGCTCGGCTTCAAGGGTGACCCAGCCGACCAGCGCGTTGATGAACAGGTACCCCATCAGCACCATCATGTCGTAGAACATGATGGAGTTCGGCGTGGGGTGCAGGATGACGTTCAGCATGCGCTGCGGCTGCCCCATGTCGGTGACGATGAAGAGCATGCACATCAGCACGGCCGAGATCGCCATGAACTCGCCGAGGATGATCATCTTCTTGAATTTCTTGTAGTGGTGGAAGTAGGCGGGCAGCACCAGCATCACGGCCGAGGCCGCCACGCCGACGAAGTAGGTGAACTGCGAGATGTACAGCCCCCACGAAACGTCGCGGCTCATGCCGGTGATGGTCAGCCCGTATTTCAACTGGAAGATGTACGCGAAGACGCCCAGGCTCGCGATGCCGCCAAGGAAGAGCAGCCAGATGTAGAACGCCGGGGAGCCTTTCAGAACCTTCTCGATCATGGCTTCTCCTCCTACACGATGTAGTAGACGCCGGGCTGGGTCCCGATGGAGGGCTTGCGGCGAATGCTGAAGTTCTCGGCAAGGGCCTTGCGCACCGGCGAGTTCGGGTCGTCGAGGTCGCCGAACAGGATGGCCCCGTTCGAGGCTTCGACGCAGGCGGGTTGCAGGCCCACCTCAAGCCGCTCCGAGCAGAAGGTGCATTTTTCCACCACGCCGCGCATGCGGGTGGGGAACGCGGGGTTCACGTCCTTCAGGTAGGGGCGCGGATCGCCGAAGTTGAAGCTGCGCGCGCCGTACGGACACCCGGCCATGCAGAAGCGGCAGCCGATGCAGCGGTGGTAGTCCATGACCACGATGCCGTCGGCGCGCTTGAAGGTGGCCTTGGTGGGGCACACGCGCACGCAGGGCGGGTTCTCGCAGTGGTTGCAGAGCAGCAGGTAGTCCTTTTCGCGCACGGCGGGGGACAGGTGCTGGCTCATGTCGTCGGTGAACACCCGGTCGTACTTGTCGGTCCAGATCCACTTGATTTCCTGCTTGTTGGGAATCGAGGGGACGTTGTGGACCGTGTGGCAGGCGTGGATGATGCGCTCGAAGTCCTCGCGCGATTCCAGCTTGCGGGTGTCGATGACCATGGCCCAGCGCTTGGCGGCCAGGTGCTTTTCGCCCACTTCGTATTTGGCGCCCGGCATGTCCTTGGCGACCGCGTCAGCCGCGTCCAGCGCGCTCGAGGTGCCAAGGCCGAAGGCGGCAAGCCCGGCGATCTTCAGGAATTGTCTTCTGGTGGTGCTCATTACTGGTTCCCCCTCGGCGCCACATGGCAATCCCAGCAGTAGGGGCTCACGCTGTTGGAGTTGTGGCACTTGTCGCAGAAATCGGCCTTGTTGGCGTGACACTTCATGCAGGTGTTCTGCAGGCTGATGTCCCAGACCTTGCCGTTGGAGGCGACATAGGCGCGCTTGCCTTCGCGCAGGGCCTGGTCGCGCCACACGTCGAGGATGTGCATGTGCTCGGCGCGCATGTATTCGGCCGGTTCGATGCATTCCTTCTGGTCTGCGGGCATGGCCAGCTGCGGACGCTCATACTTGGGCGTCAGCAGGTTGGACCAGAAGGGGAAGGTGAACAGCCCGACGAAGATCACGATGCCGGGGATGATGTATTTGCCGTTATACATGGTTATTCATCCTCCATACCGGGCAGTTCTTCCTGCCGCAGGTCCATGGTGCGCTTCTGTTCGCCGCGCATCACGAGGGCGTTGGCCACCAGCTCGTGGGTACCGTAGACCGTGACGCCGGGGGCCCAGTAGTTGGCCAGCGGGGGCAGGGTGGCCCGGTCGATGGCGCAGATGCAGGCCATGGTGTTCACGCCGTGCTTCTGCTGCACGTACCGCAGGGCATTGCCGCGGGGCAGGCCGCCGCGCATGCGGATTTCCATGATTTCGTCGGTGTTCAGGCCGGAACCGCCGCCGCAGCAGAAGGTCTGCTCGCGGATGGTGTTCTCGGGCATGTCCACGTAGTTGTTGCACACGTTCCTGAGCACGTAGCGGGGTTCCTCGAGCAGGCCCATGCCGCGCGCCGGGTTGCACGAGTCGTGGAAGGTCACGGTCAGGTGGTCGTTGCGGCTGGGGTCGAGGCGCAGCTTGTTGTGCTTGATCAGGTCGGCCGTGAACTCGGCGATGTGCACCATCTTGGTGGACGCCGCGTTCTTGAACACCGTGCCGGTGATGGGCGACTTGGGCACTTCCATCTTGGGCGGGGTGGGGCCGTTGAAGGTGTCCATGTACTGGTGCACCACGCGCCACATGTGGCCGCATTCGCCGCCGAGGATCCACTTGGAGCCCAGGCGCTCGGCTTCGGCGTACATCTTGGCGTTCAGCTTCTTCGCCATGTCGAAGGTGGTGAACGAGCCGAAGTTGCCGCCTTCCGAGGCGTAGGTGGACAGGGTGTAGTCCAGCCCGATTTCGTGGAACAGCATCAGGTAGCCCATGAACGTGTAGATGCCGGGGTCGGCGAACACGTCGCCCGAGGGCGTGATGAACACGATCTCGTGGCCCTTTTCGTTGAAGGGCGGGTTGATCTTGATGCCGGTCACCGTTTCGATGTCCTCGCAGAGGAACTCGACGATTTCCTTGAAGGCGTGCGGCTGGATGCCCAGGTGGTTGCCGGTGCGGTTGCAGTTGAACACCGGCTCCATGATCCAGTGGATGCCAAGGCCCAGCTCGTGCAGCAGTTCGCGCGCGATGGCGGTAATTTCCGCCGTGTCGATGCCGTAGGGGCAGAACAGCGAGCAGCGGCGGCATTCGGTGCACTGGTAGAAGTAGTAGAACCACTCCTTGATGACGTCCTTGTCCAGCTTGCGGGCGCCGGCCAGCTTGCCCAGCAGCTTGCCCGCCGTGGTGAAGTCGCGGCGGTACACCGAGCGCAGCAGCTCGGCGCGCAGCACGGGCATGTTCTTGGGGTCGCCCGTGCCGATGAAGAAGTGACACTTGTCGGCGCAGGCGCCGCAGCGCACGCAGATGTCCATGAAGACCTTGAGCGAGCGGTGCTTGGCCAAGCGCTCCTTGAGGCCCTCGTAGATGATCTCTTCCCAGTTCTCCGGCAGGTTCCAGTCTTCCTGGTCGGCCGACCACTCGTGCGGGTTCGGCATGCCGAGGGCCCGCATGTTTTCGACCTTGGCCGGATAGCACCACGTGCCGGGCTTGAAGTCCGGCTTGGTGTCCATCCACCCTTCCATGGGGAAGGCGGGGATGGTCGCGATCAGCTTGTCGGGAGTTGGCAGTTTGGACATGTCGGCTCCTTACTCGGCGGCAGCGGCTTCTTCAGAGGTTTTGTCGACAGGCAGCCCCGCCTCTTCCATCAGTTCCCGGAACTCGTCCTCGTATTCCGCGTAGGTGCGGTACTTCTTGGGCGGGTTCCAGGGGTTCACGTGGCGCACCGCGCGCGTGTTGTTGGGCAGGTTGCGCGTGGGGCTGAGGAAGACGCCCCCCATGTGCATCAGCTTGCTGAACGGGAAGTACGCAAGCAGGCACGAGAGCAGGAAGATGTGGATGAAGAACGCCGCGCCGATGCCTTCGGGCAGCACGGGATTCATGGTCACGAGGCCCATGGTCAACACCTTGACCGCGGCGATGTCCACCTTGGCGAAGTAGCGCATCCAGATGCCGCTGCCCACGAGGCCCAGCAGCAGGAACAGCGGGAAGTAGTCGTTGGCCAGCGAGATGTAGCGGATCTTCTCGCTGAACAGGCGGCGGGCCAGCAGGAAGCCCAGGGCGGCCACCACCAGCACGTCGGACATGAACATGCGGGGCACGCCGATCTGCATGATGCCGTCAACGAATTCGATGGCCGTCAGGGCGAAGGGCACCGGCTCGAGGAAGAACCGGAAATGCCGGATGAAGATGAGCAGGAAACAGTAGTGGAACAGCAGCGCGAAAAGCCACAGCCACTTGGCCGAATAGTAGACCACGCGCGGGCCTTTCTGGATTTCGACCGAAGTGTTCCGGAAAAGCGACCGGAACAGCAGCACTTCGAGAAGCATGCGCCCCACGGTGCCGGCGGTGGTGAAGGGACTGTCGAGCCGGGCGGGCTTGATCCAGTCCAGCGACTTCTGCTGGCCGGCCGTGGTCGGGATGCGGAAGGGCACGGGCGACTTGGCCCAGTCCACGATCCGCCAGACGAAACCGCCGATGAACACGAGCACCGCGGCATACGGCAACACCACCCCGATAAGGTACTGGAAGCCTGAGGCCGCTCCCAGCCAGGCGATGCAACCCAGCGCAATGACCGCTAAAAGTGAAATGAACATTCCGTTACCTCGCTGCTAGGCTATCGGTTTCTGCGTGTCCGGTTCCCCTACCGGCTTGTCCAATATACGTTCAGCCCTGCGCAGGAGCTGGGCGTATCCACGTTTGAAGTCGTCCACCTTCATCATGTGCAGGCGTTCGCGGCAGGCGGCATACTTGCCGAAGGCCAGGAGCGCCACGGTGTCGATGCGCGATTCCACCTCCAACTGGGCGTCGTGCAGCCCGTGCTGCACGATGGCGGACCGCAACATCTGGCGGATCACCGTCTTCAGCACGAACAGCACGCCCACGGCCTGCTCGGGGGTGAAATTCTGGATGGCCCGGATGCGGATGACATCCTCTATGGCCTCGGAAAGGCGGGCGTCGTCCACGTCGTCGCCGGCCACGGCGTCGAAGATGACCACCGCGGAGGCCGCCGTGGTGTGCCCCACGGGATTGGAGAACTGGTCCCTGCTGCTGCGCAGGAACCCGACGGTATCAAACGGATAGGTGCCGTACATGGCGTCTATCCATTTGTGGATGATGGCGTCCTTGTGCTCGACGAGCAGATTCCGGATGGTCATGTGAACTCTTTGCCGTTGTGGTTGGCGGGCACGCCTCTGGCGGCGCACCCCCCTATACGGCGTTTTTTTCGCTTTGTCCAAGCGAAAAGGGGGGATGCGACGCCTCCCCGGGCAGACCCCGTGCACGGCGCGCGCGGGTGCGATGTCTGAAAAAATGATTTTTTTCACATAGTCTGAAACACCCGAAACGTCAACAAATCATGCAGCTTCTGATTGGCTGATCAATCTATATGCCGACCCGTGAGGAAAGGTGATGTCCAGCCCATGCGCCCGGCCTGTGGCGCGTGCCCGAGGCATGGAAAGGCCGAGGGCGGCGAAACCCCGCGTGAAGCCTAGTCGCAGGTGGCGTTGCTGGCGGGCGTCTGGGCGCACCCCGCGAAGTCGTTGCTCAGGAACGGCAGGGCGGAGTCCTGCCCGGCGCTTGGCCCGGCTCCCGGCCCAATTCCCGGACCGGCCGCGGGCTTGCCGCCCTGGCCCTGCACCGGGGAGGACGGTCCCTGCTGGGGGGCGGCGGGACGCGAGGCCGGGGACGGCGATGCGCCGTCCGCTGCGTGCCCGAAGGGCAGGCGGGGCATGCCCGACATGAGCATCACGGGCAGCCGGTCCGCGCCGGTGGACAGCACGCGGGCCTTGTTGCGCAGCAGCTTCCAGCGCAGGCGGGCCTGCTCGAACAGGGACATGGCAGGGGCGGGGGGCGTTTCCACCACCTTGCGCAGGGCCTCGGCCACGGGCGTGCCCTGTTCGACGTCACGCCGCATCTGTTCGATGGCCGGGATGTCGTCGTCGTTTTCGGCCACCGGGCGGTAGGCCACGGTGTCCGGGGCCGCGTTGGCCAGGGCGGCGATGGCCTGGCGGCAGGCCGGGCACGACGGAGAGAAGTACAGGGTGACGGGGGCGTTTTCCGGTCCCTGGAGGTTCCATGTCCCCATGCGTTCGGTGGCCAGGGCCGTTCCGTTGGCGAAGAACAGGCCGCCCCATGCCAGAAGCAGGATGGAGATGCGCTGCTGCCGGTCGCGGCGGGGTTCGGCAGGGATGGCCACGAAGGCGCCCGCGATGAGCGCGGCCACCACCAGGCAGGCCGCGCAGGGGGCGGTAAGGGCCATCAGGGCCAGCAGCGCCGTGTCCGCCGCCAGCATCAGCCAGACGAACCCGCGCGCGGCGCCCTGCTTGCCGAAGATGCAGAACAGGGCTAGGAGCGAGAACGCCCCGGTGCCGTACCACCACAGGGGCAGCCCCAATACCGTGAGGTTGCTGTACAACGAACAGCCGGTGCTGACGCAGAGCGACTCGGACGGGGCGATGGCGGCCCAGGCGCAGAACGCCGCGCCCAGCGCGGCGAGCAGAAAGCCGCCCCAGATGGGGGCGGAACGATTGGACGCGAGCATGTCTCGAATCTCCAGTGCGGGTCTTGCGGTAAGGCCAGCCCGAGGCGACGCGATAGTATGCGGTAAACAGGCACAGGTAAAGACCCGTCCCATGAGCCCCATGATTCCATTGAAGGACCTGATGCGGCGGTTCGCCGGTATCGGTTCGGGAGGGCCCGACGCCGGACCGGACGCCGTGCCCGATGCGGGGCACGACGCACTGGCCGATGCGCCATCGCCCGAAGTGGCCTGGCCCCCCCGGCACGACGTGCGCACCAGTCCGCGCGCCAGGCGGGTGCGGCTGCGCATCGTGCCCAGGCGCGGGCTGGAGGTGGTGGTGCCGCCCGGCTTCAGCGCCACGCGCATACCGGAAGTGCTGGAACGGCACCGGACGTGGATCGTGCGCGCCCTGCTGCGGGCCGGGCTGGCCGAGCCAGTGCCAGGTCCCGTGGGGGGGCAGGGCGATGCAATCACCCCCGGTGGAACTCCCGGCGGCGGGGCGTTTCTCGGGCCGCACGGCATCCGCAGCGTGCCCGCAGAGGTGGTCCTGCCCGCCGTGCAGGCCCGTTATGCCGTGATCCGCGCGCCCCTTGCGCCAGGCATGCGCCCGGAACTGCGCGAGGTGGACGCCGCCCTGCGCCTGCGCGTGCCCGACGGCGGAGCGGGCGACGGCGTGGCCGTGGACCTGCTGCGCGACTGGCTGCGCGCGGTGGCCCGGCGGCGGCTGGCCCCGTGGCTGCACGGGCTGGCCGTGCAGCACGGCTTCCTCTACCAGCGCTGCGTGGTGCGCATGCAGCAGACCCGCTGGGGCAGCTGTTCCGCGCGGGGCACCATCAGCTGCAACGCCAGCCTGCTGTTCCTGCCGCGCGACCTGGCCCGCCACGTGCTGCTGCACGAGCTTTGCCACACCGTGCATCTGGACCATTCCCCCCGTTTCCATGATCTGCTGGCCAGGGTGGACCCCGATGCCGCCCTATGGCGCGAAGGGTTGCGTTCGGGCTGGTCGCATGTGCCGTGGTGGGCCCGCTAGGGGCCACGGCATTCCGCTTTCGCCCGCATGAATGAAACATGGCCGCCCCGGGGTTCTTCCGGCGCGGCCATGCTGCTTTTGCGGAAACATGCACTCGGACTGTTTTCCGATATCTCCCCGCCGGCATCCGCAAAAAAGGGAGGCGCCTTGCGGCGCCTCCCCGATGTAGCGAGCGTTGAAGCGGCCGGGGCCTACTTCATCACGGAGCCGGAAGCGGCCTGCTGCATCTTGACCTCGACCTTTTCGGTCAGGCCTTCGTAGTAGGCGCGCAGGATTTCCAGCACTTCGTCGCGGCCGAAGTGGTCGGCCACGGGGGCGCCGTCGGACAGGGCCTTGCGCAGCTTGGTGCCGGACAGGATGACGCGGTCTTCCTTGCCGTGCGGGCAGGTGCGCAGGGAAGCCATGCCGTCGCACTTGTAGCAGTAGAAGGTCCAGTCGATCTTCAGCGGGGTGCAGATCAGGGCCTTGCCGGGCTCGGGGCAGGCTTCGTTGACGTAGGGGATCTTGTCGAAGATGGTCTGGGCTTCGAACATGCCGTAGAAGTCGCCCACGCCGGCGTGGTCACGGCCGATGATCATGCGGTTGATGCCGTAGTTCTGGCGGAAGGTGGCGTGCAGCAGACCTTCGCGGGGACCGGCGTAGCGCATGTCCAGCGGGTAGCCGGCCTGGATGACGTTCTGCTTCACGAAGTACTTTTCGACCAGGGTGTCGATGCACTTCACGCGCACTTCGGCGGGGATGTCGCCGGGCTTCAGGGTGCCCACCAGGGAGTGGATGACCACGCCGTCGCACACTTCGATGGCGATCTTGGCCAGGAATTCGTGCGAACGGTGCATGGGGTTGCGCAGCTGCAGGGCGGCCACGTTGGCCCAGCCGCGTTCTTCCATTTCGGCGCGCAGTTCGGCGGGGCGCTTGTACACGCCGGCGAACTTCACGGGGAAGTCACCTTCGGACAGCACCTTGACGGGGCCGGCGACGTTGAATTCCTTCTGTTCCATGACCATCTTCACGCCGGGGTGGTCTTCGAGCGCCACTTCCCAGAACTTCTGGGAGTCGGGGCCGTCGCCCTTGAAGACGAGTTCGCATTCCCACTTCTTGTCGGCTTCGGTCATTTCGTAGAGTTCTTCGATCTTCATGGTGGCGAAGGTTTCGCCCTTGCGCACCAGGGCCACTTCGTCACCCGCCTTGATGGCGGCGGCGTCTTCCTTGGAGATGTCGAGGGTCACCGGAACGGGCCAGAAGGTGCCGTCGGCGGTGGTCATCTTTTCGCACACGCTCTTCCAGTCGGCCTTCTTCATGAAGCCGTTCAGCGGAGAGAAGCCGCCGATGCCCATCATGATGAGGTCGCCCTTGGCGCGCGAGCTGATTTCGATCTGCTTCAGGCCGGCGGCCTTCTTGAGTTCGGCTTCGCGGGCGGCACCTTCGAGCAGGCAGCAGACGAGGCCCTTACCACCATGAGGGGGAACCAGCTTGGACATACCTTCCATCCTCCAAATGAATGAATGTGTTGTTGCCATGGCGCGCCGCTTCGGGGGCGGCGCCGAACGAAAAAAGCTGTTCTCGTGAGAGAAGCGGGCGGAAGCGGCGGTGCATTCGGGAGTGCATGTCGCCGTTCACGAATCCCTCTTGTGAAATATTTTACATAATGTCAAGCGGCAAATGGTGGAAAAGCGTCAGGTCATTGCTTTTGCCCGGGCAGGTGCGCGACCCGGGCGGCGCGGGGAGCGGAAACGAAGGCGCCGGGGGCTGCCGCGGACCGTTGCGTCCATGTTGGAATGGCGCGCGGGGCGACCTGGTGCGCGAACGCGTGGCGTCGTGATGCGTGGGGGCGGGGCCATCGCCTGTGCGGGCGCATCCGCCGTGTATCCCCAGTTGCCGTGTGCCGGGCTTGCAGTCGGGTGAAATCGCAGCCGAAAAAGGGGGGGCGGGCGGCTGGCCGCCGAATGTGGCGAATGTCCACCATTTTGGTTGTGATAAAATGACCAAGGTCTGCGCGGTCGATGGAGCGTCCGGTTCCGTGCGCCGCGCGTGGCGGGCCCTGCGCTGGATGCGGGGCGTCGGATCGCCGGAATCCGGCCGTTCCGGGTGCATCCTACATATATGTTCACTCCACGGGGAGCGAGAGGGGACAAGGGGCGTGGGTGCCCGCCCCGCGCGAAGGGGCGGAAGGTGGGGGCATGCTTCCCGGCACTGCCTCGCACTGCTCGGCGCTGCCTGCGCCGAGGCGTGGCGCCCGGGGTTTTGCATGGAAAAAACTTGTCCATCGGTGGGAAAAGGAGTACAGAAATTGGGTTCAGGACCATGGTGGGCGATTTTGCGGGGATGCTTGGCTGCTGGAACCCCGCCCCACCGGAGCGCTTGCGGCGCGTCCGGTAGCCCGTGTGACCGTGCGTTCGGCGTGAACCTGCCCGGAGGTGATCGGGCGGGCTCCGTATCATGTTGCTTGACAACGGTCAGGCGCTGGGCTATGCCCATGCGCCTTTACCGATTGTTTCCGATCCACTTTCACGGAGGAGCAGAATGCCCACTATCAACCAGCTCATTCGCAAAGAGCGCAAGGCAGTGCTGAAGCGGAAGAAGACCCCCGCTCTCCAGGCCTGCCCGCAGCGCCGTGGCGTGTGCACCCGCGTGTACACCACCACCCCGAAGAAGCCCAACTCCGCCTTGCGTAAGGTTGCCCGCGTGCGCCTCACCAACGGTATCGAAGTTACCGCCTACATTCCCGGTGAAGGCCACAACCTGCAGGAACACTCGGTCGTCATGATCCGCGGCGGCCGCGTGAAAGACTTGCCCGGTGTCCGCTACCACATCGTGCGCGGCACCCTCGACACTGCCGGCGTGCAGGACCGTCGCCAGGGCCGTTCCAAGTACGGCGCCAAGCGTCCCAAATAGCAAGGGAGTATTTCGATGCCTCGTAAAGGTCCCGTCCCCAGACGTGAAATTCTGCCCGATCCGGTGTACAACAGCCGGCTGGCCGCCCGTTTCATCAACCGCCTGATGTACGACGGCAAGAAGGGCGTTGCGGAAAAGCTGTTCTACAAGTCGCTCGAAACCCTGGGCGAAAAGACCGGCGAAGAACCCCTGAAGGCGTTCGAGCGCGCCGTCGAATCCGTGAAGCCGCACCTGGAAGTGAAGGCCCGCCGCGTGGGCGGCGCCACCTACCAGGTGCCCATGGACGTGCGCCCCGACCGTCAGGTCTCGCTGGCCATCCGCTGGCTGATCAACTACGCCCGTTCGCGTGGCGAGAAGGGCATGTCCGCGAAGCTTTCCGCCGAACTTATCGATGCCTTCAACAGTCGCGGCGGCGCCGTGAAGAAGAAGGAAGACACCCACCGCATGGCCGAAGCCAACAAGGCCTTCGCCCACTACCGCTGGTAGGGCGCCGGAGTACCCATCGTGTCAAGAACCGTCCCCCTCGAACGGCAGAGGAACATCGGGATCATGGCCCACATTGATGCGGGCAAGACCACGACCACCGAGCGTATCCTCTATTACACCGGCGTTTCCCACAGGATCGGCGAAGTCCATGACGGCGCGGCCACCATGGACTGGATGGAGCAGGAGCAGGAGCGCGGCATCACCATCACCTCCGCCGCCACCACCTGCAGCTGGAAGGACCACACCATCAACATCATCGACACGCCCGGCCACGTGGACTTCACCATCGAAGTCGAACGCTCGCTGCGCGTGCTCGACGGTGCCGTGGCCGTGTTCGACGCCGTCGCAGGCGTCGAGCCGCAGTCGGAAACGGTGTGGCGCCAGGCCAACCGCTACGGCGTGCCCCGCATCTGCTTCGTCAACAAGATGGACCGCATCGGCGCCAACTTCTTCCGCTGCGTCGACATGATGGTCGAACGCCTGCGCGCCAAGCCCATTCCCATCCAGCTGCCCATCGGCAGCGAGGACAAGTTCGAAGGCGTGGTCGACCTCATCCGGGGCAAGGCCATCAAGTTCGACAAGTCCAGCAAGGGCGTGGAGTTCACCGAAGAAGACGTGCCCGCCGACATGATGGATCTGTACGAGGAGAAGCGCCTCGCCATGGTGGAAGCCGTGGCCGAAGAGGACGAAGCCCTGCTCGAGAAGTACCTGGGCGGCGAAGAGCTGACCGAGGAAGAAATCGTCTCGTGCGTGCGCAAGGCCACCATCGCCCGCAACATCGTTCCGGTGTTCTGCGGCTCGGCCTTCCGCAACATGGGCGTGCAGCCGCTGCTCGACGCGGTGGTCGCCTTCCTGCCCTCGCCGCTGGACATCGAACAGATGAAGGGCATGAATCCGGACAACGAAGAGGAAACCATCGTCTGCAAGTGCAGCGACAAGGAACCCCTGGCCGGTCTGGTGTTCAAGCTGTTCTCCGACCCGTACATCGGCCACCTGTCCTTCTTCCGCATCTACTCCGGCTTCATCGAGTCCGGCATGACCGTGCTGAACTCGACCACCGGCAAGAAGGAACGCGTCGGCCGCCTGCTGCGCATGCACGCCAACAAGCGTGAAGAGATCAAGTGGGCGGGCGCGGGCGACATCGTGGCCGTGGTGGGCCTGAAGCAGGCCGCCACCGGCGATACCATGTGCGACGAAAAGCGCCCCGTGGTGCTCGAATCGCTGGACATCCCCGAGCCGGTCATCGAAGTCGCCATCGAGCCCAAGACCAAGGCCGACCGCGACGCGTTGTCCGCCGCCCTCGCCAAGCTGGCCAAGGAAGACCCGTCGTTCCGCGTGAAGGGCGACGAGGAAACCGGCCAGACCCTCATCGCGGGCATGGGCGAACTGCACCTCGAGATCATCGTCGACCGCCTGACCCGCGAGTTCAGCGTCAACGCCAACGTGGGCAAGCCCCAGGTTGCGTACCGCGAGACCATCACCGCCTCGTCCAAGTCGGACATGAAGCACGTGAAGCAGTCGGGCGGGCGCGGCCAGTACGGCCACGCGGTCATCGAGATCCAACCGAACCCCGGCAAGGGCTACGAGTTCGTCAACTCGATCACCGGCGGCGTCATCCCCAAGGAATACATCGCCCCGGTGGACAAGGGCATCCAGGACGCCATGAAGAGCGGCGTGCTGGCCGGGTTCCCCACCGTGGACATCAAGGTCAACCTGGTGTTCGGTTCGTACCACGACGTCGACTCCTCGGAGCAGGCGTTCTACGTGACCGGCTCCATGGCCATCAAGGACGCCATCCACAAGGCCTCGCCGGTTCTGCTCGAACCGATCATGGACGTGGAAGTGGTGACCCCCGACGAATACCTCGGCGACGTCATGGGCGACCTGAACGGCCGCCGCGGCCGCGTGCAGAACATGGAAGCCCGCGTGGGCTCCCAGGCCGTGCGCGCCCAGGTGCCGCTGTCCGAGATGTTCGGCTACGCCACCGACCTGCGTTCCAAGACGCAGGGCCGCGCCACCTTCTCCATGCAGTTCCACCACTACGAGCGGGTTCCGGCCCAGCTCGCCGAAGAAGTGGTGAAGAAGAAGGGCTAACCTTCACCTGCCTCCCTTGCCCTTCGCGGCGGGGACGGAGCCATCGGTAAAGGTCTCCGTAGAAAGCAGAGCCCCGGGCGACATGTCCGGGGCTCTTTTTTTTCTGAAAATTCTTGACGGGGGCGGGGCGGTGGGGTAATGAATCCACTCGCGCCGGTTCTCCGGTGCGAAAAACGAGTTCCCCCGCAGCGGCGGGGGCCCCTGTAACGGCAGGGGAAGGACGGGTCGAGCCTGTCCTGATGTGTTTGGCGCAAGCCGAGCTTTGACATTTGCAGGCGTTACCGAATGCCGCAAATATGTCATGCCGTTCCAGTCCGTCGTTAACCCCTTGTTGGCGGGCTGTAAGGTACTGTACGTGCGGGGCGCGTTGCGCCCTATTCGGTGACCCCTGTGGACCACCTGCACTCGCCGGAGCATGCTCCGGCCTGGGCCAGGCTGGCGACAACATGGGTGATCTTCCCGGACGGATGCCGCGAACGCGGCGCCGCGAGGCGAACGAGAAGGCCTTTGGGTGTGCCGGCCGGCCCCCCTCCCGCCTTTCTCTCCATCGCTCCGAATCCCAGAAGATCACGGCACCCCGTCCCCCGCCGGACGGCAAGCCGCCATGACGTCATGCGCCACCTGTGCCCGCGTCGCGGAAGCGGCGTCCGGGTATCGCGTAGCTCCGGATGCTTATGGCGGGTCTCGGTGTGCCGCCACCGAACGTGAGGAACTCTGCAGCCCAAGGCGCCTGCCTCTCACCTCATGGCAGTCGGGCGCCGGACGGCAAGGGTACGTTTGCCAGATAACGGAGTAATCAACAATGACGACAGTTAGCAGTGATCGTATCAGAATCAAGCTGAAAGCTTACGATTACCGCATCCTCGACAAGGCTGTGGCGGAAATCGTGGATACGGCGCGCAACACGGGCGCCGGGGTGGCTGGTCCCATCCCCCTGCCCACCAACATTCACAAGTACACCGTCAACCGGAGCGTGCACGTCGACAAGAAGTCGCGCGAGCAGTTCGAGATGCGCATCCACAAGCGGCTCATGGACATCCTCGAGCCTACGCAGCAGACCGTGGACGCACTGGGCAAGCTGAGCCTGCCCGCCGGTGTGGACGTCGAAATCAAGCTCTAGTGAGAGGAAGTCATGGCTGAGAAATTGGGTATCCTGGGTCGCAAGGTCGGCATGACCCGCATTTTCGCCAGTGATGGTTCCGCCGTGGCTGTTACGGTCATCCAGGCCGGTCCCTGTCCGGTCATCCAGGTCCGCAACGGTGAGACCGACGGCTACGACGCCGTGCAGATCGCCTTCGAGGAAGCCAAGGAAAAGCACGTCACCAAGCCCGCCCGCGGCCACTTTGCCAAGGCCGGCAAGGGTCTTTTCCGCAACCTCCGCGAAATCCGCCTGGAAGCGCCCGCCGAATTCGAAGTCGGCCAGGAACTCACCGTGTCCCTGTTCGCCGCCGGCGAAAAGGTGAAGGTGACCGGCACCAGCATAGGCAAGGGGTACCAGGGCGTCATGCGCCGCTGGAACTTCGCCGGTTCCAAGGACACGCACGGCTGCGAAAAGGTGCATCGTTCCGGTGGCTCCATCGGTAACAACACCTTCCCGGGCCACGTGTTCAAGGGCAAGAAGATGGCCGGCCACTGGGGTGACGAGCGCGTGACGATCAAGAATCTCGAGATCGTCGACGTCCGCGCCGAAGACAACGTCATTCTGGTGAAGGGCGCCGTTCCCGGCCCCAAGAACGGCTTGGTCCTGGTGCGCAAGCAGTAACGAAATGAGGATGATCACATGGCTGTGGTGAAAGTATACGATCAGAACAAGAAGGAAGCCGGCGAACTGACGCTCGCTCCCGAGGTGTTCGAGGTCGAGGTGAAGCCTGAGATTCTCAATCTCGTGGTCCGCGCGCACCGCGCCGGGCTGCGCTCCGGCACCCATGCCACCAAGACCCGCGCCTTCGTTTCCGGCGGCGGTGCGAAGCCCTGGCGCCAGAAAGGCACCGGCCGCGCCCGTTCCGGTTCGAACCGTTCGCCCATCTGGCGCGGCGGGGCCGTCATTTTCGGCCCCCAGCCCCGCGAGTACGGCTTCAAGGTCAACAAGAAGGTCCGCCAGCTGGCCCTCAAGATGGCGCTGAGCTCGCGGCTTGCCGGCGAGAACCTGATGGTGGTCAAGGGCATCGAACTGCCCGAAGTCAAGACCAAGCTGTTCGCCAAGGTGGCCGACACCCTGGGCCTCGGAAAGGCCCTGGTGATCACCGCCGAAGCGGACACCACCCTCGCCCTTTCGGCCCGCAACATTCCCGGCATCACCCTGATCACCGCCGACCAGCTCAGCGTCTACGAGATTCTGAAGCACCCGACGCTGGTGATGTTCGAGGGCGCCGTCGAATCTGTCCAGGCCAGGCTGAAGTAGGGAGGTTGGTCATGGATTATACGCAGATTCTCGTGAAGCCCCTGGTGTCCGAAAAGGCCACCTTCGTGAAGGAACAGGCCCAGCAGGTCGTGTTCTTCGTGAACCCCCGGGCCAACAAGATCGAAATCAAGAAGGCCGTCGAAGCCGCCTTCAAGGTCAAGGTGACCGACGTCAACGTCGTCACCAAGAAGCCTGCCGACAAGGTCCGCCAGGGCCGCGTCGTGGGCCGGATCTCCGGCTGCAAGAAGGCTTACGTGACCCTGGCTCCCGGCGAAAAAATCGAATTCTTCGAGGGAGTGTAAGCAATGGCTGTTCGCAAGCTGAAACCGACATCTCCCGGTCGCCGCTTCCAGACCGTCTCGGATTTCGAGGAAGTCACCAGGAGCACGCCCGAGAAGTCCCTTACCGAGGGGCTGACCAAGAAAAGCGGTCGCAACAACAATGGCCGCGTGACCATGCGCCGTCGCGGTGGCGGTCACAAGCGCCTGTACCGCATCATCGACTTCCGTCGTAACAAGCTCGGCATCGCGGCCACGGTCGCGCACATCGAGTACGACCCCAACCGTACCGCCCGCATCGCCCTCCTGCACTACGCGGATGGCGAGAAGCGCTACATCCTCGCCCCGCTCGGCATCAAGCAGGGCGACATGGTGCAGGCCGGCGAAGGCGCGGACATCAAGCCCGGCAACGCCATGGCCATGTCCCGCATCCCCGTCGGCACCGTGCTGCACAACATCGAGCTCTACCCCGGTCGTGGCGGCCAGTTCTGCCGCGCCGCCGGTACCTACGCCCAGTTGGTGGCCAAGGAAGGCAAGTACGCCCTCCTGCGCATGCCCTCGGGCGAAGTGCGCAAGGTGCTCGCCGCCTGCTGCGCCACCATCGGCCAGGTCGGCAACGTGAACCACGAGAACATCTCGCTGGGCAAGGCGGGCCGCAATCGCTGGCTCGGCCGTCGTCCCAAGGTCCGCGGCGTCGCCATGAACCCCATCGACCACCCGTTGGGTGGCGGTGAAGGCCGCAGCTCCGGCGGTCGCCATCCGGTGACCCCGTGGGGCGTGCCCACCAAGGGGTACAAGACCCGCGATCGCAAGAAGGCTTCCACGAAGCTCATCGTCAAGCGCCGCGGGCAGAAGTAGGAGTAGAGCATGCCCAGATCCCTGAAGAAAGGTCCGTTCATCGACGACCATCTGATCAAGAAAGTGGAATTGGCCGTGTCGAACAGCGACCGCCGCGTCATCAAGACGTGGTCGCGTCGGTCCACCATCGCTCCCGAGATGGTCGGCCTGACGTTCGCGGTCCACAATGGGAAGAAGTTCATTCCCGTGTTCGTCACCGAGAACATGGTGGGTCACAAGCTGGGCGAATTCGCCCCGACCCGCACGTTCTACGGGCATGCCGCGGACAAGAAGAGCAAAGCAAAGAAGTAGTGGGTGAATCCGATGGAATCGAGAGCCACCGCGAAATTCATGCGTGTGTCGCCGCGTAAGGCCCGCCTTGTCGCCCAGAACGTGAACGGGCTGCCTGTCGAAGACGCCATGAATATCCTGAAGTTCACGCCCAACAAGCCCGCCGACATCATCTTCGGCGTGCTGCGTTCCGCCCTCGCCAACGCCGAGCAGCTGCCCGGCATCGACGTGGACGCCATGGTCGTGAAGCAGATCGTCATCAACGAAGGCCCCACCTGGAAGCGGTTTCTTCCGCGTGCGCAGGGTCGCGCCACCAAGATCCGGAAGCGTACCAGCCACATCACCGTGATTCTCGCAGAAGGGCAGGAATAGGTTATGGGTCAGAAAGTACATCCTTACGGCTTCCGGCTGGGGTACAACAAGAACTGGCAGTCGCGCTGGTTCAGCAAGAAGGAATACCCCGGCTTCGTCTTCGAGGATCACAACATCCGCAAGTACGTGAAGAAGACGCTGTACCACGCCGGTCTCTCCAAGATCGAGATCGAGCGCGCCGGCGGCAAGGTGCGGCTGATCCTCTCCACCGCGCGTCCGGGCATCGTCATCGGCCGCAAGGGCGTGGAAATCGAAAAGCTCCGTGGCGACCTGCGCAGGAAGTTCAAGCGCGAGTTCTCCATCGAGGTGAACGAAATCCGCCGCCCCGAAGTGGAAGCCCAGCTCGTTGCCGAAAACATCGCGCTGCAGCTTGAACGCCGCGTGGCCTTCCGTCGCGCCATGAAGCGCACGGTGTCCATGTCGCGCAAGTTCGGCGCCGAAGGCATCAAGGTGACCTGTTCCGGCCGCCTCGCCGGGGCCGAAATCGCCCGTACCGAATGGTACCGCGATGGTCGCGTGCCCCTGCAGACCCTGCGCGCCGACATCGACTTCGGTTTTGCCGAGGCCCGCACCACCTATGGGGTGATCGGCGTCAAGGTCTGGATTTTCAAGGGTGAAATTCTGGACAACGAGGTAGAACAGTAATGCTGAGCCCCAGAAAGGTTAAATTCCGCAAGTGGCAGAAGGGCCGTCTGCGTGGCATGGCCACCCGCGGCGCCACTGTCTCCTTCGGTGATATCGGTCTCAAGGCAGTAGAACACGGCAAGCTGTCCAGCCAGCAGATCGAGGCCGCCCGTATCGCCATGATGCGCCACATCAAGCGCGGCGGTAAGGTCTGGATCCGCATCTTCCCCGACCATCCGGTCACCGCCAAGCCCCTCGAAACCCGCCAGGGTTCCGGCAAGGGCGCCCCGGTGGGCTGGTGCGCTCCGGTGAAGCCGGGCCGCGTGCTTTACGAAATCAAGGGCGTCAGCCTGGAGCTGGCCAAGGAAGCTCTGACGCGCGCCGCCCACAAGCTCCCCATCAAGACGACCATTGTCGTGCGGGAGGGCCTCTAGAATGAACGCCGCAGAACTGAGAAAGCTCAGCGCTGAACAGCTCAAGGACAAGCTGGCCGAATCCCGCAAGGAACTGTTCGATCTGCGCTTCCGCCACGCCACCGCGCAGTTGGAGAAGACCTCCAACCTCCCGGCGACCAAGCGCGAGATCGCCCGGATTCTGACCATCCTGAAGGAGAAGGGGTAAGCCCATGTCCGAAGAACTGATGAACCGCAAGGGCAGGGTGCTCACCGGGATCGTCGTCAGCGACAAGAACGACAAGACCATCGTCGTTCGCGTCGAAACGCTGGTGCAGCATCCCCTGCTGAAGAAGTACGTGCGCCGTCGCAACAAGTTCACCGCTCACGATCCCCAGAACGAGTGCGGCGTCGGCGACAAGGTGAAGATCATCGAGTACCGTCCGCTCAGCCGCAACAAGCGCTGGCATCTGGTCTCCATTCTCGAAAAAGCCGTGTAGGGGTTTGCGATGATCCAGGTAGAATCCACGCTGCAGGTGGCGGACAATTCCGGTGCGAAGAAGGTCGCGTGCATCAAGGTGCTCGGCGGCTCCAAGCGCCGCTACGCCACCGTGGGCGACATCGTCGTCGTTTCCGTGAAGGAAGCCCTGCCGCACTGCAAGGTGAAGAAGGGCGACGTGATGCAGGCCGTCATCGTGCGCACCCGCAAGGAAGTCCGCCGCGTCGACGGTTCGTACATCAAGTTCGATTCCAATGCGGCCGTTCTGCTGAACAAGCAGGGCGAGCCGGTGGGCACCCGCATCTTCGGCCCCGTTGCCCGCGAACTGCGCGGCAAGAACTTCATGAAGATCGTCTCGCTGGCGCCCGAAGTGCTCTAGGAGCCCAGAAATGAAACAGTTCCGCATCCGCAAGGACGACAAAGTGGTCGTCATCGCCGGCAAGGACAAAGGCAAGATCGGCAAGGTGCTGAAGGTTCTTCGCAAGAAGGACGGCGTACTTGTCGAGAAGGTCAACATGGTCAAGCGCCACATGCGCGCCAATCCGTACCGGCAGCAGCCGGGCGGGATCATCGAGAAGGAGATGCCTGTAGACATCTCCAACGTGATGGTGATGTGCGATGCGTGCGCCAAGGCCACCAAGGTGGGCTACCGCTACACCGAGGACGGCAAGAAAGTTCGCTTCTGCAAGAAGTGCAACGAAATCATCGGATAGGGTGAGAGACGATGACGCGTCTTGAACAGATATACCGCGAGAAAGTGGTTCCGGTATTGCAGAAGGAGTTCAACTACACTTCTTCGATGCAGGTTCCCGGGATTGAGAAAGTCTCTCTGAATATCGGCCTCGGCGCCGCGAGCCAGAACAACAAGTTGATGGAAGAAGCCATCAAGGAGTTGACCGCCATCGCCGGGCAGAAGGCCGTCGTGACCCGTGCGAAGAAGTCCATCGCGTCGTTCAAGCTGCGCGAAGGCATGCCCATCGGCTGCCGCGTGACGCTGCGCAAGGAACGCATGTGGGACTTCCTGGACAAGCTGATGAACTTCGCGCTGCCCCGCGTGCGCGACTTCAGAGGGATTCCGGACCGTGGCTTCGATGGCCGGGGCAATTTTACCCTGGGCATCAAGGAACACACCATTTTCCCCGAGCTGGAAGTGGATCGCGTTGACAACCCCAAGGGGATGAACATCACGATCGTTACCACTGCCCAGACGGACAAGGAAGGCAAGCTGCTGCTCGACCAGCTCGGCATGCCTTTCAAGAAGTAAGGAGAAACGGCTTTGTCTCGTACATCGCTTGAAGTGAAGGCGCAGCGCAAGCCCAAGTTCTCCGCCCGCGCCTACAACCGTTGTCCGGTCTGCGGCCGCCCGCGTGCCTACATGCGCAAGTTCGGTCTTTGCCGTATCTGCTTCCGCAACATGGCCCTGCGCGGCGAACTGCCCGGCGTTCGCAAGTCGAGCTGGTAAGTCACCAAGGAGTAAGGAATGCTGACTGATCCTATTGCTGATATGCTCACGCGTATCCGCAACGCACACTTGGCCCTGCACAAGGAAGTGAGTGTGCCGCGCTCGAAGATCAAGGAATCCATCGCCGTCATCCTGAAGCAGGAAGGTTACGTCGAAGACGTGGCGGTGGAAGAGGCCGAGATCAAGATCTCCCTCAAGTATTTCAAAGGCAAGCCGGTCATCTCCGGCCTCAAGCGGGTGAGCAAGCCCGGCCGCCGGGTGTATGTCGGTTCCACCGACATCCCCAAGGTCCAGAACGGGCTCGGCATCTGCATCCTGTCCACCTCCAGCGGTGTCCTTGCGGGCACGCAGGCCCGCGACCGCAAGGTCGGCGGCGAACTGCTCTGCGAAATCTGGTAGGGTACGGACATGTCGCGAATCGGTAAACTCCCCATCGCCATTCCTTCCGGCGTCGAAGTGAAGGTCGGGACCGAAGCCGTGGAGGTCAAGGGCCCGAAGGGCGTGCTCGTCACCCCTACCCATGCTGAACTGAACTACGCGGTGGAAGACGGCCACGTCGTCATCACCCGCACCGCCGAAACCCGCACCGCCCGTGCTCAGCACGGCCTGCGCCGCACCCTGCTCGCCAACTGCATCCAGGGCGTGACCAAGGGCTTCTCCAAGACCCTGGAAGTCATCGGCGTCGGCTACAAGGTCGCCGTCAAGGGCAACCTGGTGGAACTCGCGGTCGGTTTCTCGCACCCGGTGATCATGGAGATGCCCGAAGGCGTCGAAGCCAAGGTGGAAGGCCAGAAGCTGACCATCTCGGGCATCAGCAAGGAAGTGGTCGGCGAGATCGCCGCACGCATCCGCCGCGTGCGTAAGCCCGAACCCTACAAGGGCAAGGGCATCAAGTACGACAACGAGCAGATTCGCCGCAAGGCCGGCAAGTCTGGTGGCAAATAGGCAGGTATGAGAAAATGACGATGACCAAGAACGATGCCAGAAAGCGGCGCAAGGTCCGCATTCGCAAGAAGATCGCCGGAAGCGCCGAGCGTCCCCGGCTGGTTGTCTACCGCTCGAACCTGCATGTCTACGCCCAGATCGTGGACGACGCCACCGGTGCCACGCTTGTTGCCACCTCCACCCTTGCCATCGGCAAGGCCCAGGCCGGAGCGCACTGCAACAAGGCCGGGGCGGAACTGGTGGGCAAGGAAATCGCGCGTCTTGCTGGCGAGAAGAGCATCAAGCGCGTGGTGTTCGACCGTAACGGCTACCTCTATCACGGGCGCATCAAGGCTGTTGCCGACGGTGCCCGTGAGGGCGGCCTGGAATTCTAACGGGTGGTAGGTACTGGCATGGAACAGAATGAGTTCGGGTTGGTAGAGAAGATCGTCTACCTTAACCGAGTTGCCAAGGTTGTGAAGGGCGGCCGCCGCTTCAGCTTCAGCGCCCTCGTTGTCGTGGGCGACGGCAAGGGCGCCGTGGGCTTCGGCCTCGGCAAGGCCCAGGAAGTGCCGGAAGCCCTGCGCAAGGCCACCGAACGTGCGAAGAAGGACATGGTCCAGATTCCGCTGGTGGACGGCACCCTTCCGTACGAAATCCAGGGCGAGTTCGGCGCCGGCTGCGTCATGCTGAAGCCCGCCTCCAAGGGTACCGGCATCATCGCCGGTGGTGCCGTGCGCGCCGTCATGGAAGCCGTGGGCGTGACCGACGTGCTTGCCAAGGCCATCGGCACCAACAACCCGCACAACGTGCTGCGCGCCACCATGGCGGGGCTTACCTCGTTGCGCAGCGCAGAGTACGTGAGCCAGCTTCGCGGCATGAAGCTCGAAGCGCCCAGAAAGTAGGGACGCAATCATGATCAAGGTGAAGCTCGTACGCAGCTGGATCGGCTGCAAACCCAAGCAGCGCAAGGTTCTTGACGCGCTTGGCCTGCGGAAGATCCGTTGCGAGAAGTCGTTTGAGGACAATGCCGCCATCCGCGGCATGATCGCCGAAGTCAAGCACCTGGTCGAGGTCAGTGAATAATGAGACTGCACGAACTCTATCCGTTCGCCGAGGAACGGGCATCGCGCAAGCGCGTGGGCCGCGGTTCCGGTTCGGGGCTCGGCTGCACCTCCGGCAAGGGTAACAAGGGCCAGAACGCCCGCGCAGGCGGCGGCGTACGCCCCGGTTTCGAAGGCGGCCAGATGCCGCTCCAGCGCCGTCTGCCCAAGCGCGGCTTCAAGAACGCGCCCTTCAAGGCCACCTACGAGGTGATCAACCTCGATCGCCTGGTGGCGGCCTTCGAAGGCAAGACCGACATCACCCTGGAAGACATCTACGAACGCGGCCTGTGCAAGGCCGGCGCGTCGGTGAAGATCCTGGGCGTGGGCGAGGTCAGCGTGGCCCTTACGGTGGAAGCGCACAAGTTCAGCGCCTCCGCCGCCGAGAAGATCCGCAACGCCGGTGGCGAAGCCAAGGCACTGGAAGGGTAAGCCGTGGCGCTTAGTGGTGTAGAAAACCTGGCGCGTCTGCCCGAGCTTCGCAGGAAGCTCATCTGGACGTTCCTGTTGCTGGCCGCATACCGCATCGGGGTTCACGTCCCGGTCCCCGGGGTGGATTCCGGAGCGCTGGCCGACTTCTTCGCCAGCGTCCAGAACACCCTTTTCGGCCTCTTCGACATGTTCTCCGGGGGCGGGCTCCGCAATCTGTCGGTGTTCGCCCTCGGCATCATGCCCTACATCTCGGCCTCCATCATCATCCAGCTTCTGCAGGTCGTAAGCCCTGAACTGAAGCGGATGGCCAAGGAGGAAGGGGCGGCGGGCCGCCGGAAGATCACCCAGTACACCCGCTACGCCACGGTGCTGATCACCGTGATCCAGGGCTTCGGCATCGCCGTGGGCCTCGAGAACATGCACAGCCCCGCGGGCGCGCCCGTGGTGTTGGAGGCGGGCTGGGCCTTCCGGATGATCACCATCGCAACCCTGACCGCCGGCACCGTGCTGATCATGTGGCTTGGCGAACAGATTACCGAGAAGGGCATCGGCAACGGCATTTCGCTGATCATCTTCTCGGGCATCGTCGCCGGTATCCCCGGCGGCATCGTCAAGTCTGGCCAGCTCATCAAGGCCGGCGACATGAGCGTGTTCACGGCGATCCTGGTGCTGGCGCTGATGGCGGTGGTGCTCGGCTGCATCGTGTTCATGGAACGCGGGCAGCGGCGCATCCCCATCCATTACGCCAAGCGGCAGGTGGGCCGTAAGATGTTCGGCGGGCAGAGCACGCACCTGCCGCTGCGCATCAACACGGCGGGCGTCATTCCGCCCATCTTCGCCTCGTCGCTGCTGCTGTTCCCCGCGACCATCGCCAGCTTCTCGGCCAACGAGACGTTGCAGAAGGTGGCCGCGTGGTTCGCGCCGCACACGGTGATGTACAACATCCTGTTCATCAGCCTCATCGTGTTCTTCTGCTTCTTCTACACGGCGATCATCTTCGACCCGAAGGACATTGCCGAAAACCTGAAGAAGGGCGGCGGGTTCATTCCCGGCATCCGCCCCGGGGACAAGACCCGGCAGTACATCGACAGGGTGCTCACCCGGATGACCATCTGGGGGGCCATCTACATATCCGCGATCTGCGTCCTGCCCATGATCCTCATCGCGCAGTTCAACGTGCCGTTCTACTTCGGCGGCACCAGCGTGCTGATTCTGGTGGGCGTGGCCATGGACTTCATGTCCCAGGTGGAATCGCACCTGATCTCACGGCAGTACGAGGGTCTCATGAACAAGACCCGCATCAAGGGACGGCAGTGAGTTGAAGAAGTTTCGCGGTGTCTTCATCAAGAACGACAACGAGATTGGCCTCCTTCGGGAGGCCAATCGAATCGTTGCCGCGATACTGGACGTGCTGGGCGAAAACGTGCGCCCGGGCGTCCCGACGATGCATTTCGAGGAGCTGGCCCAGGCGGAATGCCGCAAGCACGGCGTCCGCCCGGCCTTCCAGGGCTACCACGGGTTTCCGTTCGCCCTGTGCTGCTCGGTGAACGAAGAGGTGGTGCACGGCTTTCCCTCGGCCAAGCGGATTCTCCAGGAAGGGGACATCGTCAGCTTCGACATGGGCGTCGTGTACGACGGTTTCTACGGCGACTCGGCCCGCACCTACCCGGTGGGGACCGTGAGCGACGAGGCCGCGCGCCTCATCCGCGTGACCCGCGAATCCCTCTTCGAGGGCATCGCCGAGGCGCGGGTGGGCAACACCCTGTACGACATCTCGGCGGCCGTGCAGCGGCACGTCGAGGCGGCCGGGTTCGGGGTGGTGCGCAGGTTCGTGGGGCACGGCATCGGCCGTTCGCTGCACGAGAAGCCCGAGATCCCCAACTTCGTGCCGCGCGGCATGCAGGGCGTGCCCCTGAAGCCGGGCATGGTGCTGGCCATCGAACCGATGGTCACGGTGGGGACGTACGAGGTCGAAATCCTCGCCGACAACTGGACGGCGGTCACCCGCGACCGCAAGCTGTCGGCCCACTTCGAACACAGCGTGGCCATCACGCCGGACGGGCCGATCATTCTCAGCCTGTCGCAGGCAGAGGCGGCGCGACTTGCCGGTTGACGGGCGCCGGTGGGGGTGATATGCACCCCTGTTCCGACGTTGCTCTTCCGTCATGTCGGGTCAAAGACAAACAACGGAGTCGAACATGAAAGTCAGGCCTTCCGTCAAGAAGATGTGCCCCAAGTGCAAGGTCATCCGCCGCCGGGGCATTCTCAGGGTCATTTGCGACAACCCCCGGCACAAGCAGCGCCAGGGCTAAGCCGTCAGGAGTAAACAGTGGCCAGAATTGCAGGTGTCGATCTGCCCCGTGGCAAGCGCGTTGACATCGCCCTTACCTATATCTACGGTATCGGGCGGACTACCGCGCTTCAGATCCTGGATGTTACCGGCGTCGACTGGAGCCGGAACATCGACGACCTGAGCGCCGACGAGGTCAACGAAATCCGTAAGGAACTCGAGCAGAACCACAAGGTTGAAGGCGATCTCCGTCGCGAGATTTCCAGCAACATCAAGCGTCTGATGGACATCGGCTGCTACCGCGGCCTGCGCCATCGTCGCGGTCTGCCGGTGCATGGTCAGCGCACCCACACCAACGCCCGCACCCGCAAGGGTCCCCGTCGCGGCGCCGTCGGCAAGAAGAAGTAATCCAAGGCTAGCACAAAGGCGTGGAATCTCACCTGCGTCGCCAGGGCATGCAAAATTTCCCGGTGACCAGCGCGGCACGGCTCTGTCATGACTGAGCTCGTTTTGAGGTTCCGGCTGCAAGCCCCCTAATTCTAGTCCGCAGAGAGTAAGTCATGGCAAGACCCAAGCGTACGGTCAAAAAGAAAGAGAAGAAGAACGTCCCGGTCGGGATCGTTCACATTCAGGCGACGTTCAACAACACCATCGTGACCTTCACGGACACGCGGGGAAACACCATCAGCTGGGCCAGCGCCGGGCAGAGCGGTTTCAAGGGCTCGCGCAAGAGCACCCCGTTCGCCGCGCAGGTGGCTGCCGAACAGGCGGCCAAGCGTGCCCAGGATCACGGCATGCGTACCGTGGGCATCTACGTCAAGGGCCCCGGCTCCGGCCGTGAAGCCGCCATGCGCGCCGTCAACGCCGCGGGCTTCAAGGTCGCCTTCATCCGTGACATCACCCCGATTCCCCACAACGGCTGCCGCCCGCCCAAGCGGCGCCGCGTCTAGTTAGGAGGATCCAGCCTTGGCTAAGTACAATGACGCAAAGTGCCGGATGTGCCGGCGTGAAGGCACCAAGCTTTTCCTCAAGGGCGACCGCTGCTACACCGACAAGTGCGCCTACGACCGTCGCCCCTACGCGCCCGGCCAGCATGGCCGCGCCCGCAAGAAGGTGAGCGACTACGCCGTCCAGCTGCGCGAGAAGCAGAAGGTCCGTCGCGTGTACGGCGTTCTTGAACGCCAGTTCCGCGGCTACTTCCACAAGGCCGACATGACCAAGGGCGTGACCGGCGCCAACCTGCTGGCCATTCTCGAACGCCGTCTCGACAACGTGATCTACCGTCTCGGCTTCGCCAACTCGCGCCAGCAGGCGCGCCAGCTGGTGCGCCACGGCATCTTCACGCTGAACGGCCGCAAGGTGAACATCCCCTCGTTGCAGGTGCGCGTGGGCGATACCATCGAAGTGCCCGAAGCCAGCCGCAAGATCCCCGTGATCGCCGAAGCCCAGGAAGTCATCGCCCGCCGCGGCTGCCCCTCGTGGCTCGAAGTGGACGGCCCGAACTTCAAGGGCATGGTCAAGGCCCTGCCGCAGCGCGAAGACATTCAGTTCCCGATCAACGAACACCTGATTGTCGAGCTTTACTCCAAATAAGCGGGTGTGAGCATGCTCATCAAACAAGGCGACAGGCTTATCAACACCCGGAACTGGTCGGAGCTCGTGAAGCCCGAGCAGATCACCCGGGACAGCGACCCGGCCGATGCCATGTACGGCAAGTTCGTGTGCGAACCGCTGGAACGTGGCTATGGCACCACCATCGGCAACGCGCTGCGCCGGGTTCTGCTGTCGTCGCTTCAGGGCGCGGCGTTCGTCTCGGTGAAGGTCTCGGGCGTGCAGCACGAGTTCACCACCATTCCCGGCGTGCTCGAGGACGTGACCGACATCGTCCTCAACCTGAAGCAGGTGCGTCTTGCCATGGACACGGACGAGCCCCAGTTCTTGGAGCTTTCCGTGAACAAGAAGGGCGCGGTGAAGGCCGGCGACATCAAGACCAACCAGCACGTGATGGTCCTCAACCCCGACCTGCACATCGCCACGCTGACCGAAGACCTGGAACTCACCTTCGAGTTCGAGGTGCGCATGGGCAAGGGCTACGTGCCCGCCGACATGCACGAGGGCCTCAGCGAGGAGATCGGCCTGATCAAGCTGGACTCCAGCTTCGCCCCGGTCCGCAAGGTCGCCTACACGGTGGAGCAGGCTCGCGTCGGCCAGATGACCAACTACGACAAGCTCATCATCGAGGTCTGGACCGACGGTTCCGTGACCCCCGAGGATGCGATTGCGTACAGCGCCAAGATCATCAAGGACCAGATATCCGTCTTCATCAACTTCGATGAGCGCATTTCGGGCGAAAGCTCCGGCAACTCGTCGGGCAGCAGCGACGTCAACGAAAACCTGTTCAAGGGGATCGACGAACTCGAACTGTCCGTGCGCGCCACCAACTGCCTGAAGAGCGCCAACATCACCCTGGTGGGCGAACTGGTCCAGAAGTCCGAGAACGAAATGCTGAAGACCAAGAACTTCGGCCGCAAGTCGCTGGATGAAATCAAGCGCGTGCTGTCCGACATGACCCTGGACTTCGGCATGAAGGTCGACGGCTTCGAGAAGAAATACCAGGAATGGAAGAGGAAGCAGCAAAATGAGGCATAGCAATTCCGGCAAGAAGCTGGGCAGGACGCCGTCCCACCGGAAGGCCCTGTTCCGCAACATGGCCAAGGCCCTGCTGACTTACGGCAAGATCCGCACGACCGAGACCAAGGCCAAGGAACTGCGTCGCATCGTCGAACCGCTGATCACCCTGGCCCTGCGCAACGACCTGCACTCCCGCCGCCTGGCGTACGACGTGCTGGGTTCGCACCAACTGGTCAAGCGCCTGTTCGACGACATCGGCCCCGCCTTCTCCGGCGTGTCCGGCGGCTTCACCCGTGTGGTGAAGCTGGGCCTGCCCCGCAAGGGCGACTGCGCCCCGCTGGCGGTCATCGAACTGACCCACCAGCCCGCCGCCGCCGCTCCGGCGGAAGAGAAGAAGGCCGCCGAGTAACCGGCGACGCCCTTCATAGCACGTACCCGAACGGGGCGGACCATGCGGTCCGCCCCGTTTTTCATCTGCAAACGAGGCCCGCCCCTGCATGGGGCGGGCCTCGTTTACGGCTCCGGCCAAGGTCGGGTGGGCTGGATGGGGCCGCCCAGCCTTGTTCTTACACCGTGATGTCTATGGAGGTGACCGTGGGCTTGGCCGCCGGGGCGTCTTCCATCGCCACTACGGAAGCGGAACTGACTGGTGTTGCGGGGAGCGCGGCTGCTTCCGCCCCGGTCAATGGGATAGCCTGGGGGACAGATGGGGGGACAGTTTGGGAAACAGCCGCAGCCGCGGTCTGTCTGGCGGGCGTGCTTGCGGATGTCGTCGCTTCAGGTGGTGCCGCCTGCCCGTTCCCTTCCGTATCCGGCCGGGTGGCCTCCGCTGCTCTTTCCCTGATATCCCGCTTCATTTCATCGAGATTGCTTTCAGAGGCTTCGGCTGCGGAACGCTGCTGCTCTTCGCGCATGCGCCGTTCAGCTTTCTTGCCGATGAGATACCGTTGCACGCTACTGGGCTTCCCGCTTGCGCTCATGACCTCCAACTCCGCGATGGCCACGGTCAGGACGGAGTTCTGCCGGTTGACCATGTCGCTGTCGGACTGGAGCGCCGCCTTGCGCGCGGCGATGTACCTTGATTCCGTGAGCTCGATGCTGGCGAAGTGGCCCGCCATCAGGTTCGCCTGGCCGGACTGCACCCCGGTGGCCGGCATGATCGCATCGCCCAGCGGGCTTTCTTTGGTGCCCGTTCTCGTGGAGGCGCCCTCACTCTTGCTACGGAGCAAGGCCGTTGGTGCGAGGTCGCCCATGCTAACAGAAAAACCGTTGCCGAGACCGTCGAGCCCCATCGTGACACCTCCTTGCCGCATGTCTTTTCTACGTTGCGTATCGGCAGGAGTGCCCGGAAACTTTATGGCGGTGTATAGGAATATGGATGTTCCAAGGGGCGCCCCGCGCGGGCGGGCGCGTTTCAGCGTTTCGCCGCGTCCCGCGACACGGCGGGGATTTGTCCCTTGCGCGGGAGGGGCCGTCGGCGTCTGTCCAGTTCGTCGGTCAGCGCCTGGGTGGGAAAGCAGCGCAGAATGTCTTGCAGGATGGTTCCGGGGGGCGCCTCGACGACCACCTGTTCCCCGGAGCCATGGCCGGACGGCATGTAGCGGGGGCCGATGCCGGTGACGATCCAGTCGGAATTGATGCCCAGCCGCGTCAGCCGGACCAGCCAGTCCGCGGGGATCCCGTCGTTTTTCCTGGCCCTGGCCACTGCCGCCAGCGAGATGCCCAGCAGTTCGGCCAGTTCGGTCCGGGAACGGCACCCGGTGGCCTCAAGGATGCGGGCCAACTGTACCTTGGCGTCCGGCCCGTAGGGTGCGGGGTGTTCCGACATGACAAGCCCTCCGGCGTTGCGGGTAGGCAACTGCCCGGAGGGAGACACCGGCCGCGCAGATTGCCGGGAGCTCACAACCGCCCCAGGACGGCGGGATTATTCCCCCTTGCGGGGTATTGTATTCTCCGCACTCCCGACACGTACGCGCGAAAAGACGGTCGTGCCTGCAACGCAAGCACAACCCCGCTGTGTCGGCGGCGGACCGCCTGGGGAAAAAAGGTGTTGTGAGCACCTGGGGGCACTATGCCGTAACCGCTTGGAATGCGTCAAGGTGCCCGAAGGGTGGGGCGCGAAGGAAGACCCCCCGTCCGGAGTAGGGTGGGACGGGGGGGAAGAGCATCCGGGGCGGGAACGAGCATGGGAAACGCCCCGGCGCTTTCGGGCAGCCGGGGCGTGGGGCATGAACGGGAATTTTCTGGCTGGTTGTCCGTGCCGGACTGTCGGATCGCCGGCCCGCCGGTTCGGGGAGCAGGCTGCGCGTCAGCGCAGCACCAGCCGCACGCCGTCGGGCAGCGGTTCCAGCACTTCTCCCACGGGATAGGCCGGGTCGCCGGATTCGGCCAGCAGGGCCACGGCCCGGTCCACCAGTTCCGGCTGCACGGCCAGCACCATGCCGCCCGATGTCTGGGCGTCGAAGGCCACGTCGGACAGCACGGGGCTGACGCCGGGATCGGTGCGCACGTGCTTGTGGCAATGTGCGCGGTTGGCGTGGCTGCCTTCGGGCACCAGCCCCATGCCCGCCAGTTCCGCCACGCCGGGCAGCACGGGCAGGGCGGCGGTGTCCAGGGCCACGGTGACCCCGGAGGCGTTGGCCATCTCCAGGCAGTGCCCTCCAAGGCCGAAGCCGGTCACGTCGGTGGCGGCCTTCAGGCCCAGTTCGCGGATGACCCGGCCCGCGCCCTTGTTCAGGCGCGAGGCCCAGCGAAACAGTTCTTCCTCGTACTCTTCCCAACCGGGCCAACTGGCCTTGATCGCCGTGGCCAGGATGCCGGTGCCCAGCGGCTTGGTGAGCAGCAGCCGGTCGCCGGGGCGCAGACCCGCGTTGGAGGCCACCTTGTCCGGATCGATGAGCCCGGTGACGGACAGGCCGTACTTGATTTCGTCGTCCTCCACGCTGTGGCCGCCCACCAGCGCCGCGCCCGCCTCGCGCAGGGCGTCGGACCCGCCGCGCAGGATGTCGGCCAGGATGGTTTCCGGCAGCCGCTTTACCGGAAAGCAGACGATGTTCATGGCGCACCACGGCTCGCCGCCCATGGCGTAGACGTCGGACAGGGCGTTGGCCGCGGCGATGCGCCCGAAGCGGTACGGGTCGTTGACGATGGGCGTGAAGAAGTCCAGCGTCTGCACGATGGCGCGTCCATCGGGCAGGCGCACCACGGCCGCGTCCTCATTGTGGCGCGTGCCCACGATGACCCTGTCCTCGACGGCCGGGTCGCGCGGAAGCCCCGCCAGGATGCGCTCCAGGTCCCCCGGAGCCACCTTGGCGGCTCAACCGGCGGCCTTGACCGAATCGACCAGCCGAATGCGGCTCATGCCTTGTCCTTGTCGCGGTCCTTGCCGCCGTTCGCCGCGTCCGCGTCCCTGCCGTTGCGCAGGTGGCGGGTGTGCTCGCCGAGGTAGGCGGCAAAGGCCGCCGCCGCCGGAAACCGGTGCCGCCGGGCATGGCGCACCGAGTGGAACTGGCGCGCGGGGCGGCAGTCGTCAAGCTGCAACTCCACCAGTTCGCCCCGGGCGATGCTTTCGGCCACGGCCAGGCGCGAGGTGGCGCTGACCCCAAGGCCCGCGCGCACGTACTGCACCACGGCCTGGGTGCTGTCCACCACCAGGGCCACCGGCAGCCGCCGCACATCCATGCCCGCCGAGGCCAGCGCTTCGGCAAAGGTGCGCCGCGTGCCGGACCCGGCCTCGCGCATGATCCACGGCCACTGGGCCAATTCCTCGACCTGCACCTGCCGCCTGCCGCCCGCCAGTTCCGGCGTGGCCACCACCACCAGTTCGTCGTCCACCAACGGCTCGAACACCAGGTCGGGGTGCGGCTCCACCGCGCCCACCAGGCCCAGCATCAGTTCTCCGTCGCTGACGCGCTGCACGATGTCCGCCGTGTCGCCCACGCGCAGGTGCACGCGCACCGCGGGGTAGGTGCGCACGAACCCGGCGATGATCTCGGGCAGGACATGATGCGCGGGTATGGTGCTGCCGCCCACCACCAGGTCGCCGCTGACCTCGTCGCGCAGCTGGCCGATTTCGGCCTCTGCGGCGGCAAGGCTGGCGAACGCCTCGGACGCGCGCCGGTAGAGCACCTCTCCGGCGGGCGTGGGCAGCACCTGCCGGCCCATGCGGTCCAGCAGGCGGACGCCCAGTTCCTTTTCCAGTGCAAGGACGTGCGCGCTGATGGTGGGCTGGGAGAGGAACAGGTCCGCCCCAGCCCGCGAAAAACTGCGCAGTTCGTAGACCTTGCAGAACGCTTCGAGTCTTCTGAAATCCAGCATGTCGATTGTGTATATTGATGGAAATGATACGTCAAGAAAGCTGGCGGGTTGGAGGCCAGCTTTCTCATGCGCGCGTACCGGTGCGTACTGGCGCGTATTGGCGCGTATCGCGTGCGCCGGGCGGCCGCCGGGGCGCGGCTTCCGTCATGACGCGGGCTTGCGCTCCGCTGTCACAAATGGTAAAGGAGCGGGCTTTCCGAAGCGTCGCCGAACCGTCTCCGGAGCGCCCCGAGCCTTGCGGCGCCTGCCGCACGGGGCACCGCCGGGCTGGCGGCACGGGAACGCGCCGTCGCACTGCCGGGGTGGCGGAACTGGTATACGCGCTGGTCTTAGAAGCCAGTGGTTCACACCATGCGGGTTCAATCCCCGCCCCCGGCACCAGCGCACCGCGCCCCGCCAGACATGGCGCGGCAGGGGCGCCGGGCACGAACAGACTTTCACAAGGAGCGTTGCACCATGGAATATACCGTCGAAGATCTTTCCCCGGTCAAGAAAAAGGTCAACATCACGGTGCCGGTCGAAGAGGTGGAGGCCGCCCTGTCCGCCGCCATCGCCATGTACCGCACCAACATGACCCTTGACGGGTTCCGCAAGGGCAAGGTGCCCGCGAACCTGGTCGAAAGCCGCTTCCGCAAGGAAATCTACAACGAGGCCACCCAGGACCTCGTCAACGTGCATATCAACGAAGTGATGACCGCGCTGGACGCCAACCCCATCTCGCGCATCGACTTCGACGGCGGGCAGCTGGAGCGCGGCACCCCCTTCGAGTACAGCATTTCCTTTGAAGTGCTGCCCGAATTCGACCTGCCCGACTACGACGGCTTTGCCGTGGAGCAGGAAAAGGCCGTGGTGGACGAGAAGGAAGTGGACGAGGTCATCACCCGCATCCGCACCAACATGGCCGAGCTGGTTCCCGTGGCCGAATCGCGCCCCGGCCGTGACGGCGACGTGGTGGTGCTGGACTTCGCCGCGTTCGAGAACGGCGAGCCGGTGGAAGGCATCAGCGCCGAGAACTTCCAGATGAACCTTGGCGACCGCCAGGCCCTGGAAGACTTCGAAAACCTGGTGAAGACCCTGGCCCCCGGCGAAGAGGGCGAAGGCCCCCTGAACTTCCCGGCCGACTTCATCAACCCTGATTTCGCGGGCAAGAGCCTGACCGTGAAGGTCAAGGTGCACGCCGTGAAGGAACGCCGCCTGCCCGAGGCCAACGACGACCTGGCCCAGAAGGCCGGGGGCTTCGAGTCCATGGACAAGATGCGCGAGGCGGTCACCTCTTCCTACATGCAGAGCCGCACCCAGCTTGTGAAGGCCACCGCCCAGAAGACCATGCTGGACAAGCTGCTGAAGATGGTGGACTTCCCCCTGCCCGAATCCATGGTGGACATGTACGTGGGCCATCTGCTGGACGACATGCGCGGCAAGTTGGAACGCCAGGGCAAGAGCATGGAATCCCTGGGCAAGAAGCCCGAGGAATTGCGCGCCGAAGTGCGCCCCGAAGCCGAGCAGGTGACCCGCACCCAGATCTTCCTGCTGCGCGCCGCCCGCAAGGAAGGCGTGGAAGTGACCGAGCAGGAGATCGACACCCAGATCCAGCAGATCGCCATGCGCTCCGGTCAGGACTACAACGCCCTGAAGGACTACTACATCAAGAACAACCAGATATTCTCGCTGCGCGACCGCATGCTGGCCGACAAGGCCATGGACGCCATCTACGAGAAGGCCACGGTGACCGAAGTGGAGCCCGCCGCGAAATAGCGGCCGCTTCGCCCGCGCGACCTGCGCACTCGAACCGGCCCGCCCGGTTCCTGGATGCATGTTCGGGGCAGGGGGGTGCACCCGCACCTTCCTGCCCCTTGTTTTCGCCGGGGATTCGTAAAGGAACGCCGTTTCCGGCCGACAAGACGGATGGACGGCTCGCCGCGCCGGGCGTTCCGGCTTGCGGCGGGAGCGGGGCTCCCCCGCCGCGCGGGCAGCCGGAGCGCCACGCGTGCCTTGTGGTGCGGGGCGGTCTTCTGCTATCCTCGGGGTAACGAGTCAGTTTCGCACCGGCCCCGTGACCCCGCATTCCGCATGCGCGGGGTGCGGGCGCTCACCCGGCAGACGGCCTTCATGGCCGGGGCCGGACACGTCCCCTTCACCGGCCGGATCATGCCGGCGCCACGTGCGCCGTCGCCCTAACCGCACAGGACCGCACGCGGATTCCACACGGGCCGCACACGCCCGACACACGCAGGAGAGGCACATGCCAGTTCCCATAGTCATCGAGACCACGGGCCGTTCCGAACGCGCCTACGACATCTATTCGCGCCTGCTGAAGGACCGCATCATCCTGCTGGGCACTCCCATCGACGACCAGATCGCCTCGCTCATCTGCGCGCAGCTGCTGTTCCTCGAATCGGAAAACCCCGAGAAGGAAATCTACCTGTACATCAACTCTCCGGGCGGCTCGGTGACGGCGGGCATGGCCATCTACGACACCATGCAGTACATCACCTCGCCCGTGGCCACCCTGTGCCTGGGCCAGGCCGCCAGCATGGGCGCGCTGCTGCTGGCCTCTGGCGCCCCCGGCATGCGCCACGCGCTGCCCAACAGCCGCATCATGATCCACCAGCCCTCGGGCGGCTTCCACGGCCAGGCCAGCGACATCGACATCCACGCCCGCGAAGTGCTGCGCATGAAGGCCAACCTGAACGAAATCATGGCCCGCCACACCGGCCAGCCCGTGGAGCGGGTTGCCGACGACACCGAGCGTGATTACTTCATGGGACCCGCCGAGGCCAAGGAATACGGCATCATCGACAGCATCCTCACCTCGCGGCGGGATGCCACGCAGAACCAAGCGAAGTAGGTACATCATGGCCAATACCAAGGGCGGCTCGGATCGCGAGCTGCGTTGTTCCTTCTGCGGCAAGGGGCAGGACGCCGTGCAGCGCCTCATTGCCGGGCCCGGCGTCTACATCTGCGATGAATGCGTCTCGCTGTGCAACGAGATCATCGCGCAGGAGCACATCACCGAGACGGTGGAGGAGGGCAAGCTGCTCACCCCCGCCGAGATCAAGGCCAAGCTCGACGAATACGTGATCGGCCAGCACCAAGCCAAGAAGATCCTGTCCGTGGCGGTGCACAACCACTACAAGCGGGTCTTCTTCGCCGGCGCGCTGGGCGGCGAGGTGGAACTGGAGAAGAGCAACATCCTGCTCATCGGGCCTTCCGGCAGCGGCAAGACCCTGCTGGCCAAGACCCTGGCCCGCGTGCTCAAGGTGCCCTTCGCCATCGCCGACGCCACCACCCTGACCGAGGCGGGCTACGTGGGCGAGGACGTGGAGAACATCCTGGTCCAGCTGCTCCAGAACGCCGACTACGACATCGAGGCGGCCTCCAAGGGCATCATCTACATCGACGAGATCGACAAGATATCCCGCAAGGGCGACGGCCCCTCCATCACCCGCGACGTGTCGGGCGAAGGGGTGCAGCAGGCCCTGCTGAAGATCATCGAGGGCACCGAGGCCAACATCCCGCCCAAGGGCGGGCGCAAGCACCCGCAGCAGGAATTCATCAGGATGGACACCTCGAACATCCTGTTCATCCTCGGCGGGGCGTTCATCGGGCTGGACAAGCTCATCGAGCAGCGCATCGGCGGCGGGGCCATGGGCTTCGGCGCCAAGGTGGCCAGCCGCAAGGACGTCCCCTTCGGCGAACTGCTGGGCCAGGTGCACCCCAACGACCTCGTGAGGTTCGGCCTGATCCCCGAATTCGTGGGCCGCATCCCCGTGGTCACCCACGTGGAGGAATTGAGCGAGGAAGACCTGGTGCGCATCCTCACCGAGCCCAAGAACGCGCTGGTGCGCCAGTACCAGAAGCTGTTCGAACTGGACAAGGTGAACCTGCGCTTCACCGCCAACGCGCTGAAGAGCATCGCCACCCAGGCCATCGAGCGCAAGACCGGCGCGCGTGGCCTGCGCAACGTCATGGAATCGGTGATGCTGGACATCATGTACAACCTGCCCTCGCAGCAGGACATCAAGGAGTGCGTCATCAACCGCGCCGTGGTGGAGAAAAGCCGCGAGCCGGTGATGATCTACCATACCGAGGCCAAGACCGGCTCCTAGCTACTGCAACGGCGCGGTCCGCAAGGGCCGCGCCGTATGGTTTCGTCCCGCGCGCCGTGCGGGCGCGGCCCCTCCGGGGCCCCCGTCGGCCTTCCCGCAAGCGCCCGCATGCGTTCCCCGTACCCCACGGGGCGCCCCATGCCCGGCGTTGACAACGGGAATCGGGTCACTAGTTTGTGTGCATTGTGCCCCGTCTCGCACGCGGGGCTCCCGCGCCCCCTTCCGGCGCGCGGGCACCCGGCGGCCCCTGCCGCCGTTCTGGAGGAATGAATGAGCGATTTCGACGTTGATGGCGAAAAGGCCCGTCCAGTCCTGGACCTGCCGCTGATGTCGCTGCGCGAGGTGGTGATGTTCCCGCGCTCCATCGTGCCCCTGTTCGTGGGGCGCGAGGCGTCCATCCGGGCCATCGAGAACGCCATCTCCGATTACGGCAAGAAGATATTCCTGGTGGCCCAGCGTGAGCCCGAAGTGGAAAAGCCCGGCGCCGAGGACCTCTTCGAGGTCGGCACCGTCAGCAAGATCCTGCAACTGCTGCGCCTGCCCGACGGCACCATCAAGGTGCTGTTCGAAGGGCTGTACCGCGCCCGTTGGGAAGCCCTTGGCGAAGAAGGCGGCGAGGGCGACTTTCCCCGCGCCTCCATCCTGCCCCTGCGCGAATCCGACGCCCTGACCGCAGAGTCCGAGGCCCTCGTGCGCGCCACGCAGGAAGCCCTTGAGGAATACAGCAAGATCAACAAGAAGCTGGCGCAGGAAACCCTGCTGGCCATCACCGCCATCAACACGGCGGGGCGTCTGGCCGACGCGGTGATGCCCCACCTGAAGGTGGACTACCGCAAGAAGCAGGAAGTGCTGGAACTGGAAGACCCGGTGGTGCGCCTGGAGAAGGTGTACGAGCTGCTTCAGGGCGAGATCGCCATCTCGTCCATGGAAAAGCGCATCAAGAACCGCGTCAAGAACCAGATGGAGCGCAACCAGCGCGAGTACTATCTGAACGAGCAGATCAAGGCCATCCACAAGGAGATGGGCCGCGAGGAAGACCCGCAGGCAGAGGTCAACGAGCTCGAACAGCGCCTGGCCGAGAAGAACATGCCCGACGAGGCGCGCGAGAAGGCCCTGCGCGAGATGAAGAAGCTGCGCCAGATGCCGCCCTCGTCCGCCGAGTACACCGTGGTGCGCAACTACGTGGACTGGATTCTCGACCTGCCGTGGAACACCCTGAAGGAAACCGAGATCGACATCGAGAAGGCCCGCGCCGTGCTCGACGCCGACCACTACGGCCTGGAAAAGCCCAAGGAGCGCATCCTTGAATACTTGGCCGTCCAGAAGCTGGTGAACCGCCTGAAGGGTCCCATCCTGTGCCTTGTCGGCCCCCCCGGCGTGGGCAAGACCTCGCTGGCGAAATCGGTGGCCAGGGCCACCGGGCGCGAGTTCGTGCGCCTTTCGCTTGGCGGGGTGCGCGACGAGGCCGAAATCCGCGGCCACCGGCGCACCTACGTGGGCGCGCTGCCCGGCAAGATCATCCAGTCGCTGAAGCGGGTGAAGTTCAACAACCCCTTGTTCTGCCTGGACGAAATCGACAAGATGAGCATGGACTTCCGGGGCGACCCCTCGGCCGCCCTGCTGGAAGTGCTGGACCCCGAGCAGAACAACACCTTCAACGACCACTACCTGGACATGGACTACGACCTGTCGCAGGTGTTCTTCATCACCACGGCCAACAGCCTGCACTCCATCCCCCTGCCGTTGCAGGACCGCATGGAGATCATCCGGCTGCCCGGCTACCTCGAGACGGAAAAGCGCCGCATCGCGCGCGAATTCCTGCTGCCCAAGCAGATCGAGGCGCACGGCATCAAGCCCGAGAACGTGAGGATGTCGGACAACGCCGTGCTGGAGATGATCCGCACCTACACCCGCGAGGCGGGCGTGCGCAATCTGGAGCGTGAACTGGCGGGCGTGTGCCGCAAGGCGGCCATGCAGATCGTGGAGGCCGACGACCTGGACAAGGTGGTCACCGTCACCCGGCAGAACCTGCCCCAGTTCCTGGGCGTGAAGAAGTTCCGCTACGGCGAGCGCGAGGCCAACCCGCAGGTGGGCGTGACCACCGGCCTTGCCTGGACCGAGCTTGGCGGCGAACTGCTGATGGTGGAGACCGCCCTCATGCCCGGCACCGGCAAGGTGGTCATCACCGGCAAGCTCGGCGAGGTCATGACCGAATCGGCCAAGGCCGCGCTGTCCTACGTGCGCTCGCGGTCCAACATGTTCGGCCTGCGCAGCGACTTCCACAAGGACATCGACATCCACGTGCACGTGCCCGAAGGCGCTACCCCCAAGGACGGCCCCTCGGCCGGCATCACCCTGGCCACCTCGCTGGTCTCGGCGCTGCTGGGCGTGCCGGTGCGCAACGACGTGGCCATGACCGGCGAGATCACCCTGCGGGGCCGCGTGCTGCCCATCGGGGGGCTGCGCGAAAAGCTGCTGGCCGCCCACCGGGGCCTTATCACCAAGGTGCTCGTGCCGCGCGACAACAAGAAGGACCTCAAGGAAGTGCCCGACGAAATCCTGAAGGACCTCACCATCACCTTCGTGGACCACGTGGACGAAGTGCTGCCCCTGGCCCTGGAAGGCGAGGCCGAAGCCATCTTCTCCGGCCGCGCCGACGAAGGGCTGCCGCTCTTCCGCACCCTGCGCGAAGGCGCGGGCTGCGACGTGACTCCGCCCGTGCCCACCGCGCACTAGCGGGAACGTGGAAGAGGTTTGATGCAAGAATAACCGGGGGAAGGAACCTTTTGGAAAAGGTTCCTTCCCCCGGACCCCCATCCTCCCAAACTTTTTGATTGGTCCGGTGAACCCCCGTTGCGGAGACGCGACGGGGGTTCTTTTTTGATGCCCATTGCCTTGTTCGCGGCGCGACAAAAGGAGCCGCCCCGTCCTGAACGGCAGGGCGGGGCGGTCCGTATCCTGGGCGTGGTGCCCGTGCCCTGGCCCCCCTGGCGCGGGGAGCGGGGCGTCGGAATCTTGGTGTCAGCGCAGGCTGGTGCCCACGCTGGGCCGGATGGGGCCGGTGTGCGTGGCCTGCACCAGCAGCGGGCGCAGTTCCTCGGAAACCGGCACCGTGGCCGTGCCCATGGCCAGCACTTCGTTGGACGGGGTGTGGATGAGCCGCATGTTGAAGCGCACGGCCTTGGGGGTGATGGTGTAGGTGCCCGCCAGAATGGCCACGCTGGACACGTTTTGGGTGCCCAGCAGTTCCGTCTTGCGGGTCAGCAGCAGTTCGCCCGTTTCCGGCTGGAACAGGATCGTGCGGCCCTTGCGGATTTCCTGCACCCTGTAGCCCGCCTGCACGAACCAGCGGGACATTTCCTCGGCCATCTGGCGGGCCAGTCCGTTGGCCCCTTCCAGGTCGCCCAGGTCCACCGGGGTGGTGACCATGATGCTGATGCCCTTGGCGGGCGGGGCTTCCTGTCCCAGTTTGCGGGCCATCTGCACGTCCATGGCCGAGGCCATGGCGTCGGCGGCCTCGGGCACGCTGGCGGCGGCCGCCGCCAGGGGCAGCAACAGGCCGATGGTCAGCACGAGCAGGGCGAGTATGCGTTTCATGGGGGGCTCCCGGAATCGCCGCGTCAGCGCAGCGTCTTGATCTGACGGTCTACCACGTCCACTTCGCGGGTCAGGGCGTCGCGCACGTCGTCCGAGCGCGCGGCGGCCAGCGCCAGCAGGTAGTGTTCGCGGGCCAGTTCGTAGCGGCCCTGGGCCTGGTAGGTGCGGCCCTGGTGCCAGTTGTGCAGCGCTTCGTCGCTTTCGGGCACCGAGGCCACCTGTCTGCCGCATCCCGCAAGGGCGGGAAGGGCAAGGCAGGCCAGCAGCAAAAGGGCGGGAATGCGCATGATGTGCCTCGTTGTATCCGGTTGCGCCTACTTGCGCGTGGTCCGGTCGAAATCGCCGATGTTCATGGAGCCGCCGGTCAGCTTGCGGCCGGTGTTGGCCAGCATGCGGCCCAGCAGGCCGTTGGCGGGCATCACCAGTTCCGCCGTGCGCAGCACCAGGCCGTCCGCCGCGCGGATCAGCCGGGCGTTGATGAACACGCTGTACTTGTCGCGGTAGTAGGTGCCCGCCACGAACACGGCCCACCCCTCGCGCGCGGGCAGCACGCCCACGTTGCGCGAAAGCAGAAATTCGCCCTCGCCCTCGCGCGGGCGCAGGGTGCCGGGCAGGCGGTATTCGCGCACCGGAAAGCCGCGCTGGTTGAACTCGTAGAACAGTTGTTCGGCGATGTACCGCCCCAGCGACGACGATTCGTCGAAGTCGTCCTGGTTCACGAACGACGTGGGCAGGGCGATGTACCCCAGCAGCGCGTCGTTGGGCACCGTGGCCAGCAGCTGGTCCACCAGTTCGCGCACCTTCAGCTTCAGTTCGCGGGCCTCCATGTGGTTGGGGTCCGCCTGGGGGCGCGGCACGCCCTTGCTCCAGAACATGCCGCCCTGGTTGTCGGGCACCATGAAGCCGTTGTCGTGGGTGACCACCGTGGAAAGGGGCATGGTCTGCCCGTTCACGTTGGCCTCGCCCGCTTCCCTGGCCTCCAGCGGCGCGCCGGGGTCCGCGCCGAGGCGCGGGGGCTGCGGCGCCATGGAGGCGGGCTGCGGCGGGGATGCCTGCGACTGGCGCATCTCGGCCCCGGCGGGCGTGCCGCCGGGGGGCAGCAGCGGCAGGGCGGCAAGCGCCAGTCCGGTCAGGAGCAGCCCGGCTGAAACCAGCCGAATCAGGACGGGGCCGGTGCGGGGCGCGCGGGATGGCCGGATGCCGGAACAGCGGCGTTTGCCCTGCCCGGTGCCCGCGCCGTCGTGTCCGGCGGCGGAATCATTCTGCGGAATATGCGACTCGCGGGGTACGCGGGATTCACGGGACATGGGTTGCCTCCGATGGACTTCGCGCGGCACCGGGCCGCGCCCCGCATGCCGTGGGCACGTGCGGTACGGATGTACGGACCGGTCGCGCCCTTGCGGGATGCTTCGTTGCTCGTCCTATCGGCGCAATTCCGAAAACCTTGAGGTCGCAACATCCATGGTGGCGCGGTGCCCGTCATGCCGGAGGCAGAACGGCGGCAAGCCGGTGCGCGGGTGATAAAACGCCCGCGCCATGCACTGGGGGCGCGGGGCGTGGGGATGCACCATCGTCCATGCGGTTTCGTATTGTTTGATGGAACAACCCGGAATACTGGCATTGATGAAAGCTATTTTCATGATTGATTTCGTGGCGAGAAAATGTAGCACGAAATTGACATAGGTAACACATGAGGGTAATCGCAATAAAAAACATAACACCAGAGGCCGCCGGGCACGCGGGAATGCGACGTGCGGCGGACACGCGGCCTCGTGTGCGGAAAGGCCGCGCGGCCGGGCGATGGAGCCCGGTTGGCAGGCGGCGTGCGGCCCGCGCACTCCGTGCGCCGCAGGCCGCCGCGTGTCACAGGCCGGGGTGTGGGGCCGGGGAGGCCGGACAGGGATGCAAGCCAACGGACAATGCAAGCGCGTGGGCGTGGTGGCGCTGCTGGTGAGCAACCGCGAAGCCTGCGCGGACAAGGTCAACGCCGTGATCAGCGAGTTCGCTTCGCTGGTCATCGGGCGCATGGGGGTGCCGTATCGCGAGCGCGGAGTGGGCGTCATTTCGCTGATCGTGGACGGCACCACCGACGAACTGGGGGCGATGACGGGCAGGCTGGGGGCCATTCCCGGCGTGCGCATCAAGACGCTTCTGCTTACCGACGCGGCATGAGCCGCGCCGCCATACCGGGGAAGGAGCAGGACCATGGGCAAGGCAACGGATGCCGACAGGGACGTTTCGTGGCTTGACGACGGCTTCATCGCGGACACGCTGGCCCGCAACGCCGCCGAAGATGCGGGGAAGATACGCGAGGTTCTTGCAAAGGCCCGCGAACTGGAGGGGCTGGACCACGACGACGTGGCCGCGCTGATGCACGTGAAAAGCCCCGGCCTGATGGACGACCTGTTCGACACGGCCCGCCGGGTCAAGGAAGAAATCTACGGCAACCGGCTGGTCATGTTCGCGCCGCTGTACATCTCCAACCTGTGCGCCAACGAATGTCTGTACTGTGCGTTCCGCGCCACCAACAAGGAACTGGACCGCCGCGCCCTGTCCATGGACGAGGTGGCCGCCGAAACCCGCGTGCTGGTGCGCCAGGGCCACAAGCGGGTGCTGCTGGTGGCGGGCGAATCCTACCCCGGCGAGGGCTTCGAGTACGTGCTGAAGGCCATCGACGCCGTGTACTCGGTGCGCGAGGAAAGCGGCGAGATCCGGCGCGTCAACGTCAATGTGGCCCCGCTGACGGTGGAGGACTTCACCCGCCTGAAGGAACGCGGCATCGGCACCTACCAGTTGTTCCAGGAAACCTATCACCGGCCCACCTATACCCGCGTGCACGTGGGCGGCCTGAAGCGCGACTTCGACTGGCGCGCCTCGGCCATGGACCGGGCCATGCGCGCGGGCATCGACGACGTGGGCCTGGGCGTGCTGTACGGGCTGGCCGACTGGCGGTTCGACACCCTGGCGCTCATGAGCCACATCCGCCATCTGGAAGACCGCTTCGGCGTGGGCTGCCACACCATCAGCGTGCCGCGCATCGAGCCCGCCGTGGGCTCCGAGATGGCCAGCTGTCCGCCCAGGGCCGTGACCGACGACGATTTCCGCAAGCTGGTGGCCATTCTTCGGCTGGCCGTGCCCTACACCGGCCTGATCATGTCCACCCGCGAGAACGCCGAGGTGCGCCGCTCCACCTTCGCCCTCGGGGTGTCGCAGATATCGGCGGGCAGCCGCACCAACCCCGGCGGCTACGTCGAGGCCGAGAAGTTCGAATCCAGCCAGTTCCAGTTGGGCGACCACCGCAGCCTGTCCGAGGTGGTGGCCGACATCGGGCGGTTGGGCTACATCCCCTCGTTCTGTACCGCCTGCTACCGGCTGGGCCGCACCGGGCAGGACTTCATGGACCTCGCCAAGCCGGGCCTGATCAAGGAAAAGTGCGCCCCCAACGCCCTGTCCACCTTCCTCGAATACCTCATCGACTACGGCACCCCCACGGAACGCGAGGTGGGGCAGGGCGTCATCGCCGCCGAACTTGGCTGCATGGACGCCCGCATCCGCCGCGTGGCCGAGCGCATGCTGGACAAGGTGCAGGAAGGGCGCAGGGATGTCTTCTGCTGAACCTGTCGCATATGCAGGGCAGGACATGGCGGCCGCGCCGTCCTTGATGGACGCGGCCGCCGCCCCGCCCTCGAATGGCTGCGGGCCGCATGCCCGCGCGGCGTACGCACCCGTCCGCGCGGAACGCGACCTGCTGGGCGAGATGCCCGTGCCCGCGGATGCCTATCACGGCATCCACACCCTGCGGGCGCTGGACAATTTCGCTCTTACCGGGCGGCGCCTCCATCCGGGACTGGTGGAGGCGCTTGCCCTGGTCAAGAAGGCCTGCGCCCGCGCCAACGCCGAACTGGGCCACCTGGAACCGCGCGTGGCCGACGCCGTGTGCGCCGCCTGCGACGAAATGCTGCACGGCGGCCTTGGCGCGCACGTGCTGGTCGATGCGTTGCAGGGCGGCGCGGGCACCTCGGCCAACATGAACGTCAACGAGGTGCTGGCCAACCGGGCGGAAGAATTCATGGGCGGCATGCGGGGCGCGTACCGGCTGGTGCGTCCGCTGGACCACGTCAACCTGCACCAGTCCACCAACGACGTCTTTCCCACGGCGCTGCGCGTGGCGGCCATGCGCGGCCTGCGCGAACTGGAGAGGGCCGTGTCGGCCCTGCAACGCGCCTTCCAGGACCGCGAGCGCGACTTCGCCGGGGTGGTCAAGCTGGGCCGCACCCAGTTGCAGGACGCCGTGCCCATGACCCTGGGGGCGGAATGCTCCGCCTGGGCGGAGGCCCTTTCGCGCGACCGCTGGCGCATCTTCAAGTGCGAGGAACGGCTGCGCGTGGTCAACCTGGGCGGCACGGCGGTGGGCACGGGCATCACCGCCCCGCGCGACTACATCTTCCTGGTGGTGGAACGGCTGCGCGAGGTGACGGGACTCGGCCTCGCCCGCGCCGAAAACCTGGTGGACGCCACCCAGAACGCCGACGTGTTCGTGGAGGTTTCCGGCATCCTCAAGGCGCACGCGGTGAACCTGCTGAAGATTTCTGGCGACCTGCGGCTGCTGGCCTCCGGCCCGCGCGGGGGGCTGGGCGAACTGGCGCTGCCCGCCGTGCAGGCCGGGTCCAGCCTGATGCCCGGCAAGGTCAACCCGGTGATCTGCGAGGCCGTGGCCCAGGCGGCCATGCGCGCCCTGGGCAACGACGCGGCCCTGACCATGGCCGCGCAGGCCGGGCAGTTGGAGTTGAACGCCTTCATGCCGCTCATCGCCGACACGCTGCTGGACACCATTTCCATTCTCACCCGCGCCTGCGTCATGTTCCGCACCCGCTGCGTGGAAGGCATGCGGGCGGACGCGGCGGCCTGCGCGCGCCACGTGGACGCCTCGTGGGGCACGGTGACCGCGCTGGTGCCGGTGCTGGGCTACGAGGGGGCCACACGGCTGGTGGAAACCATGCGCGCGGAAGGCTGCGGGGTGCGCGAGGCGGCCCGGCGCACCGGCCTGCTGGACGACGCCACGCTGGACGGGCTGCTCGCTCCGGAGGCCATGGCCCGGCTGGGGCGCGCGGGTGACGGCGACGACCGGCGCAACGGGCGGGGGCGGCCATGATGCACCGCGACGAGATTCTCGGCCTGCTGTTCGAAATGCCCTTCGGGCAGCTTGCGGCCCGCGCCGACGCGGTGCGCCGCGCCGCCAAGGGCGACGTGGTGCACGTGCGCGGCATCGTGGAATTCTCCAATCATTGCATCCGGAATTGCGCCTACTGCGGGTTGCGCCGCGACAACGGGCAGGTGCGCCGCTACCGGCTGTCCCTGCCCGAGGTGATGGCCGCCGCGCGCGAGGCCGCCGAGGCCGGGGCGGATACCGTGGTGCTGCAATCGGGCGACGATTACGGCCTGCCCCCGCGCGAACTTGCGGAGATGGTCGAGGCGGTGAAGACCCGGCTCGGCCTTGCCGTCACCCTGAGCGTGGGCGAACGGCCCGCGAAGGACTACGCCCTGTGGCGCTCGGCCGGGGCGGACCGCTTTCTGATGAAGCACGAGACGGCCGATGCCCGCCTGTACGCCCGCCTGCACCCCGGCAAGACCCTGGCCCAGCGGATCGCGGCCCTGCGCCGCCTGCGCGATGCGGGCTACGAGGTGGGCAGCGGGTTCATCGTGGGGCTGCCGGGCCAGCGGCCGGAGAGCCTTGCCGACGACGTGCTGCTGGTGTGCGAACTGGCGGCCGACATGTGCGGGGCCGGGCCTTTCGTGCCCAATGGCGCGACGCCCCTGGCGGGGGCGCAGCACGGCCCGGTGGAACTGACCCTGCGCTGCATGGCGGCGCTGCGCATCGCCCGGCCCGGCCTGAACCTGCCCGCCACCACCGCCCTGGCCACCCTGGCCCCGGAAGACGGGCAACTGGCCGGGCTGCGCGCTGGCGGCAACGTGCTGATGCCCGGCTTCACCCCGGCCGCCCGCCGTGCGGACTATCACATCTACGATCACAAGCGGCGCGTGGACATGGACGACGCGCTGGACACCATCCGCCGGGCCGGGCGCGTGCCCGCCCCGGCGCAAGGAGCAAGGGCATGCAGGATACCCCCAGGGGACTGCGGCTGCACATCGGCATCTACGGCCGCCGCAACGTCGGCAAGTCGTCGCTGCTGAACGGTCTGGTGGGGCAGGGCGCGTCCATCGTCTCGGACACGCCGGGCACCACCACCGACCCCGTGGAAAAGACGCTGGAGCTGGACCCGGTCGGCCCCGTGGTGTTCATCGACACGGCGGGCATCGACGACGAGGGCGCGCTGGGCGCGCTGCGCCGCGAACGCTCGGAACGGGCGCTGGACCGCACCGACGTGGCCCTGCTGGTCACCGACGGCGCGTGGGGCAGGGACGAGGAAGCGCTGGCGGATGCGTTTACGGCCCGCAAGCTGCCGTACTTCGTGGTGGCCAACAAGGCGGACCTTGGTGCGGATGGTGCGGACGGAGCCCCCTGTGGCGCGCTGCCCGGCCACGTCAGGGAAACCCTGTCCGGGCGCGGGGTGGCCGTGGTGGCGGCCTCGGCCCTGCTGGGCCACGGGCTGGACACGGTGCGCGAGCGCATCGCCATGCTGGCCCCGGAGCACGCCATCGCCCAGCCGCACATGCTGTCCGACCTGGTGCCGCCGGGGGGGCTTGCGGTGCTGGTGGTGCCCATCGACCTCGGCGCGCCCAGGGGGCGGCTGATCCTGCCGCAGGTGCAGGCCATCCGCGACCTGCTGGACGGCGACCAGATGTGCCTGGTGGTCAAGGAACGCGAGTTGCGCGCCGCGCTGGACCGCCTGTCCGCGCCGCCCGACCTCGTGGTGTGCGACTCGCAGGTGGTGCTGAAGGCCGCGGCGGACACCCCGCCCGGCGTGCCCCTGACCACCTTTTCCATCCTCATGGCCCGGCTGAAAGGCGACCTGGTGGAACTGGCGCGCGGGGCGGCGGCCATCGAACGGCTGGGTCCCGGCGACCGCGTGTTGATCGCGGAAGCCTGCACCCACCACCCCCTGGCCGACGACATCGGCCGGGTCAAGATTCCCCGCTGGCTGCGCCAGTACGCGGGCGGCGACATCGAAATCGACGTGGCCGCCGGCAAGGAACTTTCCGACGACATGGCCGCCTATGCGCTGGTGGTGCATTGCGGCGGCTGCGTCATCAACCGGGGCAACATGCTGGCCCGGCTGCGCGCGGCGCGGCGGGCGGGGGTGCCCATGACCAACTACGGGCTTGCCATTTCGCTGACGCAAGGGGTGCTGCCCCGCGCGCTGGGACCGTTCCCGGCGGCGCTGGACGCCTTCCGCGCGGCGGCGGGGGGCTCCTGACGCCACCCCGGTGGCGGCGGGCGGTGTCGAAGCGGCACAAGGCGGCGCGGGACAAGGAGGTGTTCGGACGGCGTCGCGGGTGCCAACGACGTGATCGCAACCTTCAACCACAGGAGACGTGCAGATGAGCCGTATCGAAATGGAGAAGATCTTTTACGAAGATCACGCTCCGGACCCCAAGGCCGATCCCGACAAGCTCTTCTTCATCCAGATCGATGAATCGAAGTGCATCGGGTGCGACAGTTGCCAGCAGTACTGCCCCACGGGCGCCATCTTCGGCGACACGGGCGACGCGCACAAGATTCCCCACGAGGAATTGTGCATCAACTGCGGCCAATGTCTGACCCACTGCCCCGTGGGGGCCATCTACGAATCGCAGTCGTGGGTGACGGAGATCGACAAGCAGATCAAGGCCAAGGACGTCAAGGTCATCGCCATGCCCGCCCCCGCCGTGCGCTACGCCCTGGGCGACGCCTTCGGCCTGCCCGTGGGCACCGTGACCACCGGCAAGATGTTCTCGGCGCTCAAGGAACTGGGCTTCGACCACTGCTGGGACAACGAATTCACCGCCGACGTGACCATCTGGGAAGAAGGCACCGAATTCGTGCAGCGCCTGACCAAGAAGCTGGACAAGCCGCTGCCCCAGTTCACCTCGTGCTGCCCCGGCTGGCACAAGTACGTGGAATCGCTGTACCCGGAACTGTTCCCGCACATGTCGTCGTGCAAGTCGCCCATCGGCATGCTGGGCACGCTGGCCAAGACCTACGGCGCCGACCGCATGAAGTACGACCGGGCCAAGGTGTACACGGTGTCCATCATGCCGTGCACCGCCAAGAAGTACGAAGGCATGCGCCCGCAGCTGTGGGACAGCGGGTACAAGGACATCGACGCCACCATCGACACCCGCGAACTGGCGTACATGATCAAGAAGGCCAAGATCGACTTCGCCAAGCTGCCCGACGGCAAGCGCGACACGCTGATGGGCGAATCCACCGGCGGCGCGACCCTGTTCGGCGTCACCGGCGGCGTCATGGAAGCGGCCCTGCGCTACGCCTACCAGGCAGTCACCGGCAAGAAGCCGGAAAGCATGGACTTCAAGGGCGTGCGCGGGTTGCAGGGCGTGAAGGAAGCCACGGTGAACGTGGGCGGCGTGGACGTGAAGGTGGCCGTGGTGCACGGGGCCAAGCGCTTCCATGACGTGTGCGAACTGGTGAAGGCGGGCAAGGCCCCGTGGCACTTCATCGAGTTCATGGCCTGCCCCGGCGGCTGCGTGTGCGGCGGCGGCCAGCCGGTGATGCCCGGCGTGCTCGAAGCGGCCGACCGCAGGGTGACGCAGATGTACGCGGGCCTCAAGAAGCGCCTGGCCATGGCCAGCGCCAGCCGGGCATAGGAGGAACCACCATGCAGATCGTCAACATCACCCGGCGCGGTTTCCTGAAGGCCGCCTGCGTCGTCACCGGCGGCGCGCTGATCAGCATCCGCATGACCGGCAAGGCCGTGGCCGCCGCCAGGCAGCTCAAGGACTACATGATGGACCGCATCAACGCGGTGTACGGGGCGGACGCCAAGTTCCCGGTGCGCGCCTCGCAGGACAACGCGCAGGTCCAGAAGCTGTACAAGGACTTCCTGGGCGAACCCATGGGCCACAAGGCCGAACAACTGCTGCACACCCACTGGGTGGACCGCTCCAAGGCCATCGAGCGCATGAAGGCCGCGGGCGCGTATCCCAACCCGCGCGCCAAGGAATTCGAGGGCAACACCTACCCCTACGAATAACGGGGGAGCGGCCGCGCTGGCGCGGCACCCCGAAGCGGGCCGAGGCCCGCGCCCGTGCATGATCCGACGGCCCGCCTGCGACGAGGGGAGGAAACCCCTGACACCAAGGGCGAGGTCACGGGACGGGGGAATGCGGCGAGGGCACATGGCGGCGCAAGGGCCGGGCATCCGAAGACATCGGATGCCCGGCCCTTGCGCCGTGTGGGGGAAAAGGATGGGGTATGGCGCGGCCCGTTTCCGGAGCGCCGGGTCAGCCCTGGCGGCACCGCCCGCACACCCCGTCCAGGCGCACCTCCACGTGCTCCACGGTGACTCCGGCGGGCAGCAGGGCGGCGGCGTCCAGGGCTTCCGGCAGCGGGGGCAGGCAGGTCATCACCCCGCAGCGGGTGCACTGGAAATGGCCGTGCGGCGCGTTTTCCCCCGCCGGGGCCATACAGTGCCGGAACGCGCCGTCGGCCCCGGTGTGGCGTTGCAGGATGCCCGTCTCCACCAGCAGGTCCAGGGTACGGTACAGGGTCACCTTGTCCATGCGGGTGGTGCGGCGCACGGCGTCCAGCAGTTCCTGCGCGGCCGGGGCGTGGGGCAGGGCCGCCAGAGCCTCCAGCACGGCCACCCGGCGGGGGGTGGCCTCCAGCCCGGCCTGTTCCAGCAGGGCGCGGGCGCCTGTCGCACGGTCGGTCATGGTGATGTTCCCCGATGTTCCCGTATCCATGGGTTCAGTTCCGGCCGGATTTGCCAAGGGCCCGGCGCAGCGCGCCCGCGCCGGACACGGCCATGAACCCGGCCGAGGCCACGGCGATGATGGCCGCGCCCGAGGTCACGTCCCAGCGGTAGGCCAGGGCCAGCCCGCCCACGCAGAACGCGGTGCTCCACGCCGTGGCGGCGGCCATCATGGACGGCAGCGACCGGGCGGAGCGCGCCGCGATGAACGGCGGGATGGTCAGCAGGGCCATGACCAGCACGAGGCCCACCACGCGGATCAGCATCACCACGCCCACCGCCGTCATGCCCACTACCAGATAGTGCGCGGTGCGCACCGGCAGGCCGCGCGCTTCCGCGAATTCGCGGTCGAAGGACGTCACCAGCAGGGTCTGGTGGCACAGGGCCACCACGGCCAGCAGCGCCGCGTCCAGCGCGGCCATCAGGTACAGGTCGGTGACCGGCACGGCCAGGATGGACCCGAACAGGAAGCTCATCAGGTCGGCCTTGTAGCCGGGGGTAAGGTCGATGAGGATGATGCCGAAGGCCATGCCCGCCGCCCACAGCACGCCGATGGCCGTGTCGGCCTTTTCCGGCCGCTTCAGGGCCACCCCGGCCATGAGCATGGACGAGGCCACGGAAAAGCCGATGGCGCTGGGCAGCACCGGCCAGCCGTAGTGGAAGGCCAGCCCCACGCCGCCGTAGGCCGCGTGAGACACGCCGCCCGCCAGGAACACCAGCCGGTTCACCACCACCAGGGTGCCGATGACCCCGCAGGCGATGCTGGCCAACAGAGAGGCGGCCAGGGCCTGCTGCATGAAGTCGTAGGAGAGCGCGTGGAGCATCAGGCGTCCTTTGCGGCCGGGCGGGTGGAGGCGGCCGGGTGATCCGGGGCGTCCGGAGGGGCGGGGGGCGTGGCGGCGGCGGAAGGCGGCAGATCGTCCATGCGCGGCAGCACCGGGAACAGCCCGGAGACGGAAGAGATGAACGCCCCCATGGGGCAGGTCTTTTCGTGGTGGCCGTAGAGCATGGCGAGCATGTCCGGGGTCAGCCCCGCGCCCCGGCTGTGCACCAGGGTGCGGTTGACGAAGGCCACGTTGGAGAAGGTGGAGGTGGCGATGGACAGGTCGTGGCTGACCACCACCAGGGTGTGCGGGCCGCGCAGGGTGCCCAGGAATTCGAAGAAGCAGAACGAGCCCTGCGGGTCGATGGAGGCGGTGGGCTCGTCCAGCAGCAGCAGTTCCGGCTGGGCCATCAGGGCGCGGGCCACCACGGCCCGCTGGCGCTGGCCGCCGGAAAGCTCGCCCACCATGCGCCGTTCCATGCCGGAAAGGCCCACCTGGTCCAGCGCTTCCCGCGCGCGGTCCACGGATGCGGCGTCGCGCGACCAGTGGCGGCCGAAGAGACCGCGCCGGGTGCCCGCAAGGCCCATCAGCACCACGTCCAGCACGGTGACGGGAAAGTCCAGCCGGGCCGTGGAATACTGCGGCACGTAGCCGATGCGCGGCAGCGCCGCGCGCGGCGGGCCGCCGAAGACCTCCACGCTGCCGGAACGCGGCGCCAGCAGCCCCAGCAGCAGCTTGAGCAGGGTGGTCTTGCCGCCGCCGTTGGGGCCGAGCACGGCCAGGAATTCGCCGCGTTCCACGGTAAGGTCCACGTGGTCCAGCACCGGGTCGTCGCCGTAGGCGAAGCACAGGCCGCGCACGGCGATGACCGGTTCGTGTGGTGTATGCGGCGCGCCCGGAGTGGCGGGCGCGCTGGCGGGCATGTGCATGCGTGTCTACTTGTTCAGGGTTTTGGCCATGGCCTCGGCCACGCGGCGGATGTTGGCGGCCCAGTCCCCGGCCAGCGGGTCGGCCTCGATGAGCGTGGCCCCCACGTTGCGGGCGATGGTTTCCGCGCCGCGCTTCGAGAATTGCGGCTGGACGAAGATGGCCTCGATCCCTTCCTTCTTGGCGAACTCCACGATGCGGGTCAATTGCTTTGGCCCCGGTTCGCGGCCTTCCACCTCTATGGCGATTTCACGCAGGTTGTAGTTGTGGGCGAAGTAGCTCCACGCCGGGTGAAAGACCATGAAGCGGCGGCGGTTTTCGGGCACGTTCTCGAACAGGCCGTTGATGTGCAGGTCCAGTTCGTCCAGTTCGCGCACGAAGGCGTCGTGGTTGGCGCGGTACAGGGGGGCGTGGGCCGGGTCGGCCTTGACCAGCGCGGCCTTGATGGAACCGGCCATCATCTTCACCAGCGCCGGGGACAGCCAGATGTGCGGGTCGCCGCCGTCGTGGTCGTGGTGGTGGCCTTCGGCGGCCTCGGCGTGGTGGTCGTCCTTGTCGTGGTCGGCGTCATGGTCGGCGTCGTGATCGCCGTCATGGCCGTGGTTTTCATCCAGGAAGTGCTCGTCCTGCGGCAAGAGGTCGATGCCCTTTTCCAGGCGCACCATGGTCATGTCCTTGCCGCCCGCCGCCGTGATGCGTTCCAGCCAGGCTTTTTCGAAGGGCACGCCGATGGTCATGTACAGTTTGGCCCCGGCAAGCCCGCGCATCTGGCTGGGCTTGGGCTCGTAGGTGTGCGGGTCCGCGCCGGGGGGCACCATCACCGTGACCTCGGCCAGGTCGCCCGCGATGCGCTGGACGAAATATTTCTGCGGCAGGATGCTGACCGCCACCTGCACGGGGGCAGCGGCGCTGGCGGGCGCAACGGCGGGGGAACCGGGCGCGGCAAGCAGGCAGGACAGCGAGAGCAGGGCGAACAACTGCGTGATGGCTTTCGGAAGGGCGAAGCGGATGGTCATGGCGCCTCCGGAGATGGGAACGGGGCTGAAGGGTTGAAAATGCAACTCGGTTGCATTTGAGCCGTGTAATCTTCCGGCCGGGTGCTGTCAATGCACCGGGCGAGGGGACGGGAAAAGGCGTTTCGCGGCGGTGCGGGCACGCATCTGTCCGTGCGCCACGTTCGCCCGCGCGCCCCGTTGGCCCCCGCGCGCACCGGTTCCGCCACGCCGTCCCGGCGGCCGGAGCGCCCTTGGCGAGCAGGGGGAAATGCAGTATGAACCGTCAATTCGGCCTGCGCCGTTTGGATACCGCCGGGCCGTCCATCCTCAGGGACCATTCATGACCATCGAACGCAGGCGGACCCGAGAGGTCCGCATCGGCTCCGTGCGCATCGGGGGGGACAACCCCGTTGTCGTGCAGAGCATGACCAATACCGACACCCGCGACGTGGACGCCACGGTGGCGCAGGTCCGCGCGCTGGCCGCCGTGGGGTGCGAGGTGGTGCGTCTTGCCGTGCTGAACGAGGCGGCGGCGGCGGCCATCGGCCCCATCCGCGCGGCCTCGCCCGTGCCGCTGGTGGCGGACATCCACTTCGACCACCGCCTGGCCGTGGCCGCGTTGGAGGCAGGCGTGGACGCCCTGCGCATCAACCCCGGCAACATCGGGGGCGAGGCCAACGTGGCTCGTGTGGTGGACGCGGCCCGCGCGCGCGGCGCGTGCATCCGGGTGGGGGTCAATTCCGGCTCGGTGGAAAAACACCTGCTGGAACGTTTCGGCGGGCCCACGCCGGAAGCCATGGTGGAAAGCGCCCTCGGCCACGTGCGCATGCTGGAGGACCGGGGCTTCGGCGACATCAAGATATCGCTCAAGTCCTCGTCGGTGCTGCACACCATCGACGCCTACCGCGTACTGGCGGACCGTTGCGACTACCCCCTGCACATCGGCGTGACCGAGGCGGGCACCATGCTGCGCGGGTCCGTCAAGTCGTCGGTGGGCCTCGGGGTGCTGCTGTGGCTGGGCATCGGCGACACGCTACGCGTCTCGCTGACCAGCGACCCGGTGGAGGAAATGCCCGTGGCGTGGGAAATCCTGCGTTCGCTGGGGCTGCGCCACCGGGGGCCGGAGATCATCTCCTGCCCGACCTGCGGCCGCACGGAGATCGGCCTCATCAACCTCGCGCAGGAGGTGGAGCGCCGCCTGGCGGGCGAGACGGAGAACTTCAAGGTGGCCGTCATGGGCTGCGCCGTCAACGGCCCCGGCGAGGCGCGCGAGGCCGACATCGGCATCGCGGGCGGGCGCGACAAGGGCATCATCTTCCGCAAGGGAGAAATCATACGGACCGTCAAGGGCGGCGCGAATCTGCTCGCCGCCTTCATGGAAGAACTCGATACGTTCCTTGCCGAACGCAAGGCAGCCAGAAAGGACAGCTGATGCGCTGGAGCAATTGCTACATCCCTACCCTGAAGGAAGCCCCGGCCGACGCCGAGGTGGTCAGCCACAAGCTGCTCACCCGCGCGGGCATGATCCGCAAGCTCACCTCGGGCATCTACATCTACATGCCGCTGGGCCTGCGGGCCATCGAGAAGACCGCCGCCATCGTGCGCGAGGAAATGAACCGCGCGGGCGCGCTGGAACTTTCCATGCCCATGGTGCAGCCCGCCGACCTGTGGCAGGAATCGGGCCGCTGGGAATTCTACGGCAAGGAACTGCTGCGCTTCCAGGACCGCAACGGCCGCGACTACTGCCTCGGCCCCACGCACGAGGAGGTCATCACCGACCTCGTGCGCGGCGAGGTGCGCTCGTACCGCCAGCTGCCGCTGAACCTGTACCAGATCCAGACCAAGTTCCGCGACGAGATCCGCCCGCGCTTCGGCCTGATGCGCGGCCGCGAGTTCATCATGAAGGACGCCTACTCCTTCGACCGTGACGAGGCGGGCGCCGACAAGAGCTATTGGGCCATGTACGAGGCGTACCAGCAGGTGTTCAAGCGCCTGGGCCTGCGCTTCCGCGCCGTGGAGGCGGATTCCGGCTCCATCGGCGGCAGCTTCTCGCATGAATTCATGGTGCTGGCCGACACCGGCGAGGACACCATCGCCGCCTGCACCGCCTGTGCCTACGCCGCCAACGTGGAGCGCGCCGAAGTGGCGGCCCCGCCCGCACCGTCCGCGCTGCCCGCCATCGGTGCCATCGAGGAAGTGGCCACCCCCGGCAAGCACACCGTGGAAGACGTGTGCGCCTTCCTGAAGGTGCCGCCGTCCGAACTGGTCAAGACGCTGATCTTCGTGGCCGACGGCACGCCCGTGGCCGCTCTGGTGCGCGGCGACCGCGAACTGAACGACGTGAAACTGAAGAACCTGCTCAAGTGCGACGAACTGGACCTGGCCGCGCCCGAACTGGTGCAGCAGGTCACCAACGCGCCCGTGGGCTTTGCCGGTCCCGTGGGCCTGAACGTGGAGCGCGTCTTCGCCGACCACGAACTGCTGGCCGCCGACGGCTGGATCACCGGGGCCAACAAGGGCGATGCGCACCTGCGCAACGTCAGCCTGCCGCGCGACGCCAAGATCGAACGCTACGCCGACCTGCGCGTGATCACCCCGGCCGACGCCTGTCCGCGCTGCGGCGGGGCCATCGAGCTCACGCGCGGCATCGAGGTGGGCCACGTCTTCAAGCTGGGCACCAAGTACAGCGAACCGCTGAAGTGCACCTTCCTTGACGAGGACGGCAAGGAAAAGGTCATGGTCATGGGCTGCTACGGCATCGGCGTGTCGCGTGTCGTCGCCTCGTGCATCGAGCAGAACCACGACGCCGACGGCATCGTCTTTCCGCCGCCCATCGCCCCGTACGAAGCCGTGCTGTGCTGTCTGGACCCCAAGAACGGCGAAACCCTGGGCAAGGCCGAGGAATTCTACGCCGAACTCAAGGCCCAGGGCGTGGACGTCATCCTCGACGACCGCGACGAGCGCCCCGGCGTTAAGTTCAAGGATGCCGACCTCGTGGGCATGCCCCTGCAACTGGTCGTCGGCGGCAAGGGCCTGGCCCGAGGCATCGTGGAAGCCAAGGACCGCCGCACCGGCGAAAAGACCGAACTGCCTGTGGACGGCTTCGCCGAAGCCTTCCGCGTCTGGCGCGCCGCCGTGCGCGCGGGCTGGGGGCTGTGAGGGAATCAGGCTATGAAGAATTTCCGGGGAGGGGACCCTTTAAAAAGGGTCTCCCTCCCCGGACCCCTCCCCCCCAAATTTTTTAATTGACCTGCCGTACCCCAAAAGGGGGTGCAGGGGGCATGGCCCCCTGCCCGCCGGAGGCGCATAAAAAACCTCGCGCACCATGAGCACCATCTACACCGTGGGTGAATTGACCCGGGCCATCCGGGCCGCCGTGGAGGGCGGATTTCCCTTTGTGTGGGTGCGCGGGCAGGTGAGCAACCTGTCGCGCCCGGCCTCGGGGCATTGCTATTTCGCGCTCAAGGACGAGGATGCGGTACTCAACTGCGTGTGGTTCCGGGGCAACCAGCGCGACGCGGAGCACTTCGACCCCATGACCGGCGAGGTGTTCGAGGACGGGCCGCGCCCCGGCCTTGCGCGCACCATGGCCAACGGGCAGGAATTGCTCTGCGCGGGACGGCTGACGGTGTACCCGCCGCGCGGCGGCTACCAACTGGTGGTCGAGATGGCCCAGGACGCGGGCCTGGGGCGGCTGCACGCGCAGTTCGAGGCATTGAAGGCCCGCCTTGCGGAGCGGGGATATTTCGACGCGGCGCGCAAGCGGCCGCTGCCGCGCCACCCCCGGCGGGTGGCGGTGGTCACTGCCCCGACCGGGGCGGCCATCCGCGACTTTTTGCGCATGGCGGACGAGCGCGGCTGGGGCTGCGAGATACGGATTCACCCGGTGCCGGTGCAGGGCGACGAGGCCCCGCCGCGCATCGAGGCCGCGCTGGCCGACGTGGCGGCGCAGGGCTGGGCGCAGGTGGCGGTGCTGATCCGGGGCGGCGGCTCGCTGGAAGACCTGTGGGCTTTCAACGACGAGCGGGTGGCCACGGCGGTGTTCGCCAGCCCGCTGCCCGTGCTGGCGGGCATCGGCCACGAGGTGGACCACACCATGGCAGACATGACCGCCGACGTGCGCGCGGCCACGCCCACCCATGCGGCGCAGCTGCTGTGGCCGGAACGGCGCGAACTGGCGCAGCGCGTGGACGAACTGGAAATGGTCCTGACGCGGGGCATGGAGCGCCGCTTTGCCCGGCTGGACGAACAGTTGGGCGCCCTGATGCGCGGGCTGGCCTGGCTTTCGCCGGAACGGGCGCTGGCCCGGCTGGACGAGCGCTTTGCCGACGCGGCGGCCCGCCTGTGCCGGGCGTGGGATGCGCTGGCGCAACGGAACGCGGCGCGGCTGGACGCGGCGGACGCGGCCTTGGCCCGCGCCATGGGGCCGGAGACGTGGGAACGGCGCGAACGGGCCGTGGATGCACTGGAATCGCGCCTGCGCTGGGCGGGCGAGCGCGCGGTGACCGGGCGCGAGCACGAACTTGAGCGCTGCGCCTTGCGGCTGGATGCGCTGGATCCGTTGCGCCCGCTGGAGCGTGGATACAGCTTGGTGCGCCGGGCCGACGGCGGCTTTCTGCGCAGCGTGGCCGAGGTGACGCCCGGCGATGCGCTGGCCGTGCTGGTGCGCGACGGCGAGGTGGACGTGACCGTGCGCGGCGCGCGCGCCGGCGGGATGGAAGGGCAGGGCGGCGCAACGGGGAACGACGGCAATGCCGCAACGGACGCCATGGAGCGGCCCGCCGGAGAGATTTCGTGATGCAGTGGTTTTCGAACGTCATTGGTGCCGGGCAGGGCGGCGCGGGGGGCGTGCGCCTGTTGTCGATGCTGACGGCCTGCTGGTGTCTTGCCATTTCGCTGTTCGCGTTGGCATTGCCCGCATCCGCGCATGCGGCGGTGCTGTCCTTGGACGCGCCGGAATCCACCGGCGACGGCAAGCCCTTCGTGGTCACAGTGACGGCGGACGGTCCGGGCGACGTGGTGCTGGACTGGCGCGGCCAGGCCGTCACCGTGCCCGTGGCGGCCGACGCCTCGGGGGCCGGGCGAACCTCCACATGGACCGGGCAGGCCATCCTGGCCGTGCCGCTGGATGCGAAGCCGGGCAGGGAAACGCTGCGCGCCCGCGCCGCCGGGCAGCCCAAGGCTGCGCCCGGCGTCACCCGCGCCATCGCCGTGGTCCGCGCCGCCTATCCGGAACAGCGCCTGACCGTGGAGGGCAAGTACGTCAACCCGGACAAGGCCGCGCTGGACAGGCACGAGGCGGAGCGCGCCCGGGTGAAGGCCGCCCTGGCCCTGCGCACCCCGGAACGGTTGTGGGCGCTGCCCATGGCTCGGCCCGTGCCGGGCGAGGTATCCAGCCTGTTCGGCCTGCGCCGGGTGTTCAACGGCGAACCGCGCGCGCCGCATCGCGGGCTGGACCTGCGCGGCGCGGCGGGCGAGCCGGTGGCGGCCTGCGCGTCCGGGCGGGTGGTGCTGGCCGAGAATCATTATTTCGCGGGCAATTCCGTGTACATCGACCACGGCATGGGCGTGGTGAGCATGTATTTCCATCTTTCGGCCATGGACGTGGCCCCCGGCCAGATGGTGGCGCGGGGCCAGGTCATCGGCCGGGTGGGCAGCACGGGCCGGGTCACCGGGCCGCACCTGCATTTCGGCATGGCGGTGCTTGGCGACATGGTGGACCCTCAGGTATTGCTGGAAAACGCGCCCGGCAGCACGGGTGCGACCACACGGGAGTAACGCATGGCCGCGCGCGCACGGAAGAATGCGGGGGGCGACGCCCCCGGCAGCGTCAAGGAACTCGGGGAACAGGTGGACTACGAGGCCGCCATGGCCCGCCTGCAGGAAGTGGTGGCCGCGCTGGAAGCGGGCGACCTGCCGCTGGAGCGCGGCGTGGCCCTGTACAAGGAAGGGCTGGGCCTGTCCCGCGCCTGCCGCGAACGGCTGCGCACGGCCCGCAACGAGATACGCCTGTTCACCGAAGGCGGCCTGTCCGATTTTCAAGGGATGGAAGGGGTGGGGGACGATGCTGACGCCGAGTGAGATCAAGGCCCGTCTGCGCGACGAGGCCGCCGGGGTGGAACGCCACTTGGCCGCGTGTCTGGCCGACAGGGGCATTCCCGCGCGGTTGCGCGCGGCCATGGAATACAGCCTGAACGCGGGCGGCAAGCGGGTACGCCCGGTGCTGTGCCTGACCGCCGCCGCGCTGTTCGGCCTGCCCGCGCACCGGGTGATGCCCTTTGCCGCCGCCATCGAGATGATCCACACCTATTCGCTCATCCACGACGACCTGCCCGCCATGGACGACGACGACCTGCGGCGCGGCAAGCCCTCGAACCACAAGATGTTCGACGAGGCCACGGCCATCCTGGCCGGTGACGGCCTGCTCACCGACGCCTTCGATTTCATGGCGGGAGTCGGGACGAATGCCGGTGACGAGGGCGGCGGCAATGCCTCCGCCATCCCCGCCGCCAACGTGCTGGCCGCCCTGCGCGTGGTGGCCCGCGCCGCCGGAGCCCCCGGCATGGTGGGCGGGCAGGCGCTGGACATGGAATACACCGGCCGCGCGGGCGTGACCCTGGAGGAAATGGCCGCCATGCACGCCATGAAGACCGGGGCGCTGCTGCGCGCCTCGTGCCTGTCCGGGGCGCTGCTGGCGGGCGCCGACGCTGACGCCCAGGCCCGCATCGCCGACTACGGCGCGCACATCGGCGCGGCCTTCCAGATCGTGGACGACATCCTCGACGAGGTGGGCGACGAGGCGGAAATCGGCAAGCCCGTGGGCAGCGACGCGGAGCAGGGCAAGACCACCTATCCTTCGCTGCTGGGCATCGAGCGCAGCCGCGCCCTGGCCCGCGAACGGGCCGACGCCGCCATCGAGCGGTTGGCCCCCTTCCGTGGGCCGGACGCCGATTTCCTGCGCAGCCTGGCCAGCTACATCGTGGACCGCGCCTCCTAGCGTCCGCCCGCAACGCACAGCATCACCGGACGCGCCCCGCGCGGCCCGATAACGGATACCCACGCATGACCGAGCAGCTACCGCCCTCGCTTTCTCTCCAAGGGCAGCTTGTTGGCACGCCCCTTCTGGATTCCATCGCCAGCCCGCGCGACGTGGCCGGACTGGGGCCCGAAAAGGTGCAGCAACTGGCCGACGAACTGCGCCAGCGCATCATCGCCACCGTATCCCGCAACGGCGGACACCTTGCGCCCTCGCTGGGGGTGGTGGAACTGACCATCGCCCTGCTGACCTCGTTCGACGCCGACCGCGACAAGGTCATCTGGGACGTGGGGCACCAAGCCTACGCCTGGAAGCTGCTGACGGGCCGGGCGGGCGATTTCCATACCCTGCGGCGCATGGGGGGCGTCAGCGGCTTTCCCAAGATGGCGGAAAGTCCCTACGACCACTTCGGGGTGGGGCATTCCTCCACGTCCATCTCCGCCGCGCTGGGCATGGCCATGGCCCGCGATCTGGCCGGGGAAAAGCACGACGTGGTGGCCGTCATCGGCGACGGCTCCATGACGGCGGGACTGGCCTTCGAAGGCTTGAACCAGGCCGGGGCCATGGACCGCAAGCTCATCGTCGTGCTGAACGACAACGAGATGTCCATCTCCAAGAACGTGGGGGCGCTGTCGCTGTTCCTCAGCCGCAACCTGTCCAAGCGCTGGGTGCGCCGCATGAAGAAGGACATGGAAACCTTCATGCGTTCCATCCCCGGCATCGGCGAGGACATGCTGGCCTACGCCAAGCGCAGCGAGCACAGCCTGAAGGGCTTCTTCACGCCGGGCATGCTGTTCGAGGCGTTCGGGTTCAACTACATCGGCCCGGTGAACGGACATGACGTCAAGGCGCTGACCCGCACCTTCGACATGGCCCGCACCCTGGACGAGCCGGTGCTGCTGCACGTGCTGACCCGCAAGGGCAAGGGCTACGCCCCGGCGGAGACCAACCCCACCCACTTCCACGGGGTGGGCCGCTTCGAGCCGGAAACGGGCAAGGCCGCCAAGCTGGCCGACGCCCCGGCGCTGCCCAGCTTCACCGACGTGTTCGGAGAAACCCTGTGCATGCTGGCCGACGAGGACGCGCGGGTCATGGCCATCACCGCCGCCATGCCCGAGGGCACCGGCACCAGCTGTTTCTGTACGCGCCACCCCGAGCGGTTCGTGGACGTGGGCATCTGCGAGCAGCACGCGGTGACCTTTGCCGCAGGGCTGGCCACGCAGGGGCTGCGGCCGTTCGTGGCCATCTATTCCACCTTCCTGCAACGCTCGTACGACCAGGTGGTGCACGACGTGTGCATCCAGAACCTGCCGGTGGTCTTCTGCGTGGACCGCGCCGGGCTGGTGGGCGAGGACGGCCCCACCCACCACGGGGTGTTCGACCTGTCCTACCTGAGGCACATCCCCAACATGCACATCCTGGCCCCGCGCGACGAGGCGCAACTGCGCCACGCCATGCGCACCGCCCTGGCCTTGGATGGGCCGGTGGCCGTGCGCTATCCGCGCGGCGTGGGCACGGGGGTCGCTCTGCCCCCGCGCGGAGAGGTGTTGCCCCTTGGCCGGGGCGAGGTGCTGAAGGAGGGCGAAGGGCTTGCCGTCATCGCCTGCGGCAGCCGGGTGGCCCCGGCGCTGGAGGCGGCGGAGCGGGTGGGGGAAGAGTCCGGCCGCCAGGTCACCGTGTTCGATGCGGTGTGGGCCAAACCCCTTCCTGCGGACCAACTGCTGGAACTGGCCGCCACCCACGACGCGCTGCTGCTCATCGAGGAGAACGCCCTGGCGGGCGGCTTCACCTCCGCCGTGCTGGAATGTCTGGCCGACCGGGGGGCGTTGCGCGGGCAGGCCATCCGCAGGCTGGGCGTGCCCGACCACTTCGTGGAGCATGGCAGCCAGAAGGAACTGCGGGCCAAGCTCGGCTTGTGCGTGGACGGGATTGAAGAAACCCTGCGGGACATGCTGGGGCTGGAGTAGGGGCCGTTTCCAAATTGTCCTTTCGCCCGTTGGCTTCGTCAAACTTCGCCTGCCATATCGGTCGAATACGAGAAGAGTATGCTCCCTCATGGCAGGCTCGTTTTCCTTGCCGACGAACGAAAATCCTAATTTGGAAACAGCCCTTGGGCCGTGCCCCACAGGTGGGGGGCGGGGCATACGAAATGAATGCGGCGGCGGGAGGTGTCTCCCGCCGCCGCTCGTCTTTTCGTCCGGTTGCGGCGGAACCGGATGTTCCGCCGCAAGACCGCCGTCGCCCGCTACGCCCGCATGTCGGTGATGATGTTCTTCAGTTCCACGGCCAGCCGGGCCAGTTCGGTCACGGCCTGCGAGGACTGGCCCATGGCCTCCGCCGTTTCCGAGGCGATGCGGTTGATGTCCTCGGTGCCGCGCCCGATCTCTTCGCTGGCGGCGGACTGCTGCTCGCTGGCCGCCGCGATGGCCCGCACGTTGTCAGAGGTGCGTTCCACCAGGCCCACGATGCTGCGCAGCGAATCGCCGGAAAGATTGGCGGTGCGCGTGCAGTCCACGATGGCGGCGGTGGTGTCCTCGGTGCCCTGGATGTTGGCCCGCGCGCTTTGCTGCACCGAGCGGATGTAGTTGCCCACCTCGTTGGTGGCGGTCATGGTCTTTTCGGCCAGCTTGCGCACCTCGTCGGCCACCACGGCGAAGCCGCGCCCGGCGTCACCGGCGCGGGCCGCCTCAATGGCCGCGTTCAGGGCCAGCAGGTTGGTCTGATCGGCGATGTCGGCGATGACGTTCATGATCTGGCCGATGCCGTCGGCCTGCCTGCCCAGTTCGGTCATGTCGGCCTTGAGGCTTTCGGCCCGCTCGTTGACGGCGTTGATGGTGTCCACCACCGTGCCCACCAGCCGCGCGCCCTCCTGGGCCTGCGACCGGGCGGAATCGGCCAGTTCGGCGGTTTCCGCGGCGTTGCGCGCCACGCTCATGGCGGCGGCGTTCATTTCCTCCACGGCGGCGGCCGCCTCGGCCGTGCGGCCGCGCTGCTCGTCGCTGCCTCGCGCGGACTGCTCGATCTGCGCGGCCAGCTGTTCGGAGGCCGAAGCCAGCATGTTGGCCACCTCGTCGGCCTTCACCGCCGCGCGGGCGATGCGCTCGTTCTGCTCCTCGATGCGGGCGTGCTGGGTCTTGATGTCCGTCTGGTCCGAAACCAGGGCGAACCCGGCGATGAGCGCGCCGTCCAGGTCGTACATGGGCGCGGCGTCCACGCTGGCGAACAGCCTGGCGCCCTTGCGCCCCGCCAGTTCCAGTTGCACGCCGCGATGGGCGCGGCGCTCGGTCATGCAGGTGCCGATGACCGTGGAGTGGTTGTCGTCGGCGTGGAAGATGCGCCCCACCGGCGCGCCCGTGAAGGATTGCGGGTCGCCCTCGATCTGCATGTAGTCGAGGGTGGCGCGGTTGACGAACAGCACCCGCTGGTCCGGCCCGGCCACCACGCAGGGCAGGGTGATGCCGTCCAGCAGCCCCTGGGCGAAGCCCAGCTTGTTCTTGAGTTCGCCCACCATGGTGCGCACGTTGTGGCCCAGGCTGCGGAATTCGTACTTGAAGCCGTCGTGCAGCACGGCCTTCAGGTCGCCGCCCGCCACGGCGCGGGTGTAGGCTTCCATGTCGGCCACGGGGCGGGCCACCAGCCGCCGCACCAGCAGCGAGATCACGCCCGCCAGCACCAGCAGCGCCGCCGCGCCGATGCCCAGCAGGGTGTTGCGCTGGGCGATGGCCGTGCCCGCCAGTTCGTCGGTGTAGGCGCTCATGCACACCAGCCAGCCGGTTGTCGGCTCGGTGGTGACGGTCAGGTACTTGCGTTCGCCCTGCCAGTCGTAGAAGGCGTTGCCGTTCTTCATGGACAGGGCGGTGCGCACGAATTCGTGTTCGGTCAGGTCCTTGAGCATCATCTCCTTGTCGGGGTGGGCGATGATGTGGCCGCTGCCGTCCAGCATGAAGCCGTAGCCGCGCTGGCCGAAGCGCAGCCCGCTGACGAAGACGGAGGTGAAGTTTTCCCAGCGGGGGAAGATGCCCACCCCGCCGATGACCTTGCCGCTCGCGTCACGGATGGCCTTCACCGCCACGAAGATGAACATGTTGCCGCCGCCGGACTTGGCGGTGATGATGGACTTGCCGATGAAGGTGTCCTGCCCGGCCATGACCGCCTTGAAGTAGTCGCGGTCGCCGCGCTTGCCGCCGGTCAGGTCTTCCATGTCGGCATTGATGCCCGCGCGGACGATGCCCTGGTCGTCGAACACGATGACCGACCAGATGTTGCTGTCGCCGCGCACCACGTCCTTCAGCCTGTTCTGGGCGATGGCGGCGTCGCCGGTCAGCGCTTCCAGCACCAGGCGCTGTTTGGAGAGCTGGTTGATGGTGCCGGTGAAGTTCTGCACGTACAGCGAAAGCGCATCGCGCGCGCTGTTTCCGGCCTGCTCCATGGCGTGCTGTTCAAGCTCCAGCGACATGCGGTACGAGGAACTCGTCACGTAGTATATGATGGTGGCGAAGGCCATAATGACGGCCAGCATGACCGAGATGATGAACACCGGAGCGACGCTTTTCGCGTTCATGATTCCTCCCTACGATGCAATATTTCCATCTTGTACAAGATGTAGGCTCATGTCGTGCGGTGTGTCAAGAAATGCGGGTACTACCTGGGATATGGGGGAAAGCAGAAGTGGCGCACTCGTGAGCAGGGTGCGCCACATGCAGGAAGGCGAAAGTACTACGGCGAGTTTGTAATGGCGTTACAATGACGTTACGAACAGCCGTATCCCGTTCTCCAGCATCTGCACCGCCATCAGGATGAGCACAAGGCCCATCAGCCGTTCCATGGCCCGCATGGTGCGTGCCCCCAGCAGGCGCGCGATGTCGGGCGTGAAGGCCATGATGGCGGCGGTGCCCGCCCAGGCCATCATGACCCCCGCCAGCACGTTGACCTGGGCCATCATGCCGCCCTGGGCCTGCCGCGCGAAGACCATCACCGCCGCCAGCAGCGACGGCCCGGCGATGAGCGGCACGGCGATGGGCACGATGAACGGGTCGTGGGCCACGGCTTCGGTGTCTCCCTCCTGCGGGGGAAAGACCATCTTCATGGCGATGATGAACAGGATGAGCCCGCCGGACAGGCGCAGGGTGGACTGTTCTATCTCCAGCATGCCGAGCAGCGCGTCGCCAAGCGCATGGAAGCCCAGGATGATGCCGAGCGCGAACAGCAGTTCGCGCCGCAGGATGGCGCGCTGCCGCGCCTCGCTGTGTTCGCGCAGCATGCCGATGCACATGGCGGCGTTGCCCACCGGGTCCATGATCAGGAACAGCGGCAGGGCGATTTCGAAGGCGGTGCGAAAATCGAAGGCGTCGAACATGGTCGTTTCCGGTTCAGGATATCCGGTGCGCACCGGCAAGCGCACGGGGCGGCGCGCCGTGCCGGGGGGCTATTCCTCGATTTCCATGTAGGTGGCCGACTGGGCGGCCTTTTCCGACACGGTGACGGCGTGCAGCCGCACCCCGTGCGGCCCAAGGCGCGGGGCCAGCTGCTGCCAGATGTGCCGCGCAAGGTTCTCCGACGAGGGGTTCACGGTATCGAACGGGGCCACCTCGTTGAGGTTCTTGTGGTCCAGGGTGTCGAGCACCGCGTTCAGTTCGCGCTTCAGCACCTTGAAGTCCAGCACGATCTCGGTGTCGCCGGTCAGGCGGTCGCCCTCGGCCACCATTTCCACGGCGAAGTTGTGGCCGTGCATGGATTCGCATTTGCCTTCGTAATGGCGCAGCGCGTGCGAGGCGCAGAATTCCGAGCGCACGGTCAGCCGCCAGATGGATTTCTTCACGGTGTGTCTCCTGGGGCAAGCCCCGCAAGGCGGTGAGGCCAGGGAAAACGCAAGGCACGGATTCTTGCAGGGGCTGTTTCTAACTTAGGCATTTCGTTCGGTGGCGAGGAAAACGAGCCTGCCATGAGGGAGTGCGGCAGCCGTTATGCGAGTCTTCGAGCATTACGGATGGCGACCGCAGAGCGTACTCTTCTCGTATTCGACCGAGCCACAGCCGTTGGCGAGTCTTCGAGCCTTACGGATGTGGACAGCAACGCCATGGCAAGCGAAGTTTGACGAAGCCAACGGGCGAAAGGACAATTTAGAACAGCCCCTACTCGGGGCCTTCGGTCCAGTGGGCGATGTCGGTCTCGAACGCCGGGCCGGGCTGCACCATCCACTGCGGACCGAACTGGAGCAGGCATTCGGCCTCGTCCACCACCAGGCGCACGTTGACCGGCACCGGGCCGCGATGCCGTTCCAGGATGGCGCGCAGGGCGGCCAGACTGGCGGGCTCCACGCGGGGCAGGGGCATGTCGATGGTCACGGGCTGGTCGCTGGCGCCGCAGGCGCGGGCCAGCGGCATGACTTTTTCGCCCATCAGCTTGATTTCGCGCGGGGTGTCGTCGTCCTCGTCAGGCATGCCGGACATGCCGTCGCCGCCCCCGCCGCCGTTCCTGCCGCCGTCGTCGTTCTGCTGCTTGCTGATGGTAGCCTCCAGCAGCAGCGGCTGGTCCGATTTCAGCAGTTCGCGGAACTCGGCGTAGGCTTCGGGAAAGAACACGCACTCGCCCGAGGCGGTCAGGTCTTCCACCTGCAGGAAGGCCATGCGCGCGCCCTTCTTGGTCATGTGTTCCTTGATGCCGGTGACCAGCACGGCGGTCTTCAGCGACATGCCGGGGGCCATGTCGCGCGTCTCGTCCAGCGGGGTCAGGCGCAGGCGGAACAGTTCCTTGCGGTAGGGCTGGAGCGGGTGGCTGGTCAGGAAGAAGCCCAGGGCTTCCTTCTCGAAGCGCAGCTTCTGGTCGTCGTCCCATTCCTGGGCCTGCTGCTCTTCGCAGTCGAAGCCGATGCCGGGGCACACGGCGGGCTCTTCCGGCACCATGGTGAACAGCGATACCTGGTTGGATTCCTTGTCCTTCAACCGTTTCTGGGCCTTGCTGACCACGTTGTCCAGGGCGGCCAGCATGCCCGCGCGGGTGCAGCCAAGGCAATCGCACGCACCGCCCTTGATCAGGCTTTCCAGCACGCGCTTGGTCACCTTGCGCAGGTTCACACGCACGCACAGGTCCAGCAGCGATGCGAACACCCCGCCCTGTTCGCGGGCGTCCACGATTTCGCGGATGGCTTCGTCGCCCACGTTCTTGATGCCGCCAAGGCCGAAGACGATGGCCCCCTCGTGCACGGTGAACTCGCGGCGGCTGGCCTGCACGTTGGGTTGCAGGACAGCGATGCCCATGTCCTTGCACGCGGCCACGTATTTCAGCAGCTTGTCCTGGTTGCCCATTTCCGACGTGAGCAGGGCGGCCATGAATTCCGTGGGAAAGTGCACCTTCAGGAACGCGGTGTAGTACGAGATCAGCGCATAGGCGGCGCTGTGCGACTTGTTGAAGCCGTACTCCGCGAACTTTTCCATCAGGTCGAAGATTTCGTCGGCCTTGGCCTTGGGCACGCCGTTCTTCTGCGCGCCCTCCACGAACATGACGCGTTGCTGGGCCATTTCGTCGGCGTTCTTCTTGCCCATGGCGCGGCGCAAGAGGTCCGCGCCGCCCAGGGTGTAGCCCGCCGCGATCTGGGCGATCTGCATCACCTGTTCCTGGTACACGATGACGCCGTAGGTGTCGCGCAGGCAGTCTTCCAACTGGGGCAGCGGATAGGTGACCGGCAGTTCGCCGTGCTTGCGCTTGATGAATTCGTCCACCATGCCCGAGCCCAGCGGGCCGGGCCGGTACAGGGCCAGCATGGCGATGACGTCGTCGAAGCAGGATGGCTTGAGCATGCGCAGGTACTGGCGCATGCCCGAGCTTTCCACCTGGAAGATGCCGTCGGTGTCGCCGCGCGAGTACAGTTCGTAGGTCTCGGCGTCGTCCAGGGCCAGGTTGTCCAGGTCGGGCGGGGTCTTGCCCTGCCGGGCAATCTCGTCCAGCGAATCCTGCACCAGGGTCATGGTGCGCAGGCCCAGGAAGTCGAACTTCACCAGCCCGACCTTCTCGACCATCTTCATGTCGAACTGGGTGACTATTTCACCCTTCTTTCCCCGGTACAGCGGCAGGTATTCCCGCATGGGTTTGTCGGAAACCACCACCCCCGCCGCGTGGGTGGAGGCGTGGCGCGACAGCCCTTCCAGCCGCATGGAAACGTCCAGCAGCTTGCGGATCTGCGGGTCGGTCTTGTACAGCGCGGCCAGGTCCGGCTCGGCGTCGATGGCCTTCTTGACCGTCATCTTTAGGTCTTCGGGCACCAGCTTGGCGATGCGGTCGGTCTCGGCAAAGGTCATGCCCAGGGCGCGGCCCACGTCGCGCACCACGGCCTTGGCCTTCATCTTCCCGAAGGTGGTGATCTGGGCCACCATGTCCTCGCCGTACTTCTCGCCCACGTACCGGATGACTTCGCCGCGGCGGCGTTCGCAGAAGTCCACGTCGATATCCGGCATGGACACGCGCTCGATGTTCAGGAAGCGCTCGAACAGCAGGTTGTACGGAATGGGGTCGAGGTTGGTGATGCGCAGCGACCACGCCACCAGCGAACCGGCGGCGGACCCGCGCCCCGGACCCACGGGAATGCCGTTGTCCTTGGCCCAGTTGATGAAGTCCTGCACGATGAGGAAGTAGCCCGGAAAGTCCATCTGGCCGATGACGTCCAGTTCCAGTTCCAGGCGCTTCCAGTACAGGTCGTGGTCGATGGTGTCGCGGTTGGGGTGGCGTTCCAGGCGGCGCTTCAGCCCTTCGCGCGAGAGGCGGCGGAACTCGTCCTCCAGGGTCATGCCCTCGGGCAGGGCGTACACGGGAAAGACGTACTTGCCGAACTCGAACTTCAGTTCGCACTCGGCGGCGATGCGCCCGGAGTTGGCCACGGCCTCGGGCACGTGGGCGAACGCCTTCGCCATTTCGTCGGGCGACTTGTAGTACAGTTCCTTGGTCTCGAAGCGCATCCGGCGCTCGTCGTCGACCTTGGCCTGGGTCTGGATGCACAGCAGCACGTCGTGGGCTTCCACGTCGCCGGCTTCCAGGTAGTGGCAGTCGTTGGTGGCGACAAGGGGCAGCCCGGTGTGGTGGGCGAGCTCCAGCAGCTTTTCGTTCAGCTCGTCCTGTTCCTTCAGGCCGTTGGACTGCAATTCCAGGTAGTAGTGGCCGGGGTAGATGGACTCGTACTCGCGGGCGATGCGGATGGCGTCGTCCATGGTGCCCCGCAACAGCGCGCGCGGCACCTGCCCGGCAAGGCAGGCGGACAGGGCGGTGATGCCGCCCGAATACTGGCGCAGCAGGTCCATGTCCACGCGCGGCTTGTAGTGGAAGCCGTGCAGGAAGCCGTGGGTCACCAGCTTGACCAGGTTGTGGTAGCCTTCGGTGGTGCGCGCCAGCAGCACCAGATGGTTGCGCACCCGGGCCAGCTCCGAGGTCTTGTCCGTGTGGTCGTGCGCCACGTAGACCTCGCAGCCGATGACCGGCTTTATGCCGAACTGCTTGCAGGTATTGTAGAAGTAGACCGCGCCGTAGAGGTTGCCGTGGTCGGTGATGGCGGCGGCGGGCATGCCGAAGTCCACCGCCTTGGCGCAGAGGTCCTTCAGGCGGATGGCCCCGTCGAGCAGGCTGTATTCGGTATGGCAGTGCAGATGGACGAAATCGGACATGGAGGTTGGGCGTGTTCCCGACAAGGGCGGCGCAGGCCGGGCCGCGTGGGCGCGGTGGCTGACCGTCTGTCTGTTCGCGTGTGAATACGGATGGTTGCCGCGTCCGTTTCAGAGGAAAGGGACGGCGGCGGTGCCGTGACGGGGATGACACACCCTAGCAGAAGGGGGGCACGCCCACAACGCCGGAATGGAGGGACCGGACGTGCGGGCGAGGGAACGGCCGCGCCGCAAGTGGCGGGGATGTGGATGCCGCCGTCGCGGCGCGGCTTGCCCGGCCGGAAGGGAATGCGTACAACCACGGCTGCCGCCGCAGCCAGCGGGCGGCGCAGGAGGTTGGCGTGTTCGACGTGACCATGGCCCATGCGGCCACAGCGGCCACCGCAGCGGCGGACGGCGGGCTGGGGGCGCTGTTTCTGGACAAGGCGGGGCAGTACGTCCTGATCATCGGCTTTTTCGGGGCCATCATCTGGTTCCTGCGCTTTCTGTACGGGCCGAAGGGGATATTCCGCGACCCGACCTGGGACCGCTGGAACGACGAGGCCCGGCGCGAGGAAGCCCGGCGCGTCGAAGAGTTGTCGGCACAGGCCGTCGATACGGACAGAGCGAACGGGGCGGACAGGCCGGACGGGGCGGACGCCGGGGCAACCGCACCTGCCGACGGGGACCGGCGGTGAGCATGGACGCCGCATGCGACATTTCCCGGCACGAGGCGTGGTTCGGCCAGTACGTGAACCGCTTCCTGACCGGCGACGCCGAGCACGACGCGCACATCGAACTCAAGCGCGAGCATTCCCTGCTGGTGCTGGCGGGCGCCCGGACCATCGTGGACGAGGCCGTAGCGGAAGGCGTCATGGACATGGTCAGCGCCCGCGCGGCGCTGCTGGGCGCGCTGTACCACGACATCGGGCGGTTTCCGCAGTACCGGCGCTGGCGCACCTTCAGCGACGCGCGCTCGGCCAACCACGGCCTGCTGGGCGGCCGGGTGCTGAACGAGGAACGCCCCCTGGCCGACGAGTCCCCGGCCGTGCGCCGCCTGGCCGCCTGCGCCGTGGTGTTGCACAACCGTTTCGCCATTCCGGCCGGGGTTTCGCCGCGTGTCCGGCAGGTGACCCGGGTGGTGCGCGACGCCGACAAACTGGACATCTTCCGGGTGCTGGCCGCGCATATGCAGCCCGGCGGCCCCCGCGACGAAGTGGTGGTGCTGCACCTGCCGGAAACGGAAGGGGCCTGGACCCCCGCCGTGCTGGACGCGGTGCGCTCGGGACGCCTTGCCAGCTACGCGGACATGCGCTGCATGAACGATTTCCGCATCCTGCTGTGCGGCTGGAGCTTCGACCTGGGCTTTGCCGCCTCGCGCCGGTTGCTGCGCGAATCCGGCCGGGTGGAGCGGTTGCTGGCGTGGCTCCCTTCGCCGGACGAAGTGCCGGAAATGGCCGAACTGCGCTGCCGGGTGCTGGCCGCCCTGCGCGACGACCGGGACGCGGCGGACTGCCGCCCTGGCATGGCGGCCGATGATCCGGAAACGCCGGAGCCCGTGGCCCCGTAGCTCTACGGGCGGCCCGGCGCGTGTTCCCCTCTCCCCGAACCCTTCGGAACCCCCATGACTGCCGACCCCTACGCCCGCATCGCGGAATGGTACGACCTGCTGCTGAACCCCGTGCTGGACGGGGTGCGCCGGACCGTCGCCCATGTCTGCCGCGCCGAAGGGCTGCTGCGGGTGCTGGACGCCTGCTGCGGCACCGGGCGGCAGTGCGCTGTGCTGCGCGGCGCGGGCGTGGCCTGCGTGGGCGCGGACCTTTCCCCGGCCATGCTGGGCGCGGCGCGGGCCGCCACGTGCGTGGCCCGGCCGTGCGAGAGGGCCGGGGCGCGCGGCGGGAACGGCATTCCCCCGGCGGCGTTCCCCCGGTCTCTTCCCCTGCTGCGCGCCGACGCGCGCGTGCTGCCCTTCGCGGACGGCAGCTTCGACGCGGTGGTGCTGTCGCTGGCCCTGCACGAAATGCCGGAGGCCACCGGCAACGCGGCCCTGGTCGAAGCCCTGCGCGTGGCCCCGCGCGTGCTGTTGGCAGACTATCGCCTGGCGGAGCGCAATCTGGACCTGCCCGCCGCCCTGTTCGTGCACCTGCCGGAACGGCTGGCCGGGGCGGAGCACTACCGCAACTTCCGGGGGTTCATGGCCCGTGGGGGCGTGGAAGGGCTGGCGCACCGGGCCGGGCTGACGGTCATCCGGCGGGAGCGGTTGTTTGGAGGGGCCGGGGCGCTGCTGCTGGCGGAGCGGAACAGCCGGACTGCGTGACGTCAGCCCGTCTTCATTGTTTCGCCGCGCCTTCGCCGGTGGCGGAGGCGGGCACGGCGGCCACCAGGTCCAGCGTCGGCTGGGTCACCCGGCCCTCGGCCAGCAGGCGCTGGCGGGCGTCGGCCACGCGCAGGATGGACAGCGGCGTCGCCAGCAGCGGCACCAGTCCGGAGGTCAGGGCGTCGCGGTAGTAGGCGGTGTCCTCGTGCTTGCCCAGGAATTCGCGCAGGGTGGCGTCGAGGGAGTAGCCCTCTTCGGTGAAGGCGTCGTCGAAGGCGCGGTACATGTCCAAACGCACCCCCTCGCCGGTGAATTTCGGCCCCGTGGCCGTGCCGGTCAGCACGCCCAGCAGACCCTGCACCACTGCTTGCTGCCCGGCGCTGACGGCCTTGTTCTGCACCCGCTCGAACACCGGCTTGGTGCAGCTTTCGCGCGGGGGACAGGCCCGCCCGGCGCAGGCGGCGCACAGGGCGGCAAGGAGCAGCAGCGCAAGGACGGCGGTTTTCGGAAGCGCGGCGCGGGTGGCGGGAATGCCGGAGGACGTGACGGTCATGGCATGGTCTCCTGCGGATCGTTGCGGCCGGGGCCGGATGTTCCATCTTAGGCCGCCCCGCGGGCCAGCGCAACGAGGTGAGGCAAGGTTGCGGATGACGGGGCGCGGCCCGGCAGCACGGCCCGATGGCCGTATCCCCTATTCCTGTCCGCCCGGCTTCGCTGCCGCCAGCCCCGCCCCCGCCAGCCCCAGTCCGGCCATCAGTTCCCGGCAGTCCGCGGCCACCACGTGCGCCCCGGCGTCGCGCAGCGCCCGGGCCGGGCTTTCGCCGCTGGCAACCCCGGCGGTCAGGGTGCCCGCGCGGTGCCCGGTCACGATGTCCATGGGGTGGTCGCCCACCATCAGGGCTTCGCCGGGCGCGCGGCCCAGCACGCCCAGCGCGCGCAGCAGGTGGTCCGGGTCGGGCTTGACGCTGGGCACGTCGTCACGGGTGAGCAGGCAGGGGCACAGCGCGTCCACGTCGGGGAACACGGCCCGCACCGCCTCGGGGCAGTTGCGGGTCACGATGGCCACGGGCACGCCCATGGCGGCCAGCGCGGCCAGCATGGGGCGGGTGAACGGGAACAGGCTGCCCCGCGCGGCGGCCTCCACCTCCACGCGGCGGATGGCGGCGTGGGCGTCGGCGTGCAGGGCTGCGGCGTCGGCGCGGCGGCCGTGGAGTTCCAGCAGGGCCGTCACGTGGCCGATCCACTCCATTACCGGAAGGTCCATTACCGGAAGGTCCATCACCGGCAGGTCCGGCGGGCTTGGGCGCTGCGGCGGCTCCAGATGCGTCCGCATGGCCTCGGCCACGGCGCGGCGCATGACGCCGAAGTCCAGCGTGGGCACGGCCAGGGTGCCGTCGAAGTCGAACACCACGGCGCGCACGGCCACGCCCGCGCAGTGCAGCGAGCCGGGCGCGCTCATTGGAACGGGGCCAGCCCCGGCATGTCCAGCCGGGGCTTGGGCGGCGCGGGCCACGCATCCGCGCCCGGCACGATGATGGTGGCGGGGTGGAAGGCGGACCAGGCGAACCACATGGCGTTCACGGCCACCACCTCGTTCAGCACCGCGCCTTTCATGGGGCCGGACTCGGCCTTGCCGTCCATGGACCATTCGCTGCCGCTTTCGGCGTCCACCAGGCGGTTGGGGCTGCCCTTCCTGAACGCGAAGGTGGCGGGCTTGCCCCACACCATGCGGTCGTACACCCGGATCACGTCCAGCCGCCGGTCCACCACGGCCAGCAGCGGGGTGGGCCCCTGCTCGATGTTGGCGATGCCGTCCTTGCGCACGGCGGCGGTGTCGATGGCCACCTGCTGGCCCTGCATGTCCACGCCGAGGATGCGCGTCTTGGGCTTCATGCGGCGGTCCGGCCTGGGCACGGGGTGCAGGATGCGCTCGTCCTCGTAGTAGGTGCCGGGCAGCAGGTACGAGCCGTAGGGGTCCTTGCCGTACGAGCGGCGGATGCCGGTGGGGGTGGCCAGCACCCTGGCGTCGGGCAGGGCGGCGCGCGCCATGCCCCAGGTGGTCCACCACGCGGGGACGCGTTGCAGCACCTTGCCGCGCAGGGGGCCGTCGATGGAAATGCCCAGCAGCTGCGACCACAGGCTGCCGGTGGCCCTGTCGAACAGCACGGTGTTGTTGTGCAGCAGGCGGCCGTCCACGCCGAAGGTGGTCATGAACTTTCCGGCCTGCCCCCTGTAGGCGGCCACCACCCCGGTCAGCGGGCTGTAGGTGATGCAGTAGGTGGCGTCGCCCACCACCTCGTTGACCGCCTCGTGCCAGACCATGATGCGCTGGGGGTAGATGCGCGGGCCGTCGGGCAGGTTCACCACGAAGACCGGTTCCGGGTCTTCCAGGTTGAGGGCCGCGCTGATGGTGGTGGTGTATTCCGGACGGTACAGGGCGGGGATGGCGTCGGGCTTGACCCCGGTTTCCAGCAACTGGCCGGCCAGTTGTTTCAGGTCGTCGTCGGTGCGCGGACCGGCCGTGGCCGGGGCGGACGCCGACAGGAACAGCAGCGCCGCCAGGCAGGCCAGGGCAAGCCCGGCCAGCGCGCGGCATGGCGGAAAGATGGCGCCGTGTGGTTGCATCCGTTGCCGCATGTGTTAGGTTCTCCTTGGCTGACGGCATGTTGCGCGGGCGTTGCGCCCCCGGCATGCGTCGCGTGCGCGCCGCCTTTCCGGCATGTTCCGGCATGTTCCGCGCGCGTGGCCGGTGCGTCGGCATCGGGACAAGAATAGAGAAAACGGCGGCATGGGGCAAGGATGCCCCGTTCCGGCCACGGAGCCGCCTTCCGGGGCGCTCCAGGAGGACCCATGGGCGAAACACCCATCTGCAACGTGCTGGTCTGCGGCGGTGCGGGCTACATCGGCTCGCACATGGTGCGGGCGCTGGTGGCGCGCGGCTGCACGCCCGTGATCTTCGACAACCTTTCCACCGGCCACGCCGACGCCGTGGACGCCGCCGCCCCGGACTGCGACCTGGTGCGCGGCGACCTGTTGGACCTCCAGGCCCTGCGCCGGGTGTTCGCGGAACACAGCTTCGACGCGGTGATGCATTTCTCGGCCCGCAGCCTGGTGGGCGAATCGGTGCGCGACCCCGCGCCGTACTACGCCAACAACGTCGCCGGCACCCTGAACCTGCTGGACGCCATGCGCGAGGCGGGCGTGCTGCGGCTGGTGTTCTCGTCCACGGCGGCGGTGTACGGCACCCCGGTCACCGAGCGCATCGCCGAGACGCATCCGCTGGCCCCGGTGAACCCCTACGGCGCGTCCAAGCTGATGGTGGAACGCATGCTGGCCGACCACGCCACGGCCTACGGGCTGCGCTCGGTGGCGCTGCGCTATTTCAACGCCGCCGGGGCGGACCGGGCGGGCGGTATCGGCGAATCGCATTCGCCGGAAACGCACCTCATCCCCAACATCCTGCGCGCGGTGCTGGGCACCGGCCCGGCGCTCACCGTGTTCGGGGCCGACTACGACACCCCGGACGGCACCTGCGTGCGCGACTACATCCACGTCAACGACCTGTGCGACGCCCACCTGGCCGCGCTGGACAGGCTGCTGGCGTCCCCGGCGGGCGCGGCGGCCCTGAAGGACGGGCTGACGGCGGAACCAGGTGAGAAGGTCGCGCTGCACTGCAACCTGGGCAACGGGCAGGGGTTCACCGTGCGGCAGGTCATTGACGCGGCGGCACGGGTGACCGGGCGCGAGGTGCCCTTCACCGTGGGGCCGCGCCGCGAAGGCGACCCGGCCCGGCTGGTGGCCGACAGCACGCTGGCGGGCCGGGAACTGGGCTGGACCCCCAGGGTCACCGACATCCGCGAGATCATCGAGACCGCCTGGGCCTGGCACCGCAACCAGAAGTACTGAGTAACGTTTCGGACGGGGATTGTTCCCGTGGGCGGACGCGCGGATAGCCCCAATTGAAAAGTTTTGGGGAAGGAGGGAGGGGGGCCGGGGGAGGGAGGAAGGGACTTTTTCGCTCTGCGGTCGCCATCCGTAAGGTTCGCAAGCTCACCTAACGGCTGCCGCAAAAGTCCCTTCCTCCCTCCCCCGGTTCTGTTTCTACTCCATTTCATCCAGAATGATCTTCGCGGCGGCGTCGGCCGCGCCGGGGGGGCCGCAACGGCGGCGCAGGTCGGCCAGGTCGGCGCGCACGCGGTCCAGTTCGCCGGGCGTGTCCAGCCAGCGGGCGGCATGGCGGGCCAGCACCGCGCCGTCGGCGTTCTCCTGCAACAGTTCGGGGAACACCTCGCGGTTCAGGACAAGGTTGGGCAGGCTGACCCACCTGACCTTCACCAGCCGCTTGCCCAGCCAGTAGGAGAAGGGCGACACCCGGTAGGCCACCAGCGTGGGCACGCCCAGCAGGGCCGTTTCCAGCGTGGCCGTGCCCGAGGCGGCCAGCAGCAGCTGGCAGGTGCGCAGGATGGCGTAGCGGTCGTCCGGCGGTTCGACGGTCAGGGGCACGTCGGCGGGCCACAAGGCGCGCAGGGCGTCCTCGGTGACGTTGGGGGCGCGCACGCAGTGGAAGGACAGGCCGGGGTGGCCTTGCAGCAGCAGCCGGGCGGCCTTGCCGTATTCCGGCAGCAGCGCCTCGATCTCCTTGCGGCGGCTGCCGGGCATCAGGCCGATGCGGCCGGGCAGCGGGGCGATGGCGTCCAGCCGTTGCCAGTCCATCATGTCCAGCAGCGGGTTGCCCACGTAGTCCACGTGCATGCCGTGGCGGCGGTAGAATTCCACCTCGAAGGGCAGGATGCAGATCATCCGGCGGATGTGGCGGCGGATGAACTCCACCCGCCCGGTGCGCCACGCCCATATCTTGGGGCTGATGTAGTAGTGCACCGGAATGCCCAGTGCGTGGGCGGCCCTGGCGATGCGGAAGTTGAATTCCGGCGCGTCGATGAGCACCACCGCGTCGGGCCTGCGCGCGGCAAGTTCGGCCTTGATGCGGCGCAGCATGCCGAGGATGCGCGGCAGGTAGCCGAGCACCTCGGTGATGCCCATCACCGACAGGTCTTCCACGCGCAGGATGGCGTCCTGCCCGGCCGCGCGCAGGTGCGGGCCGCCCATGCCGATGCAGCGCAGGGACGGGTCGCGGCGGCGCAGGGCTTCCAGCAGGCGGCCGCCGTGCATGTCGCCGGACAGTTCGCCCGCGTTGATCCACACGGTGCGCGGCGCGGCGTCGGCCGGGTGGACGTCGGGCGTGATGGCGTGGGGCGTGATGGCGTCGGGCCGGTGGGCAGCGGGCGTGGACATGGCCTGCGGAGGCGCGCCTACGCGCCCTGCCGGGCGGGAGCGGCCGGGGTGGGCGTGGGCCGCAGCCGGTCGTACAGCCGGATCAGCAGCATCACCACCACCATGGAAAAGACCAGCCGCGCCCACAGGGTGCCGCCCAGGTGCGCGCCGATGAGGGCCATGAGCAGGGTGTCCTCGATGAGCGCGTGCGACAGGCCCATGAGCGACAGCGAACTGAACACGTCGCGCGGGGGCACCTTGCCGCCCTGCACCTCGTGCACGATGAGCCCGCCGCCGTAGGCGATGCCCATGCCGAGGCCGATGATGGTGATGGTGGCGGCGTTGTCGCCGATGCCCATCAGCCGCAGCGCCGGGCGCAGGCAGGCGTTGAGCAGCCGGGTGATGCCCACGGCGTCCAGCACGCGCATCAGGCCCATCAGCGCCAGCACGATGCCGAGCACCGAGACCAGGTTGCGCGCCTCGTTCCAGGCCCAGGCGACCAGGGTGGCCGGGGCCTCGCGCGGGGCCCAGAGCATGACGGCGGGCTCGGAAAGGTAGCCGGTGGCGTCGAAGAAGGCGCGCATGAGCATGCCGCACAACAGCGCCCCGCCGAAGCGCAACCCGATCTGGGTGGTCATGTTCAGGCCGCACTGCTGGGCGATGCGCCCTTCCACCAGCACGTTGTGGGCGATGAGCGTCATGGTGGCGAAGGTGGTCACCTGGGCCACGGTCAGCTGTTCCATGCCCGGCAGCAACCCGGCGTACACGAACAGGCCGCTGTAGATGTTCACCAGCATGCTGGTGGCCCACGACAGGCCGAGGTCTGCGGGCAGGCCCACAAGCCCCATGACGGGCGACAGCGGCAGGGCCAGGTAGCGCACCAAGTCCAGTTCGGTCAGCACCTTGACCACGACGATGATGGGCACCATCACCTTCATCAGCGTCAGCCAGACGTGGAAGGCGTCCTTCACGGTGCCTTGTACGGCGCGGGCGAGGGCGCGGAGATTTTCGGCGGGCGGCATGTCGTATTCCCTGGGGTATCCTGATCGTTGGCGGCCGCTGGCCGAAGTGCGGTCTGCCCGCGCGGCGTCAGGCGTCGTGCGTGCCGGGCAGGCATTCCTTGTAGATGTAGTCGCGCAGGGCCTGCGGCCACGGGCGCGGGGCGATGCCGGTAACCTGGGTGAAGCGCGAGGTGTCCAGCACCGAGAAGGGCGGGCGCTGGGCCTTCTGCGGATAGTCGCGCGAAGGAATCGCGTGCACCTTGCAGGGCAGCCCGGCCAGGCTCACGGCTTCCGACGCCAGTTCGCACCAGCTGGCCTGCCCGGCGTTGGCCAGGTGGAAGATGCCCGTGGCCCGCAGTTCGGCCAGCTTCACGCTGCCCGCCGCCAGGTCCAGGGTGTAGGTGGGCGAGCCGATCTGGTCGTGCACCACGCGGGCTTCGCCCCTGTCGTGGCAGATGTCCAGGATGACCTTGACGAAGTTGCGGCGGCCCGGCCCGAACAGCCAGGATGTGCGCACCACGCAGGCGTTGTCCGGGCACTGCTGGAGCACGGCCTGTTCCCCGGCCAGTTTGGTGGCCCCGTAGACGGACGCGGGGTCGGGCGTGTCGTCCGGCGTGTAGGGCGCGCCCTTTCTGCCGCTGAACACGAAATCGGTGCTGAAGTGCACGAGGTGCGTGGACGTGCCGCGCACCATGCGCGCGAGGCACGTGGGCAATTGCCTGTTGAGACGGGTGGCGTCTTCCTCGCGCTCTTCGGCCAGGTCCACCTGGGTCCAGGCCACGGTGTTGAAGATCACGGCGGGCTCGGCGCGCTCGATGAACGAGGCCAGCGCCCCGGAATCGAGCACGTTCACGTCGTCGCGCCCGGTGGGCAGGGCGTCCCAGCCCGATTCGCGCAGCACGCGCACCAGGGCCTGGCCGAGCAGCCCGGTCCTGCCGCCGAGCACCAGCGCCTTGGGGCGCGGGCTCACAATCGTTCTCCGTACCAGCGTTGCATGAACTCCCTGTACGCCCCCGAGGCCACGCTTTCAAGCCATGGGGTGTTGGCCCGGTACCAGGCCACGGTTTCGGCAAGGCCGCGCTCGAAATCGTATTCCGGCGCGTAGCCCAGTTCCCGCGCGGCCAGCGAAAAGTCCATGGCGTAGCGGCGGTCGTGGCCGGGCCGGTCGGTGACGTAGCGGATCAGGCTTTCCGGCTTGCCCACCAGGCGCAGGATGGCGCGCACCACCTCGATGTTGGGGCGCTCCGCCGCGCCGCCGAAGTTGTAGACGGCGCCGGGACGGCCCTTTTCCAGGGCCAGCAGCACGCCGCGGCAATGGTCGTCCACGTGGATCCAGTCGCGCACGTTCAGGCCGTCGCCGTACACGGGCAGGGTTTCGTCGCGCCCGGCCCGGCCGATCATCAGCGGAATGAGCTTTTCCGGGAACTGGTACGGCCCGTAGTTGTTGGAGCAGCGGGTGACCACCACCGGGTAGCCGTAGGTCTCGAACCAGGCGCGGGCCATCAGGTCGCCCGCCGCCTTGGAGGCGGAGTAGGGGCTGTTGGGGGCCAGCGGGGTGGATTCGGTGAAGCGGCCCTCGGGCCCCAGGGTGCCGTACACCTCGTCGGTGGAAACGTGGACGAAGCGGGCCACCCCGGCGTCGCGCGCGGCGGTGAGCAGGGTCTGCGCGCCCAGCACGTTGGTGAGCACGAAGGGCGAGGGGTCGTCTATGGAGCGGTCCACGTGGGTTTCCGCCGCGAAGTTGACCACCGCGTCGATGCGGTGGTCCTTCAGGATGCGGCGCACGGCGGCCGCGTCGGCGATGTCGGCGCGCTCGAAGAAGTAGCGGACGCCGCCGTGGGCTTTTTCGATGTCGGCGAGGTTCAGCGGGTTGCCCGCGTAGGTCAGCTTGTCGAGGTTGACCACCGTGACGTCGGGGCGGCGGTCCATGACGAGACGGACGAAGTTGGTGCCGATGAAGCCGCAACCGCCCGTAACGAGTAGGCGCATCATGTCTCCGTGATGGTGACGGGTGTGCTGGGGTGACGCCCGGCAGGGCCGGGCGCAGGGGCGAATGGTACAGGCAGCGGCGGGGCAAGGTCAATACGGCGTACCGGGTGGAGTGGGCACCTTGCATCGTACAGAAATAACTTGCAATGTTCTGCCGTCATGCGTAGCCTGCACTGTGGCGCTTCCCGCCGTCGCGCCGCCCGGCATGGCCGCATGGGTTCGTCCCGTACGCACGGCCCGTATCGCAACTACCCGCTGGCAATCCCCACGGCAGTCCACATGAAGAAAGGCATCCTTCTCGCCGCGTTCGGCTCCGGAACCCCGCAGGGGCAGTCCACCCTTCGTCTGTTCGACGAACGGGTGCGGGCGCTGTTCCCCGGCGTGCCGGTGCGCTGGGCGTTCACCTCTGTGGTCATGCGCCACCGGCTGGCGGCCGCGCGGAAGAAGACCGACTCCGTCCACAAGGCCCTGCGCAAGATGTGGTTCGAAAAGTACACCCACGTCGCCGTGCAGTCGCTGCACTCCATCCCCGGCGCGGAATACGCCGACCTGCTGGCCGACGTGGAGGACATGCGCGGGACGGGGGACGGGCGGGAAGGCTTCGTTCGGGCCACCGTGGGTGCGCCCCTGCTGGATTCCGGCGAGGACATCCGCCGCGCCGCCGCCGCCCTGCTGGCCCACCTGCCGCCGGAGCGCGCCCCCGGCGACGCCTGCGTGTTCATGGGGCACGGCACCTGGCACGAGGGCGAATCCCGCTACGGGACGCTGTCCGCCCAGGTGCGCGAGCGCGACCCGCTGGTGCACATCGGCACCATGGACGGGGACTGCACCATCGACGACATCCTGCCCCGCCTCGCGGCGGCCGGGGTGCGCCGGGCGTGGCTGCTGCCGCTGCTTTCGGTGGTGGGGCGGCACGCCATGCTGGACATGGCCGGCGACACGCCAGACTCGTGGCGGTCGCGCATCGAGGCGGCGGGCATGGAATGTGTGCCCGTGCTGCGCGGCACGGCGGAGTATGGCGGCTTCGTGGACATCTGGCTGGACCACCTGGGCGTGGCCTTCCGCGCGCTGGACGCGGAAACGGAGCCGGTCACGGACCTGGATAGGGTCGGGGAGTGACCCTTCCCCGGCGTCCGGCCCGCCCGCGCTGGCGTTCGGGGGCGAAATCGGCTACAACGCCACGGAACGACACCATTTTGCAGAACACCGGAGTATTCATGATGTTCCGTTGTCCCGGCCGCCGCACGGACGGCCACGGGGCGGCATCGGCGCCCCGTCATATGGCATCCCGCCATGCGTTTTCGCCCGCCGTGCCGCGCGCGCCCGCGCCGTGGTGGCGGGTTCTGTGCTGCCTTGCCGTCGTGGTGGCCGTGCTGTGCCAGGCCGTGCCGGGGCATGCCCGCCGCGCCGAGGCCGTGTGGGGCGAGGGGCAGGTTTCCAAGACCCGCGCCCAGGCGCAGGGCGAGGCTTTCACCAACGCCGTCACCGACGAGGCCCTGGACATCCTGCGCGCCCCCCTGTCCGAGGCGCGCCGCGCCGCGCTGCGCGAATACCTGGCCACCGTCACCGGCGAGGTGGTGCGCGGCTACAGCGAACTGGGCATGACCCAGGTGCAGGGCGGCACTCGCCTTGCCGTGGACGTGGACGTGAACCGCGACATGCTCAAGGACCGGCTGCGCCAGGTGGGCGCGTACTATACCGCTGAAGAACCCGTGGCCATGGTGTTGCAGCTTTCCGGAGCCTCGCCCGAGGTGGCGGAGCGCGTGAGCAGGCTGCAACTGCTGTACGGGGTGGAACAGCGCGCCGGAGCTTCGGTGCGCGTGGCCCTGCGCCCCCAGAACAAGGCGTGGTACGGCACCCTGGATGCGCCCGAAGGCTCCACTTCGGCCGACGGGGCCAGCGTGGACGATGCGTGGCGGGGGCTATGGGCGTGGTATTTCTCGCACCGCCAGGTGGCCGGGGCGGCGGCGGGGCAGCAGGCCGTGCTGCGGGTGACCGGCTGGCTCACCGCCGACAGCGTGGAAGCCTTCGACCGGGCCCTGCACGACTGGGACCGCGCCTTGCAAAGCGCGCAGTTGCAGGACGTGACCATGCGGCCCGGCGGGCTGGCGGCCACCTGGAAGCTGGTGCTGGTGAACCGGGTGGAACTGGACCGGCGGCTGGACGAATATCTTGCGCCGCGAAAGCTGACGCGGGAAGTGCTTCAGTAACGGAAAGGCGCGCCGCACGCGGAAACGAAGAAACCCGGCGGGCATGCCGCGCCGGGTTCCGGAAAAATGCCTGTCGGGCGCGTGGCCCGGTTATGCCTGCTTGTCGTCCTTTTCGATCTTTTCGTTCTTTTTGCCCGGAGTGATGTCGATTTCGTCGGGTTCGCTGGTGGCCCGCTTGAAGTTCCGGATGGCACGCCCGAGCCCGCCGCCGATTTCGGGGAGCTTGTTGGCCCCGAACACCAGCAGGACCAGAACGAGAACGACCAACAATTCCTGAATGCCGATACCGAACATATGCATGCCTCCGTTAGTGATGCCATGCATATACACATCGGGTACACCCCGGTCAAGACGCGCAACGCCGGGGGATGGCCTGTGTTCCAAGGTGGTTGCGCACACTTCAATGAATGGAGCGATACATGCGACGCATCGTTGTCATAGGTTCCGGTGTGGGGGCGGGCAAGCTTGCCGCGCGCGTCAAGCGGCTGCTGCCGGGGTGCGAGGTGAACATGATCATGCCCGAGGCGGGTGTTGACGGCGGGGGCGGCGGGCCGTTTGCCGCGTGCCTGGCCTCCCGGCGCGCCTCGCGCGTGCTGCTGGCTGCCCGCGAGGTGGGCGTGCTGGACGCGGCCGAGCTTTCCGTCGATCTCGACGCCAGCACCGTCATCGCCGGTTCCAGCCGGGGCAGACTGGCCGTGCGCTATGACCAGTTGGCCATGGAGATCGACGCCACCCCGCGCATTCCCCGTGCCCTGCGCGGCGCGCCCAACGTATTCGCCTGGCCCGGCGCCGACGTGGCGGGCCTCGACGGCCTGCTGGCCGAACGGGTGGCCGCAGGCGCCTGCCGCGCCGTGGTGGTGGGGCAGGGGGCCGAGGCACTGGAGGCGCTGCGCCTGGTGCGCGCGGCCGGGGCCACCCCGGTGTGGGTGCGCACCCGCCCGGCCACGGGCGATGCCGCCAACGCCGTGGACGCCGACATGTGGCGCCACGCGGCGCGCATGGCCCGCCGCAACGGCGTGGAAACGGTGAACTGGACGGGCGTGGCCATGGAACGCATGGGCGCGCTGCCCGCCGGGGACGGCGGCTTTGCCGCGCTGGTGGCCGTGGCCCCTGACCGTGCGGACCGTGCGGACGGGGCGGGCGGCCCCGGTGGCCCCGGTGGGGCGGACCTGCGCGTGGAAGGCGACCTGTTCATCTGGACCAGCCCGCTGGTGGTGCAGAACCCGGCCCTGACCCTGGACGGCATCAGCCTGGACGATACCGGCCGCATCGACGTGGACGGCTGCCTGCGCACCGGCGCGCCCGGCGTGTACGTGTTCGGCACCGGGGTCGGCGTGCAGCGCATGGCCCCGGATGGCGGGGTGGAGCAGGCCGCCGCAGTGCCCGCCGAGGTGCCGGGCTTGGTCCGCGCCCTGGCCGACCATCTGGCCTCCATCGACGCCACCGGCGCCGACGTGTCCCCCGCGCGGGGCGTGGCCGCCTGTCCTGCGGGCGATCTGGCGGCGGAACTGGCCGGGTCCGGCGACCCCGATATGGCCGAACTGGCCGACGCCCTGGGCGACTGCCCCTGCCGCCTGCCCGCCCTGGGCACCGTGCACGCCGAAGGCCCCGGCGTCACCGTGGCCGCCGTGGGCCTTGGGTCCGCCGCCTGCGCCCGGGCCGAGGTGGAAACCGAGTTTTCCGTGTACGCCACTCCCTCCGCCCTCGGTGGCCAGCCCGGCCAATCGCCCGGCCAATCGGATGACGACGACGAATCCGGCGCCTGGGGCGGCCTGCCCGCCGGGCAGGCCGTGAAGCTGCTGGCCGCCAGGACCGGCGGCGCGCTGCTGGGCGCGCAGGTGGCGGGCCGCGATGCGGAACTGTGCGCCGCCGTGGTGTCCGCCGCGTCACTGGCGCTGCGCGCGGGCATGCGCGTGGCCGATCTGGCCCAGGCCGAACTGCCCGGCGCGGCCGGTGAACTGCTGCGCCGCGCGGCGGCCGTCCTGGCCAACAAGCTGGCTGGCCGCTACTTCGGCATCACTCCGGACGAATTCATCGCCTCGCGCGAGGCCGGGGCGGAATTCTTCACCCTGGACCTGCGCAGCGCGCCCGACTGGCGCGCGGGCCACGTGCCCGGCGCGTACAACATCCCCCACACCCAGCTGCGCAAGCGGTTGCAGGACGAAGTGCCCCGCTTCACCCCCATCGTGCTGGTGGCGGCCACATCGGACGCGGCGTGGAGCGTGGCCTGCATGCTGGGCGCCCTGGGGGCCACCGACCTCTACGTGCTGGACGGCGGCATGGCCTTCTGGCCCCACGCGCTGGAGACGGCATGACGTCCGAAAAGCCCGGCAAGGGGGGGAAGGCCCCCGGCGGGCCGAGCGGTTCGGCCGCTTGGGGCGCGTCCGGCGCTTCCCCCATTTCAGGCGTCCGGGGCCGCGTCATGCGGCTGCCCGGCATCCACTGCCGCTTTCACGAGGCGGGGCACTGCGCCGTGGACGAGACCATGAACCCCGGCCTGAACGAAGGCTGGCGCTGCGGTGAGGAACAGCGCATCGTCCGCGCCTACGACCATTTCCTCGAACAGGCGGATACCTTCGACTTGTCGTCGGAGCAGGCCACGGCGCTGTGGGAGCGCCGCCTCGCCACCATACCGCCGCCCGGCGGGCTGTGCGCCGACTACACGCCGCCCCCGTCCTGTCCGTCCTGTGCGGGCGGCGGCTGCTGCGGCGAGGCGGACTGGCTGGACTGCACCCACTTCCGCGAGGGAGTGTGCGTGCTGCTGCTGCCCCGCTGCGACGGCATCTGCGAACGGTTCCAGGGGGCGTGAGCGGCCGTGGCGCGCCGCGCCCCCCGTTCACGCACATCCAGTGACTTCAAGCCCATACCGATGGTGACCATGCACAACGCATCCGAACACCCCGTGCTCTACATTCCGCTGCTGCACCGCGAACTGGCCCCCGCCTGCCTGCCCGAGGGCGTGCGATTCCTGTCGGCGGGGCTGCCCGCCGCGCCCCATGTGGCCGGCGCCGCGCCGCAGGCCGACTCGGGCGCTCCCGCCGTTCCGGCGTGGCGTTCGCCCCTGTTGCCGTTGTCCGAGACCGAGGCGCGGGCCTGTCTGGCAGAACTGCTGGACTTCGGCCTGAATGTGGGCTCCGGCCCGCACGGCGACCTGGCCGCCATGGTGGCCGCGCTGGAAAGCGCCCAGGACGAGGCCCCGTTCTCGCTGGGCCGCTCCGAACTGGCCGCGCTGGAAGGGTTCGCCTCCGGCGGCGAGGTGGCCGGGGCCGCCCCCGGCTCCCGTGACGACCCCGCTCAGGCGGAGCGCAACCGGCGCATCGCCGCGCAGAAGACCCTGATCCTGGCCTGGCATCTGGAAGAGCGCGTGCGCGAACTGGACGCCCTGAAGGAGAAGTTTTCGCGCAGCCGCGAGAGTCTGGCCGACATCCTGGGCGTGGAGACGGACGAGGAATTGCGCGAACTGCCCGCTCTCGACCCCTATTCCGCCATGCTGCCCGGCAGCGGCGCGGACATCATCGGCCCCTCGTGGCGGGTCATCGTGGAGAACATGGGTCCCTTCCTGCCCGACGGCGCGGTGCTGTTCACCTGTGACGCCGAAATCGCCGCCACCCTGCGGGACGGCGGCGCGGCCTTCGCCCCCGTGACCGCCGAACAGGCCACTGCCCTGTGCCCCGCCTGGGGCGCCAAGGTGGCCAAGCTGGTGGTGCACGCCCGCCTGCCCCTGTGGCAGGTGGCGGGCCGCCCCGGCCCCGATGGCGCGCGCCCGTGGCTGGACCGCGTGTTCGACGTGGTCTGTTGCGGCAAGTGTGCCCGGTAGGGAAAACCGTTTTTGTACGCCTCCGGCGGGCAGGACGGCAGATGTTATGCGAGCGCAACGCGCGAGCATTACAGATGGCGATAGCAGAGCTGGCTACCGCCCCCTGCACCCCCGTTTTAGTAGATATTTTACGAGGTTTTCGTGTATCCAACGGTTCATCGCATCCAGCAGCTGTTTCCCAAGGGCCTCAAGGGCATCATCTTCGATTGCGACGGCGTGCTGTTCGACTCGCGCGCGTCCAACATCCACTACTACAACCTCATCCTCGGCGCGCTGGGGCAGCCGCCCATGTCGCGGCAGGACGAGGACTACACCCACATGGCCTCGGTGGGGCAGTCGCTGGCGCGCATCGTGCCGCCCGAACTCATGCCGAAGCTGCCCGAGGCGCGCAGGCGCATCGTCTACCGGCGCGACATTCTGCCCCTGCTGGACCCGGAGCCGGGCCTGATGGAACTGCTGCGCTGGCTGCGCGACGCGGGCTTTCGCCGGGGCATCTGCACCAACCGCACCACCACCATGGAATACGTGCTCGACCACTTCGGCATGGCCGACCTGTTCTTTCCGGTCATGACCGCCGCGCGGGTGCGGGCCAAACCCCACCCCGAGGGCCTTTGCGCCACCCTGGACGCCTGGGGCCTCGCCCGCGACGAGGTGGCCTTCATGGGCGACACCATCGCCGACGAGGAAACCGCCCGCATGGCCGGGGTGTGCTTCTGGGCCTACCGCAGCCCGTCGCTCACCGCGCGGCTGCACCTGGACGACTTCTGGACGCTGCGCCGCGTGCTGGCGGAATACCAGCGCCAGGAGAACGGGCGGCAGGGCGGGCAGGCTGCCGGGCGGGAGTGCCCATTCCGGTAGGATGGCCGCCCGCTGGCGTCACTCCTGCGGGATGCGCCTGCGGAATGCGTCCGGCGAAAGGTGTCCGGCGAAAGGTGCCCGGCGGGCAGCGCCGCGCATCCGGTGCAGGAGTAACCACTTTTTGCTTGATTCTTGTCGCGGGTAAGTGGAAGTATCGGTGTTACGGTCGCCCCCCAATTCCGGGGTGCGCTTAACCGGAGGGTTCATGTTCGTTTTTTCGAATCTCCTTATCGGCGTGGCGCGCGTGCTCGATGCCGTGCTGAACCTGTATTTCTGGATCGTCATCGTTGCGGCAGTCCTCTCGTGGGTCAACCCCGATCCCTACAATCCCATCGTGCGCATCCTGCGCAACCTGACGGAGCCGGTGTTCTACCGGGTCCGCAAGTGGATTCCGTTCACCTACGTGGGGGGGCTCGACCTGTCCCCGGTGGTGGTGCTGCTGGCCATCCAGTTCATCAACGCCGTGGTCATCCAGTCGCTGTACCAGTTCGCCGTCACCATGCGATAGGGGCGTCACATGTCCGTGAGCCGCATAGATCTGCTGAACCACAGCTTTTCCAAGTCCCTGCGAGGCTACGCCACCGACGAGGTGGACAGGATGATGCAGGAGGCCGCGGATACCATCGGCCGGCTGAGCGAGGAAAAGGCCGCGCTGGCCGGCCAGCTGGCGCATCTGGAAGAGCGCCTGACCGAATTCAGGGAGCGGGAATCGACGTTGCGGGACACGTTGATGACCACCCAAAGGGTCACCGCCGACCTCAAGGCCAGTGCCCAGAGGGAGGCGCAGTTGATCATAGACGCTGCCCATTCCAAGGCGGAGAACCTCATCAATCAGGGGCAGCTCCGCCTTGCGCGCATTCAGGAGGACATCGCCGAGGCCCGCAAGGTCAAGGCGCAGTTCGAGATGAAGGTGCGCGCCGTGGTGCAGCAGCACCTGCGCATGCTGGATATGACCCGCGAGGACGACGAGGAATTGGAGGCCGCCGCGGCGCGCATCGCCGGGCGGCAGAAGGGTGGACCAGCCTGAGGCCGGCCGCCCCGAATGGGCGGCCCCTGCCGGGGAAGGGCAATGGGCGGTCCTTGTGCGGGCGGTGCCCGGCGCGCGCAAGAGCGGGTGCGAGGGCACGGCCGACGGAAGGCTGAAGGTGCGCCTGGCCGCACCGGCCGTGGACAACAAGGCCAACAAGGCGCTGGAGGACTTCGTGGCCTCCGCGCTGGGAATGCGCCGCAACCGCGTGCGCATCGTATCCGGTCATACGGGCCGGTTGAAGAAACTGATCGTCGAATCGGATGTGGAGCCCAGCTGGGGCCTGCTTGGCACATGTGGGAAAGAACAACCCTCAACGCCATAGGAGAAGAGTTCCATGGAACCGAAAGACAACGCGCTCCTGGAAAAGTACGCCGCCACGGATCCCGAACTGAAGGCGCTATGGGATGAGCATATTCTGTTCGAGAAACAACTGGAGAAAATCGAATCCAAGTCGTTCCTGACCCCTGCCGAAGAAAAGCAGGCCAAGGAACTGAAGAAACAGAAACTCGACGGAAAGACCCGGCTCCACGCCATACTGGACCGGTACCGCGCCTTGGAGGGCTAGATGGAACTGAACGGGGCCCGGATTCTGCTGGAATGCCTCAAACGGGAAGGCGTCGACGTACTGTTCGGCTATCCCGGCGGGGCCGTCATAGACATCTATGACGAGTTGCCGCGGCACGACATCCGGCATGTATTGGTCCGGCACGAACAGGCGGCGGTGCACGCCGCCGACGGTTTCGCCCGCGCGTCGGGCAAGGTGGGCGTCTGTCTGGTCACTTCCGGGCCGGGCGCCACCAACACCGTGACTGGCATCGCCACGGCCTATGCCGACTCCATTCCCATGGTCGTGCTGACGGGGCAGGTACCCACCCCCCTCATCGGCAACGACGCCTTCCAGGAAGTGGACATCGTCGGCATCACCCGCCCGTGCACCAAGCACAACTATCTGGTGAAGGACGTGCGCGACCTTGCCCGCGTGCTGCGGCAGGCTTTCTATCTGGCCCGCTCCGGCAGGCCGGGTCCCGTTCTTGTCGACTTGCCCAAGGACGTCATGCAGGCGAAGACCGAATTCGCCTGGCCAGAGGACGTCAAGCTGCGCAGCTACAACCCCACCTACCGGCCCAACCTGAACCAGCTGCGCCGCGCGGTGGAGGCGCTTATCGAGGCGAAACGCCCGCTGTTCTTCGCGGGCGGCGGCGTGGTCATGTCCGACGCCAGCGAAGAGCTGGGCTGGCTGGCCCGCACCCTGAGCATTCCGGTGACCTCCACGTTGATGGGCCTTGGCGCCTTTCCGGGCGACGACCCGCTGTGGCTGGGCATGATCGGCATGCACGGCACCTACGCGGGCAACAAGGCGGTGAACAACGCCGACTGCATCGTGGCCGTGGGCGCGCGCTTCGACGACCGGGTGACCGGCCGGCTTTCCGCGTTCGCCTCTGGCGCGCGCATCATCCACATCGACATCGACCCCACGTCCATCCGCAAGAACGTGCAGGTGGACATTCCCGTGGTGGGCGACTGCCGCAAGGCGCTGGCGGGCATCCGCGAGATAGCCACCACCCGCCTTGCCGAAAAGGACTGGGCGACGGCGCACGAGCCGTGGCTGGCCCAGGTTTCCGCCTGGCGCACCGAACAGCCCCTGACCTATGTGAAGAACGGCTCCATCAAGCCGCAGCAGGTGGTAGAAACCATCTTCTCCATCACCCGGGGCGACGCCATCGTCACCACCGAGGTGGGCCAGAACCAGATGTGGACGGCCCAGTTCTTCACCTTCCGCAAGCCGCGCACGCTGCTCACCTCGGGCGGGCTCGGCACCATGGGCTACGGCTTTCCGGCCGCCATCGGCGCGCAGTTCGCCTTTCCGGACAAGCTGGTCATCGACATGGCGGGCGACGGCTCCATCCAGATGAACATCCAGGAACTGGCCACCGCCGTCTGCAACAAGCTGCCCATCAAGATCGTGATCCTGAACAACGGCTACCTCGGCATGGTACGCCAGTGGCAGGAACTGTTCTACCAGCGCAACTACTGCGCCACCTGCATGGAGGCGCAGCCCGACTTCGTGAAGCTGGCCGAGGCCTACGGGGCCGAAGGCTACCGCATCACCGAGGCGGGCGAACTGGAATCCACGCTGCGCGCGGCCTTCGCCTCGCCCCATACCGCCGTCATCGACGTGCGGGTGGAACGCGAGGAGAACGTGTACCCCATGGTGCCCGCGGGCGCGGCCCTGGACGAAATGCTGCTGGTGTAGGGAGGGCAGCCCATGCGACATGTGCTTTCCGTTCTCGTGGAGAACGAACCGGGCGTGCTGTCCCGGGTGGCGGGGCTGTTCAGCGGGCGCGGCTTCAACATCGAGTCGTTGAACGTGGCCCCCACGCTGGAAGAGGGCGTTTCGCTCATGACCATCAGCACCAGCGGCGAGGAGCAGATCATCGAGCAGATCGTCAAGCAGCTGCGCAAGCTGGTGACGGTGATCAAGGTGGTGGACTTCGAGGGCATCGCCGCCGTGGAGCGCGAGATGATGATGGTCAAGGTGCAGGCCGACGACGCCCGCCGGGCCGAGGTGTTGCGCATCGCCGACATCTTCCGCTGCAAGGTGGTGGACGTGAGCCTGAACGACCTGACCCTGGAAGCCACCGGCGACCACGGAAAGATCCAGGCCATCCTGAGCCTGCTGGCCCGCTTCGGCATCAAGGAAATCGCCCGCACCGGCACCGTGGCCATGCGGCGGTCGATGCAGCCTGAGACAGCGTAACACCGGCGGGCGCTAGGCAGCGGCCCAGCCTGCCGGGATGTTCCGGAACCTTCACGCGCGGCGGCGGGCGGTACAACGCCTTCCGCCGCGCGTCCTGCAAGACCGGGGGAACGCGGCGCTGATTGAACAAATATTCAGTCCGTCGTGTTTCGGCGCCCCCAAGGGGTAGCCTTCCGCCGCCGAATCCGGTATCGCAATCCATTGCGGCAGCGCTTTCGCTGCCTACGGTGGCAAACCCGCAAGGGTGCCGGGGCCGCTCCCGGCGCCGGGCGGGGTCTTCATACACCGCAACCGTCATTCGAGGACGCCGCACCCGTGTGCGGCAGGGAGTAGATGATGAAGGTCTATTACGAACAGGATGCGACACTGGAGGTCCTGAAGGACAAGACCGTGGCCATCATCGGCTACGGCAGCCAGGGCCACGCGCATGCCCAGAACCTGCGCGACTCCGGGATCAACGTCGTCGTCGGGCAGCGTCCCGGCGGGGCCAACTACGAACTCGCCAAGGAACACGGCTTCGCGCCGCTACCCGTGGCCGAGGCCGCAGCCAAGGCCGACCTCATCATGATCCTACTCCCCGACCAGGTACAGGCCGCGGTCTACGAAGCGGAAATCAAGCCGAACCTGAAGCCGGGCGACGCGCTGCTGTTCGCCCACGGGTTCAACATCCACTTCGGCCAGATCGAGCCCCCGAAAGACGTCGACGTGTTCATGATCGCCCCCAAGGGGCCGGGCCATCTCGTTCGCCGCACCTACACCGAGGGGGGCGGCGTCCCCTGCCTCGTCGCCATCCACCAAGATGCGACCGGCAAGGCCATGGAGAAGGCTCTGGCGTATGCCAAGGGCGTTGGCGGTGCGCGTTCCGGCGTCATCGAAACCACCTTCAAGGAAGAAACCGAGACCGACCTGTTCGGCGAACAGGCGGTGCTGTGCGGCGGTCTTTCGTCGCTCATCAAGGCCGGTTTCGAAACCCTGGTCGAAGCGGGCTACCAGCCCGAAATCGCCTACTTCGAGTGCCTGCATGAAGTGAAGCTCATCGTCGACCTCATCTACGAGGGCGGCCTTGCCAAGATGCGCCACTCCATCAGCGACACCGCCGAATACGGCGACTACGTCACCGGCCGCCGCATCGTGAACGAGGAAACGAAGAAGGAAATGAAGAAGGTGCTCCAGGAAATCCAGGAAGGCACCTTCGCCCGCAACTTCATCCTCGAGGCCAAGGCCGGGTACCCCGGCTTCAAGGCCACCCGCCGCATCGAGGCCGACCACCAGATCGAGAAGGTGGGCGGCAAGCTGCGCGGCATGATGCCCTGGCTGCACAAGAAGTAGCCGCCAGCCTCATAGCCTTGCATGATCGACAGGGGCCGCTCCGGATGGGGCGGCCCCTTTTGCGTGCGCGCCGCCGCGTGGAAGGGCGGGGGGACCGGGTGAGCGGCGACGTGAAAAGTTGCGAGCGGGCGTTGCCCTGGCGGCGTTCAGGTAGTATTCTATCGGCAACGTCGTTTCTCCTCCCGGCGGATGCACCCGCCGGGAATACGGCGATACCCGAAACCACAGGAGAGACACCCATGAGCACCATATTCACCGTCGCCGTCATTGTTGGCAGCCTGCGCAAGGATTCGCTGAACCGCAAGATGGCCAGGGTCCTGACCGAACTGGCCCCTCCCGCGCTGCGTTTCGAATTCGTCGAAGTGGGCGGCCTGCCGCTGTACAACCAGGACCTGGACGACGAAGGCACCCCGCCCGCCGCGTGGACCGACTTCCGCAAGGCCATCAAGGGCACGGACGCCGCGCTGTTCTTCACGCCGGAATACAACCGGTCCATGCCCGCCACCATCAAGAACGCCTTGGACGTGGGTTCGCGCCCCTACGGCAGCAGCGTGTGGAACGGCAAGCCCGCGGCCGTGGTCAGCGTGTCGCCGGGCGCCATCGGCGGCTTCGGGGCTAATCATCACCTGCGCCAGTCGCTGGTGTTCCTGAACATGCCCCCGTTGCAGCAGCCGGAAGCGTACATCGGCGGCGCGGACAAGCTGTTCGGCCCCGACGGCGCGCTGACCGACGCTTCCATGCGCGAGTTCGGCGCCAAGTTCATGAACGCCTTTGCCGGGTGGATTGCCACCAACGTGAAGCGGTAGCAGGCCGAATTGTCCTTTCACCCGTTGGCAAGGAAAACAAGCCAGCCACGAGGGAGTATACTTTTGTGGTATTCGACCGATGGGGCTGGCTTGTTTTCCTTGCCAACGGGCGAAAATCCTGCTTCGGCCCCTATGGCGTAGCCCATCGGGGGGAACACTTGATCTGCATGGATCCTTGCGCGACAGCGTGACCGGACGAAACGACGGCCCGCGTCCCTTATGGGAGCGCGGGCCGTCGTGCGTTCAGTCGGGGGGAGTTGCGGCAAGGTGGGCGGGCAGCCCGTGGCCAGCTGTGGCCAGTCGCCGCCAGTCGCGGCCCGCTCAGGCCCCTTCGGCCACCAGCCGGGCGTACAGGTCTTCGTGCTCCGGATACTTCAGGCCCGCGCCGGTGACGATGACGCTGGGGCGCAACTGATCGGAACGGGCGTCGGTGATGGGCACGATCTCCCAGCGTCCGTCCTCGCGGCCGACGACCAGTTCCTGCTGCTGCCGGTGGGCGAGCTTGACGGCGAGGATGACGGTTTCCTTGAAGGTCATGATGGCTCCGTGGGCGTTCCTGCATGCATGATGCGCGGAGGATGCCCGCCACGCCGTGGTGCGTCAAGCCTGATTGCCGAGAGCCGCATCGGGCTTCCCGCCCGGAAAAGAAAACGGCCCTCCGCAGGGAGGGCCGTAGAGCGTGCGCGTGGTGTGCGGGGTCTAGGAACCGCAACTGCCCGAGCTGCTGCAACCGCCGCAGCTGCTGCCGCCGAGCGGCTTGCCGGATTCCACGGAGAACCCCATGTAGCTGATGTCGATGCGGATGGATTCCGCCATGGACAGAAGTTCGGCGTTCACGCAGAAGGTGAAGCCGCCTTCCTCGAAGACTTTGTCGGTATCGTTAGGCTCATCCAGAGCCAGGGCCAGCCGGGGACCGCTTCAGCCGCCGGGGGCAAGGTAGACCCGGATGGGGTTCTTCTGCTTGTCCGCAAAGTAGGCATCAAGCTCTTTGCGGGCGTTTTCGGTGAGTTCGAACATGTGTCCTCCACTGTTGGATGTGCGGAGAGCAACAAGTACGTACCCATGGGGTGTTTGTCAATGTGTCGGGGGCGAGGTCATAGCGGATATCTATGCGACGCGGGGGCAGGGTGGGGTCAGGGTGCGTCGGTGGCGCGCATGGCGGTAAGAGGCCGTTCGGGAACCACCTCGAATCCGGCGTTGCGCGCCCGGATGCGCACCGTCCCCACCTGTTGGGCCAGACGCTGGCTGATGCAGAAGGTGTAGCCGTCCACGACCACGACGTGGTCGCGTTCGTTGGGCTCGTCCGGGCCCAGCACGAGGTGCGGTCCCCGGCTGCCGCGCGGCGAGATGTAGATGCGGATGGGGCTGTTGGGGTTCTCGGAAAAGTATTCTTCCAGAATGTCCCGCGCGCCGTGTTCGAGGGTGATCATGTCCGTTTCCTTGCGGCCTGTGGCGACGTTCGGGCATACCCTACCTCAGAACTGGCAAAAAGGCCAACCGAATGAACGCGCAGTGACCGTGCGCGGATGCGGGCTGCGGCGATCCGGCGTCATGCCCGGCGTCATGGCGCGGCATCATGGCCGGCAGTATGGCCCGGCGCCGCCGTCCGGTTTGCCAAGCGAAAGGAAACCGGTTACCGGTGAAGATATTACGAATTCCCACCGGACGGGGGACCCGATGGAACAGACCATTCTGCTCACGGAACAGGAAGTGCGCCGCGCGCTGGAACGCTTGGCCTATCAGGTGCTGGAGCGCCACGGCGATTGCGCGGGCCTCGTGCTCGTGGGCATCCAGCGTCGCGGGGCCGACATCGCCGCGCGCCTCGGGCGCATCATCGCCGAGAGATTGGGCTGCGTGCTGCCTTCCGGCGCACTGGACATCAACCTGTACCGCGACGACTGGACCACCCTTGCCGCCAAGCCCGCCATCGGGCCGTCGGACATTCCCGTGGACCTGGAGGGCCGCGACGTGCTGCTGGTGGACGACGTGCTGTTCACCGGGCGCACCATCCGCGCCGCGCTGGAGGCGTTGCTGGACTACGGCAGGCCCCGCCGCGTGGAACTGCTGGTGCTGGTGGACCGGGGCCACCGCGAACTGCCCATCCATGCCGACTACGTGGGGCGCACCGTGAACACCGGGCGCAACGAGCAGGTGGACGTGCTGCTGCGCGAGCGCGACGGGCGGGACGAGGTGTTGCTGTCGTCGCGCTAGGACGCCGAACGTTCGCAACTCCGCGCCGCCGTCGCGTGGCGCATGAAAATCGGGGCGATACCGGAATGCGGCGTCGCCCCGTTGTCATGTCATGCGAAACGTTCGTGCGGGCGGGGGCCGTGTGTCCGGCCGCGCCCGCATGATTCCGGCGCGTTACTTGCCTTCCGCTTGGCCGGTGTCGCCAGGCTGTCCCGGATTGCCCGGCTTCCTGCGGCGCAGGGCGTTCTCGCGGATGCGCTGGGCCGCGCGGTAGATGCGCCGGAAGCGTTCGCGCCGGGCCGCCGTGAATTCGCCCAGGCGTCCGTGCAGCGGGAAGGCCAGCCGCCGCACCATGAACACCGTCAGCACCATGGCGATGCCGCCAAAGGCGCGCAGCAGGCGGGCGGCATCGTTCTCCGCCGCGAAGGTCCACCATAGTTCGTTGGTGTAGGGCATGCGGGCGTGCACGAACAGCCCCAGCAGCAGGGAACAGCCCACCACCAGCAGAACCGCCACCATCCAGCGCAAGGTGAACCGTTCGCGCAGCAGCGAGGTGCGGCGGAAGAAGCGCCGCCGGGTCACGCACAGCGACGCCAGCACCAGCATCAGCAGTATGGCTTCCTGCCAGTCCAGCCCCTTCAGCACGCAACTGGCGATGCCCAGCACCACCAGCGCCGTCACCAGCCGCCAGGCCGAGGCAAGGCGGCGTTGCAGCCCGCGCGAAAGCAGCAGCAGGCCCACCCCCGCGACCGCGCCCAGGAAGTGGGCGGATTCCATGGCCCACAGCGGCACGTTGGCCACCAGCGCGGCGCGGCTGTCCGCCGCCAGGGGGATGGCGCTGGAGAACAGCAGGATCAGCCCGGCCGCAAAGGCCAGATAGGCCATCAGGGTATGCGACAGCGCGTCGGTCCAGCGGCCCGCCTCGTCCAGCATCCGTTCCGCCTCGTGGCGGCGCAGGTGCAGTTCGTGCCCGCCCAGCAGCACCGCGGCGAACAGCAGCGGCAGCAGGTAGTAGATGAACCGGAAGCAGATCAGCGCGGCGATGACCGTCTGCGGCGAATGGGTGTGCGACAGGCTGAGGATGACCAACTCGAACACGCCCGCGCCGCCGGGCACGTGGCTGAGCACCACGGCCACGATGGCCATCAGGTACACGGACAGGAACTGGATGAAGTCCAGCCCCAGGTCGGCGGGCATGAGCACGTACAGGCAGCCCGCCGCCACCACCAGGTCCAGCCCGGCCACCAGGGTTTGCAGGATGGCCAGCCGGAAGGGCGGCAGCGCGAATTCCTTGCCCATGACCCGGATGGGGTGCTTCGCCACCAGCGTCAGGATGTGGTAGCCGATGGTCAGGGCCAGCAGCACCACGCCCAGCAGGCGCACGTCGCGCAGGGGGATGTCCAGCGATGGCGGCACCGGCAGGGGCTGGATGATGAACACCGCCCCGGCCACGCCCAGCGCGCCCACCCAGAAGGTGATGGCCAGCATGATCACCAGGCGCACCACGTCCACCACCGAAAAGCCCCACGCCGAATAGAACCGGTAGCGCACCGAACTGCCGCCCAGCAGCGCCCCGAAGTTGTAGCTGGTCACGCAGCCCACGAACGAGACGAGGGCGGTGCGGGTCATGGACAACGGCTTGTTGATGGCGCGCAGGGCCAGCGCGTCGTACCCCACCAGCACCAGGTAGTTGAACACCATCAGCACCATGGACGCCACGAGACTGGTCATGGGCATCTGGCGCATGCTCTCGCGGATTTCGTCGATGTGGTATTTGCTGACTTCGTTGTACAGCAGCCACACCGCCCCGCAGAAGACGGTGAATACTGCCACCTTGCCGAGGGAGCGCAGGTGCTTCTTCCACGGAGAGGGGTGTCTGGGGGCCGGGGATTCGACGTCAGTGTGCTTCATGCGGAGATGTTGCGTCGGGGATGGAGGTGTTGTCATGCGCCGCGTTGTCACACCTGTCGGCGCGGCGGAACGCAGCCTACACTGGAGACCCGGTTACGGCAAGGCGCGGAGGCATGAATTCCCTCGCCCGGCGCACCACCGGCGCCGGGCGGGCGGCGGTGGCGGCGCGTCCGGCCGTGTGGCGCGGGTGTGTCATCATGCGGAATCCGGGGCGGGGGCAGGGTCTTGCATGCGGCACGCACGCTGCCGGGCGTACCGTGGCCGCGCAAGGCCTCGCAGCCAGGGGCGTGTCGCATGGCGCACGGGGCGGACGGCAGGACAGCGGCCTGTTAGTAAGCCACGATGGACGGACGGTTTCAGTCGCATGGGATGTCTCACGCGTTTCACGGTTGCGGGAAACAAGGTGCCGGTGCGTCATCCATGGTCTATGCATGAATATTTTATCCTGTCGCATGGCTGTGTTGTGCCAAGAAGTCAGTTTTGTAGCATTTCTGCCGCTTGAACACGTTTCAGCGGTGCAGTAGAAGGACGTTCCGCCGGGAAACCGTTCCCGGCTGCATGGCGCCGCGTGTGCACGTGGCGCCCGTTCGGCGTGTCCGCAGCCGTAGTGTGGACGGGCGCGCGCCGCATCCGGCAAGGGGTTGCCCGTGGGCGTCGCGTCGGTACCTTTTCAGCCGCATCATGCCGCCGCGTCGCGCGCGGGGCGATGCAGGCCGGGGGGGCCTTTTGCGGCGCATGGGAACGGTGGCATGGCGCACCGCCCGGCAGCCGCGCGGGCCGAAGGAAGGATATGGACGCAGTGAGTCCGGGGCAGGAGATGTACCGCTGGATGGCGGACCTCTTTCCCATCTGTAGGAGCCTTACCGGCGACGGGGTTCGCGAGACGTTGCGCTACCTTGGCGGGTTGCTGCCGGGGCTGCGGATGCACGAGGTGCCCAGCGGCACGCGGTGCTTCGACTGGACCGTGCCGGACGAGTGGAACATCCGCGACGCCTGGGTGGCCGACATGCAGGGCAACCGGCTGATCGACTTCAAGGCCAGCAACCTGCACGTGGTGGGCTATTCCGAGCCGGTGGACGCCGTGGTGACTCGCGATGAACTGGACGCCCGGCTCTACTCGCTGCCCGACCAGCCGGACGCCATCCCCTACGTCACCTCGTATTACAAGCGCACCTGGGGCTTCTGCATCGCGCACAACAAGCGGGATGCGCTGGGCCCCGGCCCGTTCCGGGTGGTGATCGACTCCACCCTGGGTCCCGGCCACATGACCTGCGCCGACCTGCTCCTGCCTGGCCGCTCGGAGAAGACGGTGGTGCTGTCCACCTACGTCTGCCACCCGTCCATGGCCAACAACGAGCTTTCCGGCCCTGTGCTGCAAACCGCCGTGGCCCGCCGCCTGATGCAGCGCGACCGCGAGTTGTCGTACCTGCTGGTGTTCGTGCCGGAGACCATCGGCACGATCTGGTACCTCAGCCGGCATCTGGCCGAGATGCAGCGCAACGTGGTGGCCGGGTACGTGCTGAGTTGCACGGGCGACGACCGGGCCTGGTCGTACCTGCCCTCGCGCAAGGGCGACACCCTGGCCGACCGTGCGTTGCTGCACGTGCTGGGCGCGTATCACCCGGACTTCAAGCGCTACACCTTCCTGGACCGGGCCAGCGACGAGCGCCAGTACAACAGCCCCGGCGTGGATCTGCCCATAATCCCGTTCACGCGCAGCCTGTACCGCCACTATCCGGAGTACCACACCTCGCTGGACGACCTGTCCGTGGTTTCTCCGGCGGGGCTGGACAACTCGTTCGCCACGCTGACGCGGTGCCTGGACATCATGGAGAACAACCGCACCTACCGCGCCACCTGCCTGTGCGAGCCGCAACTGGGCAGGCGCGGCCTGTATCCCACCACATCCGTGAAGAATGGCTACTGCAACAAGGTCAACGTCATCATCGACTTTCTGGCCTACGCAGACGGCACGCTGGACCTGCTGGAGATAGCCCGCCGCATCGGCGTGCCCGCCGACCAGTGCATCCCCGTGGTGCGCGAACTGGTGGCGGCGGGCGTGCTGGCCCCAGTGGGTAAGGTAGAGTAGGTGGGGTAAGGTGGAGTGAGGTGGAGTGAGAGCGGCGGCAGGCGTGGCCGGTCTCCCTCGCCGGGCCTGACCGTGATGCCCGAGAATCGCCATGAACGAGGCCCCGGCACGACGCCGGGGCCTTTTGCATGCCATGGTGGGCGGGTGTGGCGCTAGTTCAGCGCGGCGACTCCTGCCCTGACGACCGCCATGTCGTTTTCCACCGAACTGCCGCTGACGCCCACGGCTCCGATGACGGTGCCGTCCTTGGCGCGCAGCAGTTCGCCCCCGCCGAAGATGACCAGGTTGCCGTTGGTCACCTCTATGCCGTACAGCGGCTGGCCCGGTTGGGCCGCGTCCCCCAGTTCCTTGGTGGACATGTTGAAGAAGCGCGCCGTGCGGGCCTTGCCGATGGAAATGTCGATGCTGCCCAGGAACGCCCCCTCCATGCGCGCGAACGCCTTCAGGTTGCCCCCGGCGTCCACCACGGCGATGTTCATGAGCGTGCCCTGTTCCACGGCTTTGGCCTGCGCGGCGGCGATGACCTTCTGCGCCTGGGCCAGGGTGATGTCTCCGGGCAGCACCAGTTTCGCGGCATCGGCCGGGGCCGCCTGCGCGGGCGGCGTCGCGGCCATGCAGCAGGCGACGGCCAGCAGGGCCGCCAGAATCAACCCGCCGATGTTCCGGATGTTCCTGATGTTCCGAGTTCCGTGTGTCATTGCAGCCTCCTTGTCGGTCACGGCAAGCGTGAGTGCTTGCTGCTATAGGCTTTGGTGCCGCATAGCATATTTTTCGTGACTGTACACGTGGGCGGAAAAACGCGGCGGCGCAAGGGCGGCGCAAGGGCGGCGGGAAGGGCGGGAGAGGGGAGGCAGGCGAAGCAGGGGGGAGACGTCGAAAAAGAAATGGGGGGCATGGCGCCCCCTTCGTGTTCTGGCGGGATCAGTCCAGGTCTTCGTCGTCCACGTCCTCGCCAAAGCCGTGGTAGTCGGCCAGACGGCGCGCCTTCTTCAGGGCTTCCGCGCATTCCTTGGCGATGGCCTGAATGCCCTTGGCGGAGACGGCATCGGGCGTGGGGCCGTCGCCCTGGCCCGCGCCGTCCCTCTCGGGCATGCCGGTCGTGCCGGTCATGCCAATCTGGGAGGCCATGGAAGACATGGCGTTGGCGCGCATGGCGTCGGTGAAAATCCAGATGCGGTTGGTGAGGTAGCGGCTGTCACCCGCCGTCCACGCCGGGCTGCCGTTCTTGCACGCGGCGGGAATGACCCCGCGCGTGCCCGGCCTGTCCGTGAAGCACTGGACGTACAGGCTGTAGTCCGTTTCCCGCCGCACCTCCACGAAGGCGCACGGGGCGTGCTCGTCCTCCTTGTCCATGCCCTTGGAGGTGGTGGGAATGGCCCCTTCTTCGAGGAGGTCGTGCGGTACGAGGTGGAAGACGTTCATGCGGACTCCGGCTGGTATTCGGGGAGAAGGAGAGACCGTAACCCGGTCTGCTCCCTACAGGTTGACTTCAAAACGAAAGAAGGGGCCGGACTGCGTCCAAACCCTTGAAATATGGCGGAGAGGGTGGGATTCGAACCCACGTACCGGCTACTAACCGATAACTCGATTTCGAGTCGAGCGCGTTACGGCCACTTCGCTACCTCTCCGCGTGCCAACCGGGGCTTGCCCGTGGCGGAGTGACCTTTTAGGAAATTTCCGGAGGGAAAGCAAGCCCCCAAAAAGACAGCGGGGCGCAGGCGCTGGCGTATTGCGTGGGGGGCGGGACCGCCTCTTGGCTGGTAGCGCCCGGCCAAAATATATACATAACTTTGTAGGTGTGTTACATTGTGGAAGCATCATGCTCGTGCTGCAGACGACTGTTCCGTGCGACGATTGCGTGGCCAACGGCGGCCATATCGGACGGTTGTCGGCAGGCTTCTATTTGCCCCAGTACGTCGCTTGTTAATGCAGGGTAGAGGGTGGTCCGGTACCGTAAATGGAAGTGCGGCACCGAAGCGCAAGGATTTTTGCACAATGGCGCGCATTTTTATTGAGTTTACCGCATCTAATTGGTAGACGAAACTATGTGTTATCTATTTGCTGCGCCAATCCATCTAGTTAAAATTCCAGTCCTTTCCGCCCCGGGGGAGGCAAGGCGTTTTGCTTCGTGTAGTGAGCAGCGCGGGTATAAGAAGAGTTTGCTCATCGCATGGCTGACGCGTGTGCATTTGGCCCAAGAGGCGTTCTCCCCTTTGGTTAATATGTTCCGCGAGCACTGCTCCGAAGGCAGGGCGAGATGAGCCGGTCTGGTTGTTCAGCCCCCCGGGTCGTGAGTGTGGTCGACTTCGCCAGGATTCAAATCGTCCGGCAGAAGATCGCGCGTCTGCGTGCGGGAGCTAAGCCGCGCGTTCTTGATCTTTTTGCAGGCTGTGGCGGCCTTTCGCTTGGCTTCCAGGCGGCAGGCTGTGAGATTGTGGCAGCCGTTGAATTCGACGCAGAGGCAGCGCGTTCCCACGGAGTAAATTTCCATCCCGAAGATGGGCGCTTCGCTCAGGCGAGGGATATAACGACCACGCCGCCGGATAAGCTCACCGCCGACCTCGGCCTTGGAAAGCCAGAATCCACCTTCGATATAATCGTCGGCGGGCCACCGTGTCAGGCGTTCGCACGCGTCGGCCGGTCTAAGCTGCGCGAAGTGGCAGATCATCCCGAAGCGTTCCGCCATGATCCGAGGGCGCGGCTTTATATCGAATATATCGAGTATGTGAAGGCTTGCGCGCCGCTTGCCGTCGTGATGGAAAATGTACCTGATATGCTGAACTTCGGCGGGCACAACATTGCGCACGAGATCTGCGAGGTTTTGGCTGCTGAAGGATACATCTGTGGATACACCCTTCTGAATGCCGCGCTCTATGGTGTTCCGCAAATGCGTGAACGAGCTTTCCTGATTGCCATTCGTGCAGAGATCGCAGACAGAGTTTGCTTCCCTGCGCCTTCACATCAAATCGATCTGCCTGCAGGTTATGAAGGCACGCGGGCTGTGGCGCTGAAGCTGCTTGCCAACAGCGATACCCATGGGCCTGATAGTTACTGGCATCCCATACCGGATGCCGACGACGAACTGCCCCATGCGGTAACCGCACAGCAGGCGCTTGAAGATCTTCCTGCTATCCACGCCCTCAGTGAGATGCAGAACGGAAATCTGAAGCGTGGGGCGAGGCGCTTCGATAAACCCTTGCCCTATCCGCAGGTGGATGCTGTGTCTGAATATGGCCGCCTGATGCGAGATTGGCCGGGCTTCCGTGCGCCTGATCGACTACGCGATCATGTCATCCGCTATCTGCCGCGGGACTATAAGCTGTTTGCGCGTCTGTCTCCCGGGGATCAGTATCCGCAGGCTTACCAGACAGCTGAGGCGATGTTTGCGGAAGAGCTTGCACGGCTTCATACCAACGGAGCGAAACCCCGAAAAGGATCAAAAGCCTGGAAGGAGCTTCGTGCCAGTATCGTTCCGCCATATGATCATACAAAGTTTCCGAATAAGTGGCGAAAGATGGAGGCCGAAAGACCAGCGCGTACGTTGATGGCTCATCTGGGAAAGGACAGCTACAGTCATATTCACTATGACAGCACACAAGCTCGGACAATCTCCGTCCGGGAAGCCGCAAGGCTGCAATCCTTCCCCGATGGTTTTATTTTTAGTGGTACGATGAACCCGGCCTTCCGACAGATTGGGAATGCCGTCCCTCCTTTGCTCGCAAAAGCTATCGGGCTTGAGCTGCTTAAGCAGATAAATGACGGACTCGCGCTTCCTGTAAGGGAAGTTGTGGTGGTCAGGAGATAAGGTGTGACGGCCAAGGAGGCGCAAGAAATCATCGTTGTACGCTCGTTGGCTGAATCCGAGCTTGGCCTGTTCGCAGCGCATCGCGCTTCTGCAACGAGCAAGCAGCGGGCCATCAACATCAATTCCGACATTGCCCGCCGTCTTTTATCGTCGGATCTCTTCGAGAACGGCGGCGCTGACCTGAACTGCATCTGTGTTTACGGTAGCACAGTGGTCCGCGCTCCACGCCGTCTGGGAAAAAGCGGAAAAAACTGGCGGCTGGGTGGCAGGAAGATCGAGGGTGATGCTTTTGCTGAGCTGGACAGCAAGGATTTTATCCTGATCCGGACGTGCGCCAGCAATGACGGCTCGCACCCAGTAAGCATTTTCTTCATTTCTAAGACCAGACACCAAGTCGTTCACGCTGGCGTGGCGGCTATCGTCGAACGGCACCTGGAAGGCAGCATGGCGGCGTTCGATGAGGGCGACAGTCGCTTTTCGGGACTGGCGGAACATTGTCCGCCCATGCGGTGGGAGGCAGCAGCCCCGTCAAAATGGGAACTGGAAAATCAGACGCCGCGCGCCGTCCCGCCGATGCCGACCGATGACACTGATGCACAGCGCCGCCCAAAAACCATCAGGGATAAACTTCGCAGCCCTCATATCCTTGAGCGCATGCTGAAAGTGGCAGGCGACCTTTCAGCACCGGCCCAGCTCCGTTTCATGGAGACGGTCGATCAGCTTGCCTCACAATTGCGTAGCGTTCTTCTCGCAACAGATCGGATTGTGGCCATAGAGCGCAATCATGGCGCGTTCTGGCCATCCATGAGAGGGCAGCGTACCGGCTTCGTGGATGGAGGCCTTGCCAATCTCTCTATGCTCGGTTCTGCACCGATTGCCGCGCGCGTGGGCGCTTATACGGTGGTGCCCGGCATGGAAGGGCCGGAGCGGGAAGACTTTTTTGTCCTCAAACACCTTATCGACGAACTTTACGCGCACGCTGAAGGAGGTGTCTATACGGATACTTTTCCAGATATCGGAGCCCTCCGGGATGCAGTAAGGATCACCATAGAAGCAGCTGGTGCTGTCCGGCTTCTTGCAGAACATCCCGATATCCGGTGGCTGCTGCTGCACGGCGCGCTAGTCAATCCTGTTTCCCGATACACCGATGTGATGCAGGACGGGCGCCCACGCCACCACTTCCCGGATTTCTCCGATTCCGCATTGCGCGAATTTCTCCCGCCGGATGAGCCACAACGCGAAGGCAGAGATCGCAATTTCATCAGTGTGCATCTCCGGCAGCTTGATCTGCTGGCGTCGTCCGATGCCGTGGTATGCGGCGTGATCGAGCGAGAAAGTACGACCACAACAGTCTGCCGAGCAGTGCTCGCCAGCCTTACCGATGATCTGATCCGTGACCTGCTTCCCATTCCTCCGGGTGAATGGAGGCGATGGTTTCGCAATGCGATCGATCCTTCCGGTGACGACGATTTTGAAGGGCAACGGATTACCGATTCTCTGCTTTTTCGCTGCGTGCTTGAGCCGGGAGAGGCATTGCGTCCTGTCGAGGTTGACCGCAATGAGGAACGCCGGGCACCAGATGCCTGGAAAGATAAAATCCTTCAGTATCCGAAACCAGTTGTATCATATATTCAATCAACCGAGTGGAACTCTCCTGTCCGGGTGGAGCTATTCAGGAAAGACCTACCCAAGTTCAATAATATTGCATCCCTTGTCATGCACTGCTCACTTCTTCTGCCACGGTATGCATTTCCCGTTGGGCTAGATATTGTAGACAAGTTTGCGCGCATTCCCGACTGGATGAGTCGTCCGGTCAATACGCATACTGCTGTCCGCGCCATGCGAGTGGCGCTGGATAATGGTGACAGCAGGCTCTTTGATGCACTTCGGAGAATGCTGTGCGGTTCGGGGCGCGACTTTTTGCTCCGGCCGGGAATATTCCGCTAAACTATGCGGGCTGAGGGGGCTTTAGTATCGTGACAGAACAGGATAATGGTTGGCGAAAGATAGGAACGGTTGTCGGAAACGCCGGTACGGTTGAATTTACCTTCATCTTGAAGCATCTCCAGGCAAGAGTCGGCGATATCGTCGCGCTCCGTATGGAAGTGCCGGATCATGGATATACTCAGACGACAAGCGTCTATGTTTGGGCGCGCATCACGGACATCCGGCGCTTCAATCCGTTCTTTCCGTTCGAGGCGGCGCAAGAGATTGCTGGCGAAGGCATCTCACTTGAGGATACGGTTCTTTCTGATACGCGCGACCAGCTTGAGGCGGTGGGGTTGATCCTCGGAACGACCCCGGAAGACCAGTTTTCCAGTCTGTCGCCGCTCACCTATCCCGTAAAGCCTGCATCCTCTGTGTGGCATCCCCCGGCGGAAATCGTTCGCCAGCTTCTTGTCGGTGGCAGGGAGGAGGAGCGTAGAGCCTTAATCGGCTCGCTGATTGCGCGGAGTGATGTTGAAGTGACGCTGTCCGCACCTCGTCTGGTGGCACGGCATCTCGCAATCCTTGCCATGACCGGCGGAGGCAAGACCGTCGCATCCCGCCGCATCATCCGCGAACTCATCGCGCTCTGCTATCCGCTTCTTATCCTTGACCCTCACGGTGACTATGTGGGGCTAGCTAAATGTAAGGATATGCTTCAGCAGGAAGCGCCAGGTTGCAGGATCAGACTCTTCTATCCCGAATTGCTGATGCAGAAGGCGGGCGAGGCCCTGATTGAGAAGGTTATCGCTCAGATGACGAATGGCTTGTCAGAGCCCCAGTCGGACTATCTGCGCACGGTATTCAATAGCCTGCCCGCCAACGAAGGCGAATCTGCGATTGACTACATCGAAAGACTGATCGCCAAGGCAGAGAGGGATGCAGCTGGCGCGGCTAATCAGCGGCAGGTTCCGACGATATACGCCGTCAGGCGATCGCTCCGCATCGTTAGAGATCGGCTTTCAGGTATGCGGAACACCAGTAGCATGATGCGCAAAAGCAGCAAGCTGAAAGAGTTACCGTTTGAGCCTCTGCCAAATCCATTTAGTCAGCCGGAGGAAGTGATCCAGCCAGGGCAGGTCTCAATTCTGTATCTGGGCGGCTATGACCATATCACGCAATGTTCCATAGCCGCGATCACGCTGGAAACGTTGTTTGAATTCCGCGCAAATCTAACGAATCGTATTGCGCCGTTCATGACAGTTGTGGAGGAAGCGCACACATTCATTCCCTCTGCCCGTGAAGGAACGCAGGATGCCGTGTCGCTGCCTGTGATCCGGCGAATCATAACGGAGGGACGGAAGTTTGGTACTGGCCTGATGCTGATTTCTCAACGCCCCAGCCGCCTGGATGAGACGATTGTCTCGCAGTGCAACTCGTTCCTGATTCTCCGACTCGTTAACCCGCGCGACCAGAACTTTGTTCGCTCAATTATGGAAAACCTGACAGAATCCGATGCGCACATGATACCGGGCTTTGGACCTGGCCAAGGCATTGTCAGCGGTCAAGTCGTCAGGTTCCCGCTTCCGGTTCGCATCAGGATGGACAGCGATCTTCTCGCTTCGGAGATCGGCGATGAGGATTTTTTCGATCAGGCTGAAGCCTGGAGGCCTGATGCCAGTGCGTCCACCCGCCAGAAAGTGGCTGCCTCTATGGCCACGATAAACAGGAACCGGCGTAAGCCTGCGGAAAAAGCCAGCCCGGCAGAAAATACAAGCGCACCGCGCAAGCGCGGGCGTCCAACCAAATCGGCGAAGTGAAATGGCGGATGTTCTGACCCCGGAGCAGCGTCGCCTGAACATGAGCCGCATACACGGTCGTGATACCCGACCGGAATTGCTGATCCGGCGCGGCCTTCATAAAATGGGTTTCCGATTCCGCTTGCACCGGCGCGATCTTCCCGGCAGCCCCGACGTCGTGTTTACAGGATATAGGACGTGCCTTTTTGTGCACGGTTGTTTCTGGCACGGACATGACTGCGTCCTGTTCAAGCTTCCCGCGACGCGCACAGAATTCTGGCAGAAGAAGATCGAGAATAACCGGATGCGTGATGCGGCGGCGATTACGGCACTACTTCACGAAGGCTGGCGGGTAGTTGTCATCTGGGAATGTGCCCTCAAAGGGCCGGGGCGTATCCCTCTGGAAATGCTTCTGAGCCGGTGCAGTGGCTTTCTGAAATCCCCTTTCAGTTCGAGTGAAACTCTCTGTCACATTTCCGGGGCGACTCCCGCGGCGGGCGTGCCGGAGAATATGGCATGAGCACGTTATCGGTCTTCGCCCCGCCGCCAACCAGCAGTTTGCCGGAGCTTTCCGACGCTGATCTTGTTCGGCTGCGCGCGGCGGTCGATGTCGAGATGCGACGACGGAAAATTGCTTTTACAATCGGCCAGATGGGCGAGCAACTCGCAATCGCTTACTTCAACGCGACGCCGGGCTGCCCTAACTTGATTCTTGCTCCTCCAGGCACAGCCAATGTGGATGCGCTGTCCAGGCGGGGTGAACGCTATTCGATCAAGACCGTCTGCAATGCAAAAAAAACGGGGACAATTTATCCCGATCCTGTCGACCGAGACAAACAGCTTTTTGAATATATCCTGCTTGTCAGAATGACCAGCGAATGGGCATTGAATGCCATCTATGAGTTTGATTGGAAGGCGTTTGTTGAATGCCGGAAATGGGACAAGCGCATGACCGCTTGGTATATCGGGATTTCCAGAAAGACGTTGGCTCGTGCCAGGGAATATACAGTTGTTCCCCGCACCTGAATCGAGATGGGCTTGTCGCTTCATTGTTGGAAAAAATGCGCCTTCAGATCCCTTGCTCTATTCTGCTGGCCCTTGCTTGATGCTACAGTCTTGGTAGGTTGGTGGATAGCAGGTGCCAGGCTCCCCGCTGCCGTTACCTTCGCTCCCGGAAAAACTCCTGCAACAGCGCGCCGCACTCCGCCGCCCGCACGTGCCCCATGTGCCACACCCGGTGGTTATGGAAGGGCTGGTCCAGCGCGTCGAGGCAGGAGGTAACGGCCCCGGCCTTCAGGTCGGGCGCGCCGTACACCACGCCCGCCACGCGGGCGTGCACCATGGCCCCGGCGCACATCAGGCAGGGTTCCAGCGTCACCACCAGCACCGCGCCATCCAGCCGGTAGTTGCCGGTGTTGCGGCATGCCTCGCGCAGGGCCGCCATTTCGGCGTGGGCGGACGGGTCGTGCGTGGCCACGGGGCTGTTGTGCCCCGCGCCGATGATGCGCCCCGCCCGGTCCGCCACCACCGCGCCCACGGGCACCTCGCCAAGGTCCGCGGCCTTGCGGGCCTGTGCAAGGGCGGCGTCCATCAGCGCGTCCCACGTCCAGCCGGGCGGGGCGGGGGGCACGGGGCCGGCCGGTCCGCGCAGGGCGTAGGGCGGCAGGATGAAGGCGTCGTCGGTCACGATACTGCTCCGAAAACGGTCCGGCCCGGTTGCCATCAGGTGGCCGGGCCGGTGCTCCGTTGCATCCCCGGCGCGGCGGGAGCCCGCAAGCCCCCGCCAGCCGCCCCTAGATGATCACGTGCTTCTTGATATACGCCACCACCTGCTCGGGGGTGTCCAGCACGGTGACGAGGTCCATTTCCTCTTCGCGGATGAAGTCGTACGAGACCATCTTGTCGCGAATCCAGTCCAGCAGGCCGTTCCAGTAGTCGCTCTTGTACAGCACGATGGGGAACGGCTTGATGCGGTGGGTCTGCGTCAGCACGAAGGCTTCGGTCAGTTCGTCCAGCGTGCCCACTCCGCCGGGCATGACCACGTAGGCCATGGCGTACTTGATGAACATCAGCTTGCGCACGAAGAAGTAGCGGAAGTCGCAGCGCGTCTTCACGTACTGGTTGGCGCCCTGTTCCATGGGCAGATGGATGTGCAGGCCCACGGACGTGCCGCCCGCTTCATGGGCGCCCTTGTTACCCGCTTCCATCAGGCCGGGGCCGCCGCCGGTGATCACGCCGTACCCGGCCTCCACCAGTTTGCGGGCAATGGTCTCGGTTTCCATGTACAGGGGGCTGTCCGGCTTCACCCGCGCGGACCCGAAGATGGACACGCAGCGGTCCAGGTCGCTCAGCGTCTCGAATCCGTCCACCAGTTCGGCCATTATCTTGAAGAGCCGCCACGACTCCTTTATGGACAGGCTGTCAATCACGTACTGCTTGGAAGAACCCATTGCACACTCCTTGAGTTTTGCGCACTATACGGATTCCGCGCAGCCTGCGCAACGCTCGGGAATCGTTCGCGGGTTGGCGTGCCGGGGAATCATCCCCCGGCCGAGAGAACCCCCGGCCAGCGAATTCCGTGCCTTCGCGCCGTTGCGCGGCACGTGCGCCCATGCGTGCCCCGCATGACCGGTACCCCCGCATGCCCGGCACATCCGAACGCACCCCTAACGTATCCAACGGCGCTTCCGGCATCTCCGCATCGTACGCCATCCGCGCCCTTCACCACTCACCGGAACCAGAGGAACGGCATGAACATACAGTTTCTGGGAGCCGCGCAGACCGTCACCGGCTCGTGCTACATGCTGGAAGCCAACGGCGCCCGCTTCGCCATCGACTGCGGCATGCACCAGGGCAACTCCGAAATCGAAAAGCGCAACGTCGATACGGAGATCTACCGCCCCGGCGACATCGCCTTCTTTCTCGTCACCCACGCCCACATCGACCACACCGGCCTTCTGCCGCGCATGACGCGCGAAGGCTTCAAGGGCGACATCTACTGCACCCCGCCCACGCGCGACCTGATGGACATCATGTTGCAGGATTCCGCGCACATCCAGGAAATGGAAGCGGAGTGGGAAACCCGCAAGCAAAGCCGCTTCGGCAGGCGCAAGCCGGTGGACCCCCTGTACACCATGGCCGACGCCCAGAACGCCGTGCGCAGGCTGCGCCCCGTGGAATACAACGCCCCGTTCGAGCCCGCGCCGGGCATCCGCGTCACCTACAAGGACGCCGGGCACATCCTGGGTTCCGCGTTCCTCGAAATCGAGGTGACGGAAAACGGCACCCCCACGCGGCTGGTGTTCTCCGGCGACCTTGGGCGGCCCAACCAGCTCATCGTCAACGACCCGGACCACCCCGCCCGGCCGGACTACCTGTTCATGGAGTCCACCTACGGCGACCGCGACCACAAGAACTCCGAGAACAGCCGCGCCGAACTGGCGGAAGCCATCGCCTACAGCCACGGCCTTGGCGAAAAGGTGATCATTCCCGCCTTTGCGGTGGAGCGCACCCAGCAGGTGCTGTACACCCTGCACATGCTGTGGCAGGACGGCAAACTGCCCGCCGACATGCCGGTGTACATCGACAGCCCGCTGGCCATCCGCGCCACGGAAATCTTCCGCAAGCACCCCCGCTTCTACGACGACGACCTGAAGGCCGCCTACGCGCGCGGCGAAGATCCGCTGAGCCTGCCCAACCTGCGCTACACCCTGAGCAGCCAGGAATCGCAGGCGCTCAACGGCATGAAGGGTTCGGCGGTGATCATTTCCGCCAGCGGCATGTGCAACGCCGGGCGCATCAAGCACCACCTGCGCCACAACCTGTGGCGGCAGGGGGCGTCCATCGTGTTCGTGGGCTACCAGGGCGTGGGCACGCCGGGCCGCAAGATCGTGGACGGCGCCCAGACCATCCGCCTGTTCAACGAAGACGTGGCGGTGAACGCCAGGGTGTTCACCATCGGCGGGTTTTCGGCCCACGCCGGGCAAAGCCACCTGCTCGACTGGGTGGGGGCCTTCCAGCACAAGGACATGGAAGTGTTTCTGGTGCACGGCGAAGAAAAGGCCCAGACCACCCTTTCGGAAAAGCTGCACGAGCGCTACGGTCTTACCGTGCACGTGCCCACCTACATGGAAGAGGTGACGCTGAAGCCGGGCCGCACCATGCTTACCGCGCCCGACGAAAGCCGCGCCCACCCGCGCGTGGACTGGGAATTCCTGCTGGGCGACACCGAGGCCAAGGTGGCCATGCTGCGCCAGCGTCTGGCCGGGGTGGAAAAGCGCCCGTGGGTGGAGCAGGTGGACATCCGCGACCGGATGGCCGACCTGAACAGGGAAATCCTGAGTCTGCTTTCGCAGGTCTAGCTGGCTGAACGTTTATCTGGTTCAGGAGATACATGCGCATCATCGCAGGTGAATACGGCGGCCGCGTGCTGAAGACGGCCGAAGGACCGGGCTACCGGCCCGCCATGGGCAAGGTGCGCGAGTCGCTCTTTTCCATGCTGGAATCGCGCGGGGTGGTCTGGCCCGGCCTGCGCGTGCTGGACCTGTACGCGGGCAGCGGCAGCCTGGCCTTCGAGGCGCTGAGCCGGGGCGCGGCCGAGGCGTGGTTCGTCGAGGCCGCCCCCAAGGCGGCGGAACTCATCCGCAGGAACGCGCAAACGCTGGGCATCGCCCCGGAGCGCTGGCAGGTGGTGCAGGAAGACTGCAACAAGCTGCTGGCGCGCCGGGCGCGCACCACCTTCGACGTGGTGTTCATAGACCCGCCCTACGGCGAGGGGCAGTTGTCGCCCACGCTGCGCAACGCGGTGCGCAACGGCTGGCTGGCCGACGGGGCCATCGTGGCCGTGGAAGTGGAAGCGCGCCTGCCGCTGGACCCGGAACGGGAAAACGCGGCGCTCGTGCCCATCGTGGACCGGACCTACGGACAGACGAGGATCGTGCTATGGACGACGCGCGAGAACGGGTAGGGCGTCTTGCCATCTACCCCGGCACCTTCGACCCGCTGACCAACGGGCACGTCAGCCTCATCCGCCGGGGCTGCCAGATCTTCGACAACGTGGTGGTGGCCGTGGCCGCCGACACGCCGAAGACGCCGCTGTTCTCGCTGGACGAGCGGGTGCGCATGGCGGAAGAGGTGTTCGCCGGGCATCCCGCCATCACCGTGGAGCCGTTCACCGGCCTGCTGGTGGACTACGTGGAGCGGCGCGGGGCCAACGTGATCCTGCGCGGGCTGCGCGCGGTGTCCGACTTCGAGTACGAATTCCAGCTGGCCCTGATGAACCGCAAGCTCAAGCGGCACATCCAGACCGTGTTTCTGATGACGGACTACCAGTGGCTGTACATCAGCTCCACCATCATCAAGGCGGCGGCCAGCCTGGGCGGCGACATCAAGGGCCTGGTGCCGGAAAACATCTACCGCAAGCTGCGCGAGAAGTACGGCTACCCCTATCCGCTGGGCGACGACATCGACCTTGGAATAGGGGGAATAGGGGGAATAGGGGGAACCGGTGCGGCGGGTTCCGCCTTCGGGGCGGGCCTGGGCAACGGAGGCTTCCTGCCGCGCGGGGGCAATAGCGCCGAAGGCAACGGCTGCCTTGGCCCCGACGACGAGGGCTACGGCGGGGGGACGCCGCCCATGGCCCCCACGTTTTGAAGACTGTGGCCGTGACCGGTTCTTCTGTTTCGCATACGCCGCGTGACGCCGACGCCCCCATCCGCGTGATCTGCCTGGTCGGCCCCACGGGGGCGGGCAAGACGGCGGCGGCGCTGCATCTGGCGCGCACCTTCGGGGGCGGGGTGGTCAACGCCGATTCGCGGCAGGTCTACCGCGACTTCCCCGTCATCACCGCACAGCCCTCGCCGGAGGAACGCGCGGTGTGCCCCCACCTGCTGTACGGCTTTCTGCCCAGCACGGAAAAGATCAGCGCGGGCGTGTGGACCGACAAGGCCACGGCGGCCATCGAGACCCTGCGCCGGGACGACCTGCGCCGGGACGAATCGCGCCGTGACGGGCTGCTGCCGCTGCTGGTGGGCGGCACCGGGCTGTACCTGAAGACCCTGCTGGACGGCATAGCCGACATCCCCCGCGTGGACCCGGCCATCGGCGCGCGGCTGGAGCGCCAATGCGACGACCTGGGCGCGCCCGCGCTGCATGCCCGGCTGGCGGCCATCGACCCGGAGTACGCCGCGCGCATCCACCCCAATGACCGGCAGCGCACCGTGCGCGCGCTGGAGGTGCACGAAGGCACCGGGCGCACCCTGTCGTGGTGGCACGCCCGGCCCGTGCCGCCGCCGCGCTTCGCGGCGCTGCGCCTGGGCATGGACATGAGCCTGGACGAGTTGACGCCCCGGCTGGACCGGCGCATCGGCCTCATGCTGGAGGCGGGCGCGCTGGACGAGGCGCGCGCGGCCCGCGCCCTGTGCGACGACCCGGCCGCGCCGGGCTGGTCGGGCATCGGCTGCGCCGAACTGTACCGCCACCTTACCGGCGAACTGACCCTGGCCGAGGCCCGGCTGCTGTGGCTGCGCAACACCCGCGCCTACGCCAAGCGGCAACTGACGTGGTTCCGGGCCGACAGGCGCATCCGCTGGGTCAGGCCCGACGACCTCGACGCCATGGCCACGCTGGCCGCCGCCTTCCTGCGCGGCGAGGGCGCGGAGTAGGGCGGGCCGCCACGGCGCGCGCTGTCCGCCTCCGGTATCCTTCCACCCCGCCGCCAGCTTGCCCGTTCCCCTCTCCCTCCGCTCTTCAGGCCCGCCGCCGGTCCCGCCTGCCGGGGCGTCACGTGCCGCGCGAAATGCGTCACGTCAGTTGTCACATACTCACCTGTGATGTACCATGCGCCAAACCTCAGGGAGGCGTTCATGAATGCACAGGGTACCGTGAATCCGGGCCGCAGGCCGTGGAGCCCCTACGTGGGCGGCGCGCTGAGCGGCCTTCTGGTGGTGGCGTCGGTGTGGGTGACGGGCAAGTTCTTCGGCGCGTCCACCACCTTTGTCCGTTCGGCGGGCTTCGTGGAGCGGGTGTTTTCGCCCGAGCGCGTGGCCGTGCTGGAGTATTTCGTCAAGGAAGCGCCCAAGGTGGACTGGCAGTGGATGTTCGTGGCCGGGATATTCGTGGGGGCGCTGCTGGCGTCGCTGGCCTCGGGCACCTTCCGCTGGCAGGGGGTGCCGCCGGGCTGGGCGGAACGGTTCGGCCCGTCCAGGCTGCGGCGCGGCGTGGCGGCCTTCTGCGGCGGCGTGCTGGCCATGTTCGGCGCGCGCCTTGCCGACGGCTGCCCCAGCGGACACGGGCTGAGCGGTTCGCTTCAGCTTTCGGTGAGCGGCTTCGTGGCTCTGGCCTGCTTCTTCGCGGGCGGGCTGGTGATGGCGCGCATCCTGTACCGGGGGAGATAGCCATGGACCTTACGTACGGACTGGTCACGGGCATCCTGTTCGGGATATTCCTGCAACGCTCCGAAGTGCTGCGCCATGACCGGCAGTTGGGCGCGCTGCGCCTGCGCGACATGACCATCGTCAAGTTCATGCTCTCCACCGTGGTGGTGGCCATGGTGGGCGTGTACCTGCTGGTGGACCTGGAACTGGCGAAGCTGTCGGTGAAGCCGTTGGTGCTTGGCGGCAACGTTGTCGGCGGGCTGGCCTTCGGGCTGGGCTGGGGTCTGCTGGGCTACTGCCCCGGCACCTCGCTGGGGGCGCTGGGCGAAGGCCGCTGGGACGCCCTGTGGGGCATCCTGGGCAGCCTGTGCGGCGCGGCCCTGTACGCCGAAGCCTACCCGGCCATGAAGACCACCCTGCTGACCTGGGGCGATTTCGGCAAGATCACCCTGCCGCAGGTGCTGGGGGTGAACCACTGGGTGGTCATCGTGCCGTTGGCGGCGGGCGCGGTGCTGCTGTTCCGGTGGTTCGAGCGCAAAGGATTGTAGATACAGGACAAGGATAGGCTTCCGGGCCGCCGCTCCCGTATCGGAGTGGCGGCCCGTTGCGTTTGGGGGGGGCAGTCCGGCTGTCCGGCGTCGTGGGGTGAAACGGAGCAGCCGCCCGGAACATGGCCGTAGTGCTTGCCCGCCGGGCCATCACCCCCTATGCTGGGCGAAACGCGGCGTCGGGTTTCCGACTGCGGCGCATGCCCGGCCCGGTTTCGGCGGAAGGCCGACCCGGCCGGGCTTTGGCGGGCGCGAATCGCACGGCCCTTGGCGCGGAATTTGCTTTTTGCCGGGGCATGGCGCAGTCACGGAACACGGATCACAGGGCGGCATGCAGGGATGCGGGCGCGCCGGGCAGCCCGGTCGCGTTGGGCAGGCCGGGTACGCCGAATGCCGTCGGCAACGGAGGATGGTGGGTGAAGCGGAAACGCACGGCATACGGCGGCCTGTTGGCTGCGGCGGCGCTGGCGGTGGGCGTGCTCGGCCTGGTGGCCGGGTTCGTGCCCGACGCGGGCAGCCCGTTCGTGCGCGCTCCGCTGAGCGACAGGGTGCTACGCGCCAGGCCCGCCATCGAACGTCCCGTGGCCGAGGGTGAGCAGTGGCGCATGCGCGCCGCCGTGGCCCGGCCCGGCGATGCCCCCGCCGTGATCAACCCGGCCAATCCGGCAGATCCTGCCAGTCCGGCAGATCTTGCAAATCAGGCTGACGGGGCCGCCATGGCCGTGCTGGCCGATGGCGTGCTGGAAGAATTCTCCCCCCTCCACCCGGTGTCCCCGATCAGCTTTGTCGGGGGCGGCGTGGCCGTGTCCACCGTGGACGGGCACCGCACCGTGGACGCCATGGCCGATGCGTCGCCCATGATCCTGCCGGGGCTGGACCCCTTGCGCGTCGATGGCGGCCGTCCGGGAGACCCCATGCAGCCCACCCTGGTTGCCGAGCCCGCCTTCTACGGCGAGGCGCTGGACCAGGCCGGGCGTCCGTTGCGCTGGACGCGCGGCGAAACGTCCCGGCTGCTGGCCAGGGAATGCGCCGCCACCCGGCGTTCCGCCGTGGCCGGGGTGCGCCGGCCGGCCTACGGAGGCGCCTCGCGCGAGATGCTGGCGGCCGCCACGCCCGAACAGATGCTGCTGCGCGCCCGCCAGTACCGCGACATGGTGGACCGCTACGCCCGGCGCTACAACCTTTCCCCGCGCCTGGTGCTGGCCATCATGCACGCCGAGAGCGGGTTCAACCCCAACGCGGTCAGCCCGGCGCAGGCCCTGGGGCTGATGCAGATCGTGCCGGAAACCGCCGGGGGCGAGGTGCACGCCTACCTGCACGGCACGCCCGGCCAGCCGCCGCGCGACGCCCTGTTCGACCCCGGCACCAACATCCGGTACGGCACGGTGTACCTGCACCTGCTGTCCAACCGGCACTTTCCCGACATCGCCAACCCGGCCACCCGCGAACTGTGCGTCATCGCCGCCTACAACGGCGGCCCCAACGCCCTGCTGCGCGTGTTCGACGCCGACCGCGACAAGGCCGTGGCCCAGATCAACGCCATGACCACCCAGCAGGTGTACGACAAGCTGGTGCGCCACATGCCGGCCGACGAATCGCGCAAGTACGTGGACAAGGTGCTTGCCTCGCTGGAGAACTTTTCGTCCGTCCACTAACGGCTGTTCCCGGATCGTCCTTCAGGGGGCCGCACGGTCCGGACCCGCCTCGTGGCGTTGTGTTGCGAACCGAAAGGGCGTAATGGGGGATGGTCGCGCCGACCGGCGCGCCGCCATGCCCGGCGGGCACGGCATTACCGTCCGTGGTCGCCCCCGCGCGGGGCCAACCGTTCCGAACACAGGAGTCGTTCATGAAAAGATATGCCCTCGTACTGCTGGCCCTTGCCGCCATTGTGGCGCTTGCCGGGTGCAACCAGCCCAAGTCCGGCGGCATCGCCGTGGTGAACACCGCCCGCGTCTACCAGGAAAGCGAGGCGGGCAAGGCCGGGGTGAAGCACCTCGAAACGCTGCACGAGGAAATGCAGAACCAGCTCAACCAGATGCAGGAATCGTTGCAGCAGGACCAGAGCGACGACAACAAGCGCAAGTTCCAGGAAGCCTTCGCCGACTACCAGAAGCGCATGGGCGCCGAACAGCAGCAGGTCATCTCCGTCCTGAACGAAAATCTGCAGAAGGTGCTGGACACCTACCGCGAAAAGAACGGCCTCGACGTCATCGTGGGCAACGACAACGTGCTCTCCGCCGGTCCCAGCGCCGACGTCACCGGCAACATCGTGGCCGAACTCAACAAGCTGAACATCACCTTCAAGCGCATGGAAGCGGAAGCCCCGGCCGCGCCGGCGGAAGCCCCCAAGCAGTAGCGCCCGGCGCGTGCCCGCGCTGCGCATGGCCGACAGATGGCAATGACAAGGACGCCCCGGCAGGCCGGGGCGTCCTTTTTTTCTTCGTCCGGAACCGGGCGCGGGGGAAGGCCGTCCCGGCTCATTCCTTGCGCAGCGACTGCACCAGTTCTCGGTAACGCGGGGTGTTGGACACTTCACGCAGGGCGGCTTCGATGCGTTGGGCGGTGGCGGCGTCCACGCCCCTGGCCACCATCAGGTAGCGCGGTTCGGCCGGGGGAGTGCCCGGCACCGGCCGCAGGGTCAGGGCCGCGCCCAGGTCGGGATGGGCGCGCAGCAGATGGGCGGCCTCTTCATGGCCCATGAAGGTGATGTCGTAGCTGCCGCTGGCGATGTCGCGCAGCATCCGCGCGTTGTCCTCGCGGGTGCGGGCGGGCGAGGTGCCCGTGCGCGCCAGCGCGGAGGCCAGCCAGTCGCCGTACCAGTAGCCGTCGCCCAGCACCACGCGCAGCCCCCCGGCCAGCAGCGAATCCAGGGACCGTGCGGAGGCGGCCAGCCCCGCGTGGGTGCGGCGCACCACGATCACCGGCGGCAGCGGATCGTACAGCGGGCCAAGGAACCGGGCGTACGCCTCCCGTTCCGGCGTGCGGTAGATACCCGGCGCGCACGCGAACGGCGCACCGGCGCTGAATGTGGCGAGGATGCCGGTGAAGGTGCTGCTGACCAGGCGCGGCTTCAGCCCCGCGCGCTCCAGGACGGCCAGGGTCATTTCCACCAGCGGGCCGTCCTGCCTTTCGCGGGTCACCGTGAAGAACGGCGGACGGTGGTAGACGTAGACGGCGATCTCGCGCGGGGCGGATGGCGGGGCGGCCTGCGATGCCGCGTGGCCCGCGCGCGCGGGAACCGCGCAGACGGCCAGCGCGAGCAGCAGGGCGGCAATCAGGCGGCGGGTGGGCCTGAAGGGGAAGGGCCGGGCGTGTTGCAGGGCCATGGCGACCTCCGGCTGGGCGGGACAGGGGTGTCTGATGCAGGGTGACGCCATTACGGCGGACCCTGAATGATTATTACACACGATGCCTGCGGCGCGGGGGCGCGCGCAGGGGGCGGGGTGCCCGGCACCCGATGGAGCGCGGCCGTCCAGGTGGGCATCCGCGCGGGCGGCAACCGGTCAGGGGGCGGCGGTCACGTCGCCCAGCACCTCGGCGATGGCGTCGTCGATGCGGCGCAGGGTAGCCTCGTCCACGCCGCGCCCGCACATCAGGTGCCGGGTCTGGGGCTGGCCCACCAGGATATCCTGCCCGGCCAGGGGCACCAGTTCCAGCGCCTGAAACAGCCGGGGGGACCGGCGCAGCAGTTCCGTGGCTTCTTCCTGCTCCATCAGGGTCATGTCGTAGCGGCCGGATGCCAGCATTTCCAGCAGGGCGGCGTTGTCGGCCGTGCTGCGGTAGACGGGCGCGCGGGACCGGGCCAGGGCATCGTCCAGGGCCGGACCGTACGAAAAGCCGCCGCGCAGCACCATGCGCAGCCCGGTGGCCAGCAGCGCGGCCAACCCCCGCCCACCGCCGGTCCGGTGCGCCGCCTCGACGCGGAGTACGGCCACCGGCGACAGGTTGCGGTAGATGGGCGCGCTGAACCGCGCGAACTGCGCGCGTTCGCGGGTGCGGTACCAGCCGGGGGAGCAGGCGTAGGCATCCGGGTCCTGCTCCAGCCGCACCAGAATGCGCTTGGGCGGCATTTCCGCGACGTGGTAGGGGATGCGCGCGGCGTCCAGCACGCGGCGCACGGCGTCGACGAGAAATCCCCCGGCCTCGCCGTGGGCGAAAGTGTAGTAGGGCGGGCGGTGAAAGGCCAGGATGGCCAGTTCGCGGGGGGCGGCGGAGTCTGCCTGCGCCCCCGCGCCGTCATCCGCGCGCACCTGCACGGGCAGGGCCAGCAGGCACCAGAGCACGGACGCGAGAACAAGCCTCGTGGCCGTGACCGGCGGAAAATGGCGGTGGGTGCGGGGCGGACAGGCGTGCATGGGGCTGCCTTTCCGGGTACGGCACGGGAGGACACGACGCGAAAGGCGACGGCAGGGCCGCCGGAACCGGAAACCGCCGGAAGAAGCCGTACGTTCGGAGTGTGCGTATTGTTAGACGGGCGCGGGATGGTGGTCAAGCCACGAAATGCGCGGGCACGAACCGCACCGGATTGCGTGACCGCAAGGGGCGGCGCGCGGGCGGGCACGGCGGCAATGCAAAAGCCCCCGGAACGGTGTTCCGGGGGCTTGCATGCATGGCGCGCCAGGAAGGATTCGAACCTCCGACCTACAGGTTCGTAGCCTGTTGCTCTATCCAGCTGGGCTACTGGCGCGCAAGGTGCGCTGTTTCGCGGGGCTTGCGCCCCGCCACGGAAGCGGCTGCCGTGTCGCATGGTTCCGGTGCATGCCTGAGTGGCGCGCCAGGAAGGATTCGAACCTCCGACCTACAGGTTCGTAGCCTGTTGCTCTATCCAGCTGGGCTACTGGCGCGTGTCTCCGGAACACTTCCGGACCTGCTGGCGTGGTGACGCCCTGCGAAGCCCGGATTTTTCGCTGGCGCGCCGGGAAGGATTCGAACCTCCGACCTACAGGTTCGTAGCCTGTTGCTCTATCCAACTGAGCTACCGGCGCAGCGAGAGAAGGCATATATGCCCGATGGGGGCGGATCGTCAAGCGGTTTCGTGCATGCCCGGCATGCCTTTTCGGTGGAGGCGGCGGAACGGGCGGTGTTGCCCCGGCACGGGGAAAGGGATAGACCGTGCCTCTCCGGTTTTTCCGGATGGAGGATTCATGAGCCTTGATGCCAAGATTGACGGGGCGCGCCAACTGCTGCGCGAAGTGCTGGACCGGCACGGCCCGCGCCGCGTGGCCGTGGCCTGGACCGGCGGCAAGGATTCCACGCTGGCGCTGACGCTGTGGCGCGGCGTGCTGCGCGACGGCGCGCCCGGCGCGCGCCCGCTGGCCCTGAACCTGGACACGGGGTGCAAGTTTCCGGAAGTGCTGGCCTTTCGCGACCGGCTGGCCGACGAGTGGGGCGTGGAGATGCACATCGCCCGCCCGGATGTCGCCCCCGGCTACCCGGTGGCCGTGGACCGGGCCGCCTGCTGCCGCGACCTGAAGGTGACCCCGCTGCTGCTGGCCCTGCGCCGTCTGGACGTGGCCGTGCTGGTCACCGGCATCCGCCGCGACGAGCACCCCGACCGGGCCGCGCGGCCCGCGCGCGAACCGGTGGCGGAGCCGCCCCACCTGCGCGTGCACCCGGTGCTGGACTTCACCGAGATGGACGTATGGGCCGCCACCATGCAGCTTGGCCTGCCCCATTGCGAACTGTACGGCCGGGGCTACCGCTCGCTGGGCTGCATGCCGTGCACCCTGCCGCCGGAAATGGCGGGGGACGCCGGGCAGGGCGCGGGCGGCGAACGCGCCGGGCGCGCCGCCGACAAGGAGGCCGTGCTGGCCTCGCTGCATGCCCTGGGCTATTTCTGACGACCGGTACGGTCAGGGCCACGCACGCGAAAGGGGACGGAAGCCACGTGGCTTCCGTCCCCTTTCGCGCGTCCGGCCGGACCGGCGGATGGGGGCCGTCCCCGCTTGCCTAGGTCCGGTCGCAGTACACGTTCTCCATGAACGATTCCAGCGCGTCGTCCATCTGGTCCACGTATTCGCCCACGGTGTGGGTGGTGCGGCAGGTGGCGCAGCGCAGGAACACCTCGTGGCAGGTGCGCTCCACGCGCAGCGCGGTGCCGCAGGCGCGGCAGGGAATGGTGGTCTGGGCGGTCCGGGCATGCCCGAAGCCGTAGCTCATGCTGTACATGCGGTCTCCTTGCGGCGCGGCGTGGAAGTGAGGGCGCCATCATGGCCGCGCAGGCGGGGCATACCGCATCGCGCCCGTACGGGCAATCCCTTTCCGCCGCCTTCCCCTTGCGCAAACCCGTCCTTCGTGTACTATGGTAAATACTGCCGGTCATTGCGTGAACCGGTGCCCAACGGCCCGGCGCCCCGGCGGATTCCCGCTCATTTCCAAGGAGACCGCGATGCTTTCCGAACGCATGAACCAGGCCCTGAACGATCAGGTGAAATGGGAAATGTACTCCAGCTACCTGTACCTCTCCATGTCCGCCTACTTCGCGGACATGGGCCTTGCAGGCTTCGCCAACTGGATGCGGGTGCAGGCGCAGGAAGAACTGTTCCACGCCATGAAGTTCTACGACTTCATCAACGAGCGCGGCGGCCGGGTGATCCTGCAACCCGTCGACGCGCCGCCTTCGTCCTGGGACGGCGTGCTGGACGCCTTCCAGAAGACCCTGGAGCACGAGCGGCATGTCACCGCGCGCATCAACGACCTGGTCAACGTGGCCATCGAAGAGCGCGACCACGCCACCAACATCTTCTTGCAATGGTTCGTCACCGAACAGGTGGAGGAAGAGGACAGCGTGAACGACCTGCTGCACAAGCTGCGGCTGGTCAACGGCGAAGGGCAGGGCATGCTGCTGCTGGACAAGGACCTGGCCGCGCGGGTGTTCACCATGCCCGCCGCCACGGCCTAGGCGGAAACCGCATCGGGCGGGGGACCCGCAGGGGCGGCCCCGGCCCGCCCGCGCATGCGCCCCGCGCGCGGCGCTGAACAACGCGAGACGGCATACACAGAGCAAGGAGGTGCGGCGTGAGCCACACGGGCAGAAACATCGTCATCGGCGGCGAGGCCGGGCAGGGTCTGGTGACCATCGGCCAGATGCTGACCAAGGCCCTGATCCGCAGCGGCTACGAGGTCGTGGTGTCGCAGGACTACATGTCCCGCGTGCGCGGCGGCCACAACACCTACAGCATCCGCGTGCACGACGCGCCCATCGCCGCCCCGGCGGACGCCATGGACGTGCTGGTGGCCCTGAACCAGGAGACCGTCAGCCTGCACAAGCACGAACTGGCCGAGGGCGGCATCGTCATCCTGGACGCCGGGCTGGACCCCGAAGGGGCCAGGGCCGTGCCGGTGCCGTTCAAGGACGTGGCCCCGCGCCCCATCTTCGAGAACGTGGCCGCGCTGGGCGTGCTGGGCTCGCTGCTGGGGGTGGACCGGCCCACCATGGAAGGGCTGGTGCGCGAAACCTTCGGCAAGAAGGGCGACGAGGTGGTGGGCCAGAACATGAAGGTGCTGGACGACGCCTGGAAATGGGCGGAAGCCCACCGCGCCAGCTGCGCCGCGTTGCCCGCGCCCAAGGGGGCCAAGGGCCGCATGATGCTGCACGGCAACGAGGCCATCGCCCTTGGTGCGCTGGCGGCGGGCGTGAAGTTCTGCTCGTTCTACCCCATGACCCCGGCCACCTCGGTGGCGCAGGAACTCATCACCAAGGGGCGCAAGCTGGGCGTGGTGGTGGAACAGGCCGAGGACGAGATAGCCGCCATCAACATGGCCCTGGGGGCCACCTATGCCGGGGCCAAGGCGCTGGTGCCCACCTCCGGCGGGGGCTTCGCCCTGATGACCGAAGGCGTCAGCCTTGCGGGCGTCATGGAGGCCCCGGTGGTCATCGTGCTGGCCCAGCGGCCCGGCCCGGCCACCGGCCTGCCCACCCGCACCGAACAGGCCGACCTGAACCTGGCCCTGTACGCGGGCCACGGCGAATTCCCCCGCGCCATACTGGCCCCGGCCACCATCGAGGACTGCTTTCACCTCACCCACGCGGCCTTCGACCTGACCGAGCGCTTCCAGACGCCGGTCTTCGTGCTGACCGACCAGTACCTGTCCGACTCGTACCGCGCGGTGGTTCCCTTCGACCTGGATGCGCTGCCCCCCGTGGCCGAGCCGGACTTCAGCCCCGGCGGCGGGCCGAAGTTCAAGCGCTACAAGCGCTACGAGCTGACCGAAAGCGGCGTTTCGCCCCGCAAGGTGCCCGGCTTCACCGAAACGCTGGTGCTGGCCGACTGCCACGAGCACACCGAGCAGGGCAACATCACCGAGGACGCGGACCTGCGCACCGCCATGAACGACAAGCGGCTGCGCAAGGGCGAAGGGCTGCATAAGCTGGTCATCCCCCCGCGCGTGTCCGGCGACGCCAAGCCCGACCTGATGCTGGTCTGCTGGGGCTCCAGCGAGGGGCCGGTGGCCGAGGCGGCGGAGATGTTGCGCGCCAGGGGCCGCACGGTGGGCGTCATGAGCTTCACCCAGGTCTGGCCGCTGGACCCCGCGCAGTTCCTGCCCGCCCTTCAGGCGGCGAAGGAAGTGGTGTGCGTGGAAGGCAACGCCACGGGCCAGTTCGCCCGCCTGCTGCGGCAGGAGACCGGGTTCGAGGTGTCGCGCACGCTGCTGCGCTATGACGGGCGCATCTTCACGCCTGGGTGGCTGGCGGAGCGCCTCGGCTAGGCAACCCGGCCTTTTTCCCGCTGGCGGCCCGGACAACGGAATTTCACAGGGAATTTCCAGGAGCGATCATGGATATCGAAGTCTACGGCGAATACAAGAAGACCGCGTGGTGCCCCGGCTGTGGCAACCACGACGTGATGAAGGCCGTGCGGCAGGCGCTGGCCGGGCTGGACCTTGCCCCCAACAAGGTGGCGCACGTCTCGGGCATCGGCCAGGCGGCCAAGGCGCCGCACTACATCGACCTCAACGGCTTCAACGGGCTGCACGGGCGCGGCCTGCCCCCGGCGCAGGCCATCAAGCTGTGCAACCCGGAGCTGACCGTCATCGCCCAGAGCGGCGACGGCTGCAACTACGGCGAGGGCGGCAACCACTTCCTGGCGGCCATCCGCCGCAACGTGGACATGACCCTGCTGGTGCACGACAACCAGATCTACGGGCTGACCAAGGGGCAGGCCAGCCCCACCACCCCGGAAGGGCAGATCACCAAGAGCCAGCCCGACGGGGTGCGCAACGCGCCGTTCAACCCCATCGCCGTGGCCGTGGCCATGAAGTGCTCGTTCGTGGCGCGCTCGTTTTCGGGCAACATCCCGCACTTGGTGGAGATGATCCAACTGGCCATCCGTCACAAGGGCTTCGCGCTGGTGGACCTGTTCTCGCCGTGCGTGTCGTTCAACAAGGTCAACACCTTCGGCTGGTACAAGCAGCGCTGCCAGGAACTGCCCGAAGACTACGACCCCACGGACTGGGCAGCCGCCATGCAGGTGGCGCAGGAGTTCGGTGAGCGTATCCCCATCGGGGTCATCTACCGCAACGACAGGCCCACGCTGGACGCCAGCCTGCCGGTGCTGCAAAAGGGGCCGCTGGGCCGCCAGCCCGTGGACAGGGACGGGTTGCGGGCGCTGATGCAGTCCTACACGTAAGCCGGAAACGGCTTCTGGATGAAATGATCGCCGCCGGGCCGGTCGCATGATGGCGGTCGGCCCGGCGGGAACAGCAAGGGAGGATGCCATGCACAAGGTCGTGCTGTATGCCGTTCAGGGCGAGGTGCCGTGTTTCGTGCACGTGCTGCTGAACGCGCTGGACATGCACGCGCGCGGCTGGGACGTGCGCGTGGTGGTGGAAGGGCAGGCCATCAAGGTCGTGCCCGTGGTGGCGGGCACCGGGCATACCATGCGTCCGCTGTTCGAGAAGGCGCGCAACGCCGGGCTGTTCGCCGGGGCGTGCAGGGCCTGCGCGGCCACCCAACGCATGGCCGAGGAAGTGCAGGCCACGGGCCTGGAACTCATCGGCGACATGAGCGGCCACCCGGCCATGGCCGACTGGATCGAGCAGGGCTACGCGGTGATCACCATGTAGCGCCGTGGCATGCAGGCACACGGTGCCGGAACGCGCCCGCGCTCCCGAGGGGAGGGCCGGGCCGAACGCACGACGCGCCCCGCCGGACGAGCTTCCGGCGGGGCGCGTTGCGCCGTTATTCCCCCAGCACGGCGCGCAGCAGCGAGGCCAGTTGGCGGCGCACCAGTTCCGTTTCCGCCGCCGATACCTGCGGCATGTCGGCGGGACGGTTGGCCCCGGCCAGCGCGTCGCCTTCCTCGATGTCGGCCAGCGCCGCAGCCGAGCGGCCCATGATGCAGAAGAACCGTTCCGGCTTCCAGCCCATGCGCTCAAGCTCCGCCGCTGCGGCGGGGGAATACTCGAAGCCGGGCAGGCCGTCCGCGCCCACGGTGGGGTGGGGGGCGTCTCCAGGGCCGGTCGTCCGCGTCACCCAGTCGCGGAAGCGGGGAAAGTCGTCGATGAAGCGGGTCAGTTCGGCGTTGTCGAAGGGGGGCTGGTCGTAGAAACCGGCGGCGTGGGCCTGCGGCGCGGCCAGCAGCACCAGCGCAAGGCAGATGCAGGCCACGGACGCGGCGAGGCCGAGGGCGCGGCGGAGCGGGGCAAAACGGGATGAAGGCGTGGACATGGAAATCCTTTGGTTGCGGTAGGGGGCGGGGAGTACCGGCGGATGCGCCGGGCACGCCCCGGATGCGATCACCTGTCTACAGGCGGGGGCGGTGAAAGGGAAGCCCGGCGCGGGAACGAAACGGCCGGTGCGTCGCCGCACCGGCCGGAGGGATACAAGGAACAGGCTTCCGCATTGCGCCGCCAAAGGGGCTGCGGCGGCCGCTCGCCACTAGTCGTACTTCACCGAACTGATCTTCATCAGGCGGTCCCAGTTGTGGTACGATTCAATGTAGCGGATGGTGCCGGTCTTGCCGCGAATGACCACCGAGTGGGTGATGGCCCCGGAACCGGTGTACTGCACCCCGCGCAGGAAGGTGCCGCCAGAGATGCCCGTGGCGGCGAAGAACACCTCGTCGCTGCGCACCAGCGTATCCACGGTGTGGATTTCGCGCAGGTCAAGGCCCGCGTCGTGCAGGGCTTCCTTTTCGGGGTAGGACTGCGGGTCCAGGCGGGCCAGTATCTGGCCGCCCACGCCCTTGATGGCGCAGGCCGCCAGCACGCCCTCGGGGGTGCCGCCGGTGCCCATCATCACGTCCACCTCGGAGCGGGGATCCACGGCCATCAGCGCTCCGGCCACGTCGCCGTCGGTGTGCAACTGGATGCGCGCGCCCGACTCGCGGATGCGCTGGATGAGCTTTTCGTGGCGCGGCTTGTCCAGCACGAACACCACCAGGTCGTCCACGTCCTTGCCCAGCGCCTTGGCGATCTTCTGGAGGTTTTCCTTCACCGGGGCGTCGATGTCGATGACGTCGCGCGCCGCCGGGGGCACCACCAGCTTCTGCATGTAGAAGCTGGGGCCGGGGTTGTACATGGTGCCCGCGGGGGCCACGCCCACCACGGAAATGGCGTTGGGACGGCCATAGGCCAGCAGCTTGGTGCCTTCCACGGGGTCCACGGCCACGTCGATGGCCGGGCCCCGGCCCGTGCCCACCTTTTCGCCGTTGTGCAGCATGGGGGCGTGGTCTTTCTCGCCTTCGCCGATGATCACGTGGCCGGCCACGTTCAGCGAGTTGAAGGACAGGCGCATGGCGTCCACGGCCGCGCCGTCGCCCGCGTCGTTGTTGCCCTTGCCCAGCCAGCGGGCGGAGGCCAGCGCGGCGGCTTCGGTGACGCGCACGAGATCCAGGGCGAGATTCTTTTGCGGGGCTTCCATCAACGGTCCTCCAGTGGGGTGGTGCTTCATGCTTCGGAAACGCGACGCGCCGCGTGAACCCGTGCGGCGCAAGGCCGTGCGGGGCGCGGGCGCGGGCTGCCTCCGGCGGTCGGAGGGGCGGCCCGGCAGGGCGACGAGGAGTGCGCGCCGTGCGTCCGGTGGGGACTCTAGCGCAGCACCTTGGCGGCTTCAAGACAAAACACGGACCGTTGCGATGCGGCGGGTGCGGATTCCTTTTGGCGGAGCGGGCGAAGGAAGAGGCGGAACCGAAACACGCCCGGAAGCGAAGGCTTCCGGGCGCGGTGCGCACAGGGGGGGGGCGGTATCCGGGAACGGTGTGCTTAGGGGAACACCACGGTCTTGCTGCCGTTCAGCAGCACCCGGTGCTCGATGTGAAAGCGCACGGCCCGCGCCAGGGCCAGGCATTCCACGTCGCGGCCCACGGCCACCAGGTCGTCGGGCATGTGCGAATGGTCCACCCGCGCCACTTCCTGTTCGATGATCGGGCCTTCGTCCAGGTTTTCGGTGACGTAGTGGGCGGTGGCGCCGATCAGCTTCACGCCGCGCGCGAATGCCTGGTGGTAGGGCGAGGCGCCCTTGAAGCTGGGCAGGAAGGAATGGTGGATGTTGATCACCCGGCCCTTGAACCGCGCGCAGAATTCCGGCGACAGGATTTGCATGTACCGGGCCAGCACCACGAGGTCGATGGACTCTTCCTCGATGATCCTGGCGATGCGTTCTTCCTGTTCCGGCTTGTTTTCCTTGGAAATGGGCAGGTAGTGGAACGGGATGCCGTGCATCTCGGCGATGCGCTGGAAGTCCCGGTGGTTGGAGACGATGGCCGGGATGGCGGCGTTCAGCGCGCCCGTCTCGCAGCGGAACAGCAGGTCGTTCAGACAGTGCCCGAAACGCGAGACCAGCACCAGGATGCGCGAGGTGCTGCCCGCGTCGAACAGCTGCCACTGCATGTCGAAGGTGGCGGCCACCCCGGCGAACAGCCGCTCCAGTTCGGGGCGGCCGGGACCCTCGCCGGGCATTTCGAAATGGATGCGCAGGAAGAAGCGCCTGCTTTCGCGGTCGCCGAACTGGGCGCTGTCCAGGATGTTGCAGCGCTGCACGGCGAGAAAGGTGGAAACCGTGGCCACGATGCCGATGCGGTCGGGGCAGGAGATGGTCAGGATGTACGGAGAGGCCATGCGTGGTCCTTGTGCGAGGGGGCCCGGCGCGCGGGCGCGATGCGGTTTGGTCTCCTGCGGCTGCGGTGGCTGGTCATGTGGTGTGATGGGTTGCCTTACGACAGAACCGCGCGCGCTTCAACAGGATTGGGAGCCGGGGGCGTGCACGGGGACGCGCGCAAGGGCTCGCGCAAGGACACGATGGCCCCTGCCCGCGGGGGGCGGGGCTCATCACGGTACGCCGCGCCGGGCGCGGCGGCATGCGGGCGGGGGAAGGAGCGGCGCGGCCCTACAGGCAGGTGCCGATGCCGTCCATGTAGAAGCGGGTGACCTGGGGCAGGCTGGCGCGGTCGCCTTCGCGGCGGCGGGCCCAGCGGCGGCGGAACATGCGCACCGCCTTGCGGAAGCGGGAGGATTCGAAGCCCAGCATGTTCAGGGCCATGAGGGCGTCGTCGATGGTCAGGCGGCCCTTTTCGATGAAGGCGTCCAGTTGGCGGCATACGGCGTAGAAGCACTGCACCCGCCGCCGGGGCGAGAAGAACCCGATGGAGGGCATGCGCGAGCGCAGGGTGTCCACGGCTTCGCGCAGGGCGTCGAAGTCGTCGATGCAGCGGATGGCCTCGTGCATGGGCATGCACGTGCGGTTCAGGAATTCCGCGAATTCATCCAGGGTACTGAAGCGTCGGCGGGGCATGGCGCGCCTCCCGGCCGGTGACGGCCCGCGATGGTGGACGTGGATACGGCATTCTGCGCCATTTGTCCGCAAAGGACAAGCAAATGCCTTCCACCGGGCGCGGGTGACGAAAGGGCGTGCGGCGACGCGGCGCGGGAAGCGGGCGGGGCCGGGCGCGTTGCCCGGCCCCACCCCGGCCTACTGGTTCTGGTATTTCAAGTTCTTGGAAGTCTTGGCGGCCTTGGCGGTTTTGGAGGTCTTGTCCGCCTTGGCGACCTTGGTCTGCTTTTTGGCGGCGGCCTGCTGGGTGTTCTTCTTTTTCACGGCCACCTTCTTGGGGGCCTTCTTCTTCTGCTGCGCCTGCCGGGTTTCGATGGTCTGGGGCTTCTTTACCGTGGCGGCTTCGCCGACGGCGGGCAGGGCCAGAAACGACACGCACAGGGCGGCGAGAAGGGCTTTGGTCAGGGTCTTCATGCTATGCAGCCTCCTGCAAGGGATTGTTTGCGCCTTCTCTGCGCCCATGGCTGTAAAAGTCAATCAGAAAAATTGAATACCGTGCGTTGCGTCGGGGATGTGCGGAAAAAATGGGGAAACATTCCGCAAGTAAGGTTGTCTGACGCGGATGAATGCAGCCGGAATGAAGGTTGGTGCGGTTCAAATTTCTTGCTTGATTTTCAAACTATATGTGTTGAAAGTTGCACATGATGCATGTTGCATATCGCTGTCAACGCAACATCCCGCATGTCTGGCATATGACAACAGTGGTGAGGCTGCACGGTTGCGTTGCGATGTCATGCCTGCACGCAGTTGCGTGCCGGGCGCGCGCGGATGTTTCGGCCCCATGCGGCCCCCATGCGGTGAAGTACGGCGAAGTGCCCGTGGCGTGCTTCCGGATTGCCATCGGCGGCGCTTTTCCATAGCCTGACGCCGCGCGCTTCACATGCCTGCCGTGTGCCGCCTGCCGGAAAGGGCAGCCGGACACGTACTGCCACGGTTCGTTCCTCATCATCCGCAACCATATGGTATCCATGCCCGCATCCTCCCCGCCCATGCCTTCGGGGCATCTCCTCATCGATCTGCTGGCCACTGGCGCGGCATTACCCCATGGACCGGCACTGCCTGTGGATGCCGAACTGCCGCGCCTGCTGCGCGTATTGGCGGACGGTGCGCGCCTGGTATTGCAGGCGCCGCCCGGCGCGGGGAAGACCACTCGCGTGCCGCTGGCCCTGTTGGCGGCCCCGTGGCTGGCCGGGCGCAAGGTGGTGCTGCTGGAGCCCCGCCGCCTTGCCGCGCGGGCGGCTGCCCGGCGCATGGCCGCCACCCTGGGCGAGGTGGTGGGAGAAACCGTGGGGTACCGCATGCGCCTGGATACCCGCGTGGGCCCGCGCACCCGCGTGGAGGTGGTCACCGAGGGCGTGCTGACGCGCATGCTCCAGGCCGACCCGGAACTGGCCGAGGTGGGCTGCGTGATCTTTGACGAATTTCACGAGCGCAGCCTGCACGCCGACCTGGGGCTGGCCCTGTGCCTGGATTGCCAGGAGGGGTTGCGGCCGGACCTGCGGCTGGTGGTCATGTCCGCCACGCTGGATTCCGGCCCCGTGGCCGCGCTGCTGGGCGGCTGCCCGGTCATCGAAAGCGCGGGCCGCGCCTTCCCGGTGGACACCCGCCACCTGCCCCCCGTGCGAGGGTGGCTGCCCTACGACACCAGGCCGCCCGGCGTGCTGGAGGACGCGGTGGCCGATGCCGTGCGCCGCGCGCTGCATGAAGAGGCGGGCAGCCTGCTGGTGTTCCTGCCGGGGGCCGGGGAAATCCGCCGCACGGCGGAGAGGTTGGCGGATCTCTCCGCCACGCCGCACGGCCCCGTGACGGTGCATGCCCTGTACGGCGACCTGGCCCCCGAACAGCAGGACGCGGCCATCGCCCCCGCGCCGCCGGGCACGCGCAAGGTGGTGCTGGCCACGGCCATCGCCGAGACCAGCCTGACCATCGACGGCGTGCGGGTGGTCATCGACGCGGGGCTTGCGCGGGCGCCGCGCTTCGACCCGCGTTCCGGCATGTCGCGGCTGGTCACGGAACGGGTGTCGCTGGCCGGGGCGGACCAGCGCCGGGGCCGCGCCGGACGCACCGGGCCGGGCACGTGCTGGCGGCTGTGGCGCGAGGGCGAGGAGGCCGCGCTGCGCCCCTTTGCCCGGCCGGAGATTCTCGACGCCGACCTTGCCCCGCTGCTGCTGGAACTGGCCCTGTGGGGCGTGCCCGACCCCCTGGCGTTGCGTTGGCTGGACGCGCCGCCGCAGGCCAACCTGGCCCAGGCGCGCGACCTGCTGACCCTGCTGGGCGCGCTGGACGCGGCCGGGCGCATCACGCCGCACGGGAGAAGGGTGGCCACGCTGCCGTTGCACCCGCGTCTGGCGCATATGGTGGTGCGGGCCGGGGAACTGGGCCTTGGCGCCACGGCCTGCTGCGTGGCGGCCCTGCTGGAGGAGCGCGACCCCATGCGTGATGCGGGCGCGGACCTGCGGTTGCGGGTGGCCCTGCTGGCTGGTGACGGCCGGGGCGCGGGCAACGGGCCCATGTTGGCCCGCCTGCGCGAGGCCGCCCGGCAGGTGGCCCGGCTGGCCGGGGTGGACTGGTCCGCAGCCGGGGGCAGGGGGACCGGGACAGGGCGGGAAGCATGCCCGGATGTGCGTCCGGACCCGGAAGCCACCGGCGAAGTGTTGGCCCTGGCCTATCCGGACCGGGTGGCCGAGGGGCGCGGACAGGGGCAGTTCCGCCTTTCCTGCGGGCGCGGGGCGTTTCTGCCGCCGGAAGACCCGCTGGCGCGCGAACCCTTTCTGGCCGTGGGTGACATGGACGGCGAGGCCGCGCGCGGGCGCATCCGCCGTTGCGCGCCCCTGACGCGGGAACACATCGAGGAGGTCTTTGCCGCATCCATCGTCGAAGGGGCCTTCGTGGTCTGGGACGACCGGGCCGAGGCCGTGGCCGCGCGGCGCCAGCGGCGGCTGGGTGCGCTGGTGCTGGACGACGCCCCCCACGACGCGGCCGATCCGGAGGCGGTGACGGCGGCGGTGGTGGCGGGCATCCGGTCCCTGGGGCTGCACTGCCTGCCGTGGACGCCGGAACTGGAACAGTGGCGGGCGCGGGTGGCCTTTCTGCGCGGGCTGGCGTTGGACGAGCCTGAGCCCGACGCGCTCTGGCCCGGCGTGTCCGACGCGGCCTTGCTGGCCGGGCTGGAGCACTGGCTGGCCCCGTATCTGACCGGCATCACCCGGCGTACGCAGTTTCCGCGCATCGACCTCGCGGGCGCGCTGGCGGCCCTGTTGCCGTGGGAACTGGCGCGCCGCCTGGACGCCGAGGCGCCGGAGCACATCGAGGTGCCGTCCGGTTCCCATGTACGGCTGGACTACGCGGCGGATGGCGGCCCGGTGCTGGCCGTGAAGTTGCAGGAAATGTTCGGCGCGCGTGAAACGCCCCGCGTGGGCGGGGGGCGCGTGCCGGTGGTGGTGCACCTGCTGTCGCCCGCCGGGCGTCCGTTGCAGGTCACCCGCGACCTGGCCGGATTCTGGCGCACCGGATATCCTGCGGTGCGGGCGGAGATGCGCGGCCGTTACCCCAAACATCCGTGGCCGGAAGACCCCATGACCGCCCCGCCTACCCGGCTGACCACGCGGCGCATGCAGCAGGCGGCCACGGCGGGCAGAACGCCGGAAAACGGCGACAGCGCCCGCGTGAAGGGCGGTGACAGGGGTGACAGGGGCGGAGGCCGCGCCCGCTGAGCGTTGGTTGCGGACGGGCGCATCCGCTCATGTTTTCTTCCTCCGGCCTGTCTGGCGCGCCCCATTTGCGTTGCCGGGCGCGGGTCTGGTATCGCCGGAAAAAAAGGAGACACACGATGACGCACCAACGCCCGGCACGGCCCGCTTCGGCCCGCCAGCCGTTCCTGCTGCCGGTCCGCCGGTCGGCCCCGCTGCTGTGCCTGCTGCTGGCGGCCCTGCTGGCGGGCGGTTGTGGCCCCAAGCGGGCCATTACCGGCTTTCCCGGGGAATCCACGGAGGAAACCCGCCCCGCGACGCAACAGGCCGAACCGCAGCGGCCCCGCATCGTCACCCTGGCCACGCCCTATGATTCCAAGGAGGCGCGCCGCAAGCTGGCCCCCGGCAAAAACACCATCCGGGGCACGGCCACGGCCAGGACGCCCGGCGGAGAGGTGGCGACCTGCGCGGGCAAGCCGGTGACCCTGGTGCCGGTGACGGCCTATTCCAGCGAACGCATGTTCGCCCTCTACGGCAGCGACGACAGGGGCGCCCTGCGCCTGGGGCAGGGTGCGGCCCCGCCGCCGGTCATCACCAACGACGATCCGCAGTACCTCGCCGACCATCCGCAGACCGTGTGCACCGACAGCGGGACCTTCGTCTTCAAGGACATCGCCGACGGACAGTTCTTCATCGTCACCGGCTTCACGTGGCAGACGGCGGACAAAAAACCGCAGGGCGTGGGCCTGATGCAGCGGGTTTCCGTGTCCGGCGGGCAGACGAGAAAGCTCGACATGAAGCCGTAGGATGAAATGTAGCGCGACACTTATTTTTGCCCTAAGCGACGTTTATTTTTGACGAACGTTACCGCGCCGTGGCTTATTGGCGTGCGCCGTGGGCGGAGCAAAGCCACCGGAATTCCCCGGTGGCTTTTTGCTCCTTGCAGAGGTTATCAGCGCCGTTGGATTAACAGTTCTCCTGCCGCGACGTTTTTTCCGTTGCTGCAGGAGTACTTCGTTTGCACGGCCTCGATTTCAAAGTCCTTGAACGCAGCCCGCACCCCAGGTGTGTCGTTCAGGCTGAGGAGAAACCGCCCTTTGATACCTGCCAGTTGCTTGGCCAGCCGGGTAAAATCCTCCCGACGGAAGATACCGGGGCCGTAGTAGCCCTCGCAGTTCCAGTATGGCGGATCGATGTAGAAGAAGGTGCCCTGCACATCGTACCGCGCGATGACCTCGCTGTAAGGCAGGCATTCCACGTACACCCGGGCCAGCCGAAGATGCGCGGCGGAGAGGTATTCCTCTATACGCAACAGATTGAGTTTCGAGGGTCTTGTCAGGCCATACCCGAAGGTCGGGTTGGAGATACGCCCACCAAAGCATGCTTGCTGCAAATAGTAGAACCGGGCTGCACGCTGGATATCCGTCAGCGTGTCGGGGTTGGCCACCTTTAGCCGTTCAAACTCGTCCCTGGCTACCAGCACCCATTTGAAGTATCTGACAAACTCCTCCAGGTGCCACTGCAGGCAGCGGTAGAGGGTGACCACCTCCTTGTTGATGTCGTTGATGACTTCCACTTTGCTCTCTGGCTTGCGGAAGAGAACCCATGCCGCGCCGCAGAAGGGCTCGACGTAGCACTCATGTTCGGGGATGCGCTCGATGATGCGCTTGGCCAGAAGACTCTTGCCTCCCATCCAGCCTGCAAGCGGCGGACGGCAGGAGGGTATAGGGTTATTGTCGGTTTCGAGCATCGGGGTCTCCTCACGGTAAACACTCTTGTGTGTTTGCCCGATCCACTGGTAAACACTTCTCGTCCGGTGGCCACTGGACAAGGCCGCGGATCGAATCATCAGGTTGTACCCTGATGAGGGCCGTGGGCGGTGTTTGCGCACCGTTCGGTGGGGCGTTCCAGCGCCCCGCCTGCCTCCTCTCAAAATCTATCTCCCCAAAATCGCCCAGGCGCAGCGCATGTCCAGATAGTCGGCCCAAGCCTGCATCATCCGGGTGCGCTCGGCCAGCAACTCGCCGCGCTGATAGGCGGCTCGGACCTGATTTTTGTCCACGTGGGCCAACTGGCGCTCAATGGCCTCGCTGGCCCACCCTTGCTCGGACAACACGGTCGCGGCCATGGCCCTAAAACCATGTCCGGTCATGACGTCCCGGCCATGGCCCTAAAACCATGTCCGGTCATGACGTCCCGGCCATAGCCCATGCGCCGCAGGGCCGTATTAATGACCCCGCCACCTTCATGGCGGGATTTGTCCCACCGCGACGGGAACAGCCAGCGATTATCACCGGTCACGCTGCGCAACTCGCGCAGCACGTCGAGGGCCTGCCGGGCCAACGGAACGAGGTGCGTGCGCCTCATCTTCATCTTTGCGGCCGGGATGCGCCAGATACACGCATCCCATTCGATTTCGCTCCATTCGGCCTGGCACAGTTCGCCGGGGCGGACGAAGATCAGCGCCGCCAGTAGCAGCGAACTCCGCCGTTTTTTAGCTCGGACGTCGTTGATGTCGCGCATGAGTTGCCCCATCTGCCGTGGTTCGGTCAGGGCCGCCCTGGGCTTGGACTTGTGGGGTGTCATAGCCCAGCCCAGATCCCGTGCCGGGTTGGAGTATATGTGCCCGCACGCGATGCCGTAGCGCATAATTTGGGATACGTGCGACTTGATTTTGCGGGCAGTTACCAGCGTGCCCCGTTTTTCGATGCGGCGCAGGATGGTCAGGACCATCGGCGCGGTGATTTTCTTGAGCGGTTTATCCCCGAGCTTTGGCATGACCTCGCGCTCAAGGCGTCGCCACGACTCCTGGGCATATTCGGCGTTGCCTTGGAGTATATACAGTTCCCACCATTCCCGAACCGGGGGCGGGCAAATCCACCATCCTGGAGTTTCTGTGGAAGTGCGTGGGCCGCGACGACTACGAAGGCTTCGATCTGCTGAAGGCCACCCCCGCCGGGCGGCGGCGCGCCTTTTCGCAGGTGAGCAACCTGCCGGTGGTCATCATCGAATCGGACCGCGACAACGGCGACAAGGACGCCAAGCAGCGGCAGTTCGGCTTTGACGAAGTGAAACCCTTCTACAACGGGCGCGGCACCGGCACGCTGGGCGTGGCCCGGCGTTCCAACGACGTGGAGGAGCACCTGTTTCAGGCGTCGCTGGTCATCAGCCAGAATGCCGAGGTGGACGGGTCGGAGGCGCTGCTACAGCGCATCGTGCATTGCCACGCCGACAAGAAGCACCACAAGACCGGCACGCGCGACGTGGCCCGGTGGTTCGAGCGGCAGACGGCGGCGGACGTGGGCGGCTTTCTGAGCGTGGCCCTGTCGCGCGAACGCGATATCCTGGAAGCCTACGCCGCGGCCTTCGACAGCATCGAAACCCGCTACACCGACAGCGGCGTCCTGAAGAACGAGCGCATCATTAAGAACCACGCGCAGGTGGCCGCGTGCGGCCACGCCCTGAAGGTGCTGTTTCCCACCATGTCGGACTATCTGCGCGAAGGGCTGACCGAATACCTGTTCCTGCGGGCCAAGGCGCGGGAGCAACGCCTGGCTGCGGACCACCCGCTGGTGGAGCAGTTCTGGGACACTTACGACTACCTGTCCATCCAGTTGACCAAGACCACCTCGCGGTTGGACCCGCTGAACCACGAGAGCAAGCCGGGCTTCATTGCCGTGAACTTCAACCAGTACACCGAAGCCTGCCGCAATTGCGGGCAGGCCATGCCCGACGTGGGCAACCTGAAGAAGCTGCTGCACACCAGCAGCGTGCGGCGGTTTGTGGCGTCGAACCGCTGCGTCTATTCGCAGCACGAGAAGAAGAACGTGAAATGCTGGGTGTTCCACGAGGCCAAACTGCCAACCCTGGAGGATTGAAATGGCGCTTCAGAATCCTGAGCCGACGGATCGGCTGATCGACTATGCTGGCCAGCTGAAACTGCTTGCCAAACGGCTGGAAAGGGAAGGGGCCATGCCCGATATCTTGCGTGCCCTGCGGGCCATCGCAAACGAGATGCGCCGCTGCGGTGCCGTTTGGAAGGAGGTGTACCACCCCGGCATGCTGCCTGTGGCGGTGCCGCCCACCGTGCCGTATCTGCCCCGGCGGGGGCTGGCCGTGTTTGCTGCCGAAGAGCCATCCCGCGTTGCCCAGTTCTGGGCAGCATACGAGGCTTTGACGGCGGGGCTTGGCGGCGACCTGCCAGAGCCGCTAAACCACAGCACGGACGCAACGCGGATCGCCATCAGCATGCCGCACTTCTATGAGGTCTGGGCGAATTCCGAACTTCCCGTCATTGAGAAGCCCCGGCTACAGGCCGCGTTGAAGAAGTCTGCCCGGCGGCCTCTGGTGGGCAGTAACCTGCTGGTGCGATCACGCTTGGTCGGCAAGTACATTCGATGTTGGGTTTTCGAGAAACCCTGACGGAAAGCCCGCCGAACCCTCGGCGGGTTTTTTTGCGCCCAATGGTCCGAAATTACATGACATGCGCGTACTACGCGCACGTGCATGCGCACGACGCGCGCGGAGAGTTTTTCCAAAACGAAGGCTTTCTCATTTAGGGTTCAAAAGGTTCAAAGTGTAAAAAATTAACTATAACTATTTAAAATTATAGTATGTGTGAGTGAACCATTTTTGAACCTGCCAGCGTTCAAAAATGGTTCAAACTGAACCTCTGTTTTGAACCCCAGCTGAACATCCGTGAACCTTCGCAACAAGCTGATTTTATTGGCCGCGCAAGAATGAGGCGGATTGGGGCGGTTCAAAAAATAGTGGAGTAAAATAGGTGTGTTGTGCTGTTGTGGGGCGGTTTTTCGGGCTCTTGAACTTTTTGAACCGGTTCAAAATTGAGGTAGGGCGCGGGCGGCGGCAGGTAGCTGAGGCTAGCCTGCATGGCGTGGCAATGTTTCTGGTGGAATGAAGTGTTTTGCAATGTCATAAGTTGCGTAATCGAAATGTATATTTAGTAGTGTTGTCTGGTGGGTTATCTTAATGGGTGGTGTGATATGATTGTGTCTGAAGTGTGATTAGATGTTTCTTGGTTGCGCACTACATCTATTGATGTGAATGAATGAATATTCTTATTATTTAGCCTGAACATAGATATGATGTATTTTAATTGTGCATTAGACGGTTCCGGAGCGTCAGAAATCAAAGAGATTTCAAAACCTGCACGAGACATTGATAACCAAATTATTCCAGATCCATGTATGTTTTTAATGGTTGGTGCTTTGTATGTGACTTTATGTCCAAAGAAAAGTGAAGTTGAAGAATCATCGTCGTATTTTCCTGTTTGAATTGCTTTTCTTTCCATAATTAGACCAACGTCAATCATTTTTGATATTTCTGAATACGGAGTTTCAAATATTTCTTCTGTTTCAGTGCATGGAATAACGGACCCTACACGTAAAGGAATTACTGAAGAGAATATTGTAGCGTCGCGCTTGGTAATGTTTTTTAATACGTCGAGGGTCTTGTATGAGAATGATGTCGGCGTTTTAATTTCTTCAGCCAATATGCGTCCCCAAAGGGCTTGCATGTCTGTGTTTCCAATGACGGTTGCGCCTTGCCGCCAGCGGGCAAACCAGTCGGGGGCTACATCTGTTTCGGAAATGCTTTCGTCTGGTGTATTGCCCAAGATGTCCAAGGCGATCTTGAGGTTGCCGGTCAGATTCTCCAGGTCTTGATGTTGGCCGAGAGCGATCAGGGGCGAAATTGGAGCAAGCGCCGGGCGTAGTTCTCCGTCAACATAGACCAGCTCCCCGTTCGTGATCTGCTGGGCGTCCCTTTGGTTTTGGGCTGCTGCGAGGATGTTGCGGCGATCTTCTGCGCGGGTGAATTTGCCGAAGAGGAGACCTCCCAGCTTCTTAAGGCCGGTGCAAGGTGTTTCAACTAGGGGGGTCAGGTCGGCTTTCGCTTCGACGGGCCAGAATGACATGGTTCCCCCGCTGAATTATGAGTGGCGTTTTTGGTAACCTTTTGCATTCTTGCTGGTATAGGTCAATACGTCCGTATGCGGGATGTCTCTTTTGCCTCGGTCTTCTGTATCGGCCCCCCTTCAGTTCAACCAGGCCATGGGCGAGCAGCCAGCGCACGGAGCGCGGGCGCTCGCCTTTTTTCACGTCCAGTTGCAGCAGGATCAGGTGCTTGAACCGTTCGGCTATCATGGTGGCGCGGACCACGCGTTCGGGCGCTGGCGCGCCGCGCCGGTCGTGGTGCAGCAGCAGGCGGCGCGGGCGGCCATCCGCGTCGCGCAGGATCTCTGGCTTGCAGTCGTGGGCCAGCAGCCAGGCGAGGGGGGCGAAGAGTTTCGTGTAAGGCATGGGCCGATCATATCGCGCCCGGCGACGGGGTGAAGGTGGGTGCGCGGCTCGGGATGGGGGAATACACACAAAAACACACACGCGATTGACGATGTGTAGAAAAGTGTGTAAGTTAATTTCACGAGGTGCGCATGAAGCGATCACGCATCCTGAAGGTCTTGGAGAAAGCGGGCTTCACCTTCAAGGAGGGGGGCAACCATACCAAGGCATACGACAGGGACGGGCGGTACAGGGCGGCGATTCCGAGGCACAACGAGATCAAGGAGATGTTGGCCGCCCTCATTGAGAAGCAGACCGGAGTGAAGTTTTAACGAAACGGGGGGAGGGGGCGCCTTCCCCCACCCGGAGCAGATATGCATTACTTTGCCATTTTCACGCCCGCCCGCGAAGGCGGGTATGTCATCACCTTTCCGGATATCCCCGAGGCGTTGTCGCAGGGGGATACGCTGGAAGAGTGCATGGAGAACGCCCGCGACGTGCTAGCCGATTCGCTGGGCGAGTATGCCGCAGAACGGCGCGAGCTTCCGGCCCCGTCCACCTACGAGCATGTGCAGGAGCAGGCGCGGGCGCTGCACGCGGAGCCGGGCGTGGCCCCGGACCGGCCCCAGTTGCTCCAGCTGATCCACGCCCCCGCCGTGGACCGTACGCCGGTGCGCATCAACATCAGCCTGCCCAAGTTCGCCCTGGAGGAACTGGACCGTCTGGCCCGCGCGCGTGGCATGAGCCGTTCGGCCTTCATTGCGGAAACCGCGTTGCAAGCGGCTGGGCGAGGCGAACGCGCGGCGGCCTGAGCGGTAACGGCAGGGCAAGGGTAGGAAATGAAGCGGCCCGCATCTCGTGAGAGGTGCGGGCCGCTTATGTTGGCTGGCGGGTTTGAGCCCGCCGCGTGGAGGGGTTAGCGTTTTTTGTTGGACTGGGAAACGATGGATGCTGCGAACTCCTGGGCCAGATTGCTGGAGCGCTCGTTCTGGAGGACTCGCCCAGCCTTGGCTTCCATCTCGGCGCCGGTTTGTTTGTCGGGTGACCGTTGGGACAGGGCAGAAGCGGCGAGGCTCTTGGTGGATGCCGAAGCGTTCGGATCGTTAAGCGCTTTTCCGGCGTGGGACGCGACAGTCGCGGACGTCTGCTTGGTGTTCTTGGACATGATAGGGTCTCCATGGTGTCGTTTAGGGGTTAATCGTCGCTGTCTTCGTGCTCATCTATCCGTTGTTGGTCGTCTTGGCAGTCTCCGCAGTATAACCCTCCGTTTTCATCTTGGTTTTCGTAGGCGGACGGGATGTCCTCAAGCGCAATCTGGCTTCCGTCGCAGTAAGGGCTTTCACATTCAATTTCGAGGTGGGGTTGGATATGTTGCGTAAAAACATGCTGTTGTTTGTCTGAGAGGTTGTCGAGCCCGTGGTCTCCGATGATCTGCTTGGCGACGCCTTCTGAAGCAATGTGATCCAATACCTCGTACTCCAGAAGGGTTTTCAGGGCGGCAACTAAATGATCTTGAGGGCTTTCTTCCTGTGGCATGCTACCTCCGGGTTTTGTTTCTAGACATTTTCTGTACTGTTTAGCGATATTTTAAAGTGGGTCAAGATGTCCGCATGGAATATAATATATCTGGATGTATTGAATGTTGTATGGTTGCAGGCGTTGCGCTGTTTTTCTTTGGAGAAAATTTTGCGACCGATGGCCGGAAGGCCGTGCCCGTGAACATCACCATGCCCGTCTACGTGCGCAACGCCATCGACAGGGCCGCCAAGGCGCGGGGGCTGACCCGCTCTGCGTTCATCGTCGAGAGCGCCATGCAGGCGGCAGGACGGAGCAGGCGCGCGGCGGCCTGAGCGGTAACGGCAGGACAAGGGTAGGAAATGAAGCGGCCCGCATCTCGTGAGAGGTGCGGGCCGTGTTTTGCGTGGGGGGGCAAAGGCGGTTGTCTAATGTCTTGTCAGATGTGGGTATATAGGGCAATTTGTCCGTGAGCGTTTACTGGTGATTCTTTTATAAGAACCGGAGGTTATATAAATGTCTCATGTGATGTCGGTGCGATTTGACGGGGATATCCTTTCTGAACAGCATTATATTTCGTTGCGTACCGCATCGAAGGTTTTTGGGCATCTCCAGGTCGCCGTGGACAGGGCGCATCTTCAGAAGTTGGGGCGGCTGCACAAGCATGCTAAGCTTGGGGCTGAGCAGTATCAGAGTCATGTTATTTGGCTTGGGGATAGTTTGGCGAATTGTAGAACGTTTCAAATTTTAGCAGATAATGACGACAAGCAATTAATTGATGTCGTAAAAATGAATTTTGTTGATGCATTTGAGGGTGCTGTTAAAAAAGGAATAGCTGCTGAAGTTGAAGATATTAGAGATGAGAGTCGACTTGTGCTGGCAAAGGTAGAGTCGGGAGTAGTAAGGCCAACACGGTATAATGAATTTCGAGTGCTTAATGAAGAGAGATTTTCGTCGGGCTTTATTCGTCGGGCGATAGCTAAAGAGTTGGTTAAAATTGGTTCTGTTGTCAGCAGTGAAGGGGCAGGTGCCAGTTCTATAACTCTTGATTTTCTCGGAGAAGACTCTGAAGCTGTAACCTTGAATAGGCAGATTGCCGAATTGCTGCGCAATTATGTGGGGCAGCGGTCGTTGGGTGATCCTGTCGTGTATGCTGGTGAGTATCGTGGGGGAGACGTTTTTACTAAGACTGGAAAATTTAAAAATGCATTAAATGGAAAGACAATGATTGTGCGTTTTGACAAAAAAGAAGATGCAATGTTTCTAAATGGGTTTTCTGGTCAGGTTGTATCTATTGTGTGTTGTCCTGTTTTGGAGTATGGTACACACGACGTGGAATGTGGAGATGTTTTCTACCTGAAGAAGATATGAGCGATACAAAAACAGTCATTGCGCGCTATGTTGATGATTTGCTGCGAAAGCTGTCGTCACGTTTTCTTGTGGCTACAGTGTTGTCGTATTACGCGATCGTCGTAGCGCTTGAGGTTTCTGGCATGCGTCCTGGGGGGCTGCTGCCGGACTCTGTGTGTGCGGTTGCTGATTGGTTGTCGGCCCGCGACAGTGTGCTTCTTGGGGTGGCTAGCTATCCGTTTGATAAGCTGCTCGCCAAGGGGTCACCTTTGCTGGTGCATGGCTCTTTGTCTGTGGTGGCAGTCTGTTTTTTTGTGGCGGGGGTGGTCGGCCATGTCGTCAACTCGTTTTCTATGAAGTTGTATGGATGGCTGGTGCGAGATGGTGGTGGGGCTAGGGTTAGTATTGAAGGCGTTTATGCTGCGGCAAGCTCCAGCCGTACTGGGGATTACGCGGATGCGGTGTTGGCTGGTGAGATAGAGAGTTCCCTTGATGGGCGGCGGTTTGTTTCGTCGTTTTTGTTGTTTCTGGGTGACTCCTTTGCCGTGCTTGGGCTCATCGCGTTTTGTGTGTCCCGTGGCTCATGGTTTGATAATTTGGCTTCCTTGTTGATGCTGTTACTTGCTGTGGTGTCGTGCTGTGTGAGTGTCTGGTATTACGTTGTGCGTGTTGTGGTGCGTCAGGCTTATGTGGCGGGTCTGCGCGGTCAGAATATCGAGGCTGCAATTTTTGCGCGTCGTTAATGTGGCGGCGTGTATATCGGTGCTGAAGCGGCCCACATATCGTGAGAGGTGCGGGCCGCTTCTTTGTAGTGTTTATGTGGTGATGGTGGGGTTTAGTCCCTTTTTTTGCCAGTAGTCGCATAGGTGTTCTAGGAAGCCGGGGACAGCGGTTTGGTTCGCGAGTTTGTGCAGTTCTGTCCCGGATTTTGTCAAAACAACTTGGCCTATGGGGATCTCAGTGTCTGGAGATATGTTTAGTGTTATTCTGTGGCCAAAGTATGAGAAGGTTATGGGGGGGGTGTCAAATGTGTAATTTGTTCCGATGGGGGTGGTGTATGATATGAGTCCAATGTCATCAAGGTGATGAAGCATTATGTAGTCTATGCCATTGCGTGCGTATATATCGTCGCTGTGATTTATAATTACTGGCAAGTCTTCTTCTTCTACGCGTAATGAGAAACGACATATTGACTCGAAGCCTTTTAAGTCGTCTTTGCTGAAGTCGTTGAGGATGTTGATAGTCCTGCGCGAGTATGATCCAGGGGCGTTGGCTTCACCAGCCAATATGCGACCCCAAAGGTTTTGCATGTCAGCGTCTGAAAATTGGCTCGACTTGTTTATAAAGTTATGTACCCAATCAGAGTCTATTTCTCTCGATTTTGCTCCGTTGCTTAGTAGTGGTAGCGCAATGTCGAGAATCGTATCGATGTTTATTTGTTTTCGTATCTCTTCTGTTGTGAAGCGTGTTAGTGCTCGGAGCTTGAGTTCTGTCGTTTTTATTTGAGATTCTGTGAGTATCTCATCTGTGAGAGCTTTTGCTCTTGCTTGTGCTTCTGCTGCTTTTGCTTCTGCTTTTGCATTTCTTGTGATTATCCAAGGCTTAAAAAATGTTCCTGTAGCCTTAGATATGGTGGAAATTAGTTCCAAAGCTGGTTTTTCGCAGTGTCCAGATATTTCCGCAAGGTGTTGGAGATCGTCAGGCACGTTGAACTCCTTTGGATGCAGCACTATTGGTAAAAATGAACCAAGCAGGGCCAATGTGATCAGCGTTCGTCTAGTGCCCATTCTCTTGACATCCCTCACCCCTATAGGTCAATCTGTCCGCAGGTGCTCGAAACACCTTGTTTCCTAGGCGGCCATCACGCCCGTCAGCCGTGGTTTTTTTGCGCCCATGCTCCGGCGGTGCCCGTGCGTCTTGCGCATGGTTTCTCTTGCCATTAGGAGAGGTGCGCCCATCCCACGCGATATTCTGTCGGGAGTGCGGCTAATACAATACCCTTCGGGGGAATACGCCCGCCGCCCTAGGACGGTTTCGAGCTCCCGGCAGCTTTCTCGAAAGAGGCTGCCAATCGAAAAATCCTAGGAGCCTCACATGATCCCCACCCCCACCTTGTCCGCGTTCATCGTAGAGCGCGGCCACCTTCTGGCCGAGGCCGTGGCCGAACTGGGTGCCCAGTTCGCGCTGCCCGCCGAATGCGTCCACCTTTCCGTGCGACCTGCCTTGTGCGCCGCCCAGGGCGACCTTGCCGAGTTGGACGAGCTGCTGCACGAATCGCTGCCCGATCTGGACGGTGGCCCCGATGATGCCCCCACTGGCGGCCTGCCCGGCAACCTGTCCGGCGATCCGTCCGGAGCGCCTGGCCGTGGACTGGCTGGCCCACCGTGCGGCGGCGCTTTCGGAGCAGGCAGCCCGGCTTTCCGTCTCCGCGTGCGAGGCGGTGGCCGATGCCGCCGCCAGTCTTGCGCCATCCGTTGCCCAAGACGCATTGCCTGATGTAGGTTCGCCGTTCGCGCAAACCGGCCACAGGGGGACCACGGCATCCGCGCGTCCTGAAACCTCAACCCCTGTGGAGGCGGCAGCATGAACGCCCACAGGGAAACCACCTATCAGGACGCCTTTGCCGTCGTCTCCGGGCAGGACCGCCTGCAAGAGGATCTGGAAGATGTGGCGAATGAGGCAGAAGAACTGGCGGGCATCCTTCGCGGCGCGCTGCGTAAGGGTGAACCCATCGACTTCACGCGGTACCTGTTCAAGACCCTCCAGCGCCAGTTGACGTGGCTGTCGGGCGATGTGGCCCGCATGCATGTCGCCGTCGAGCAGGAGGAGACACACCATGGACGTTGACCCCATCGGACGCATCTACAGCCACGCGGCGGCGCTACGCACCATCGCCGCCCGCCTGCCGGAAGAACACGGCGGCCTTGCGCTGATTCTGGCCCTGCTGGGCGAAGACCTGCAACACTGCGGAGAGGCGCTGGACGACACCCCCTGCGCCGCCGCCAGCGCCCCAGCGCGCGGCGGGACAGGGGCAGGGCAACGGCCCACCGTGGGCCTGCGGACGCCCTTCCTAGCCCGGCCCTGAAGATCACCCCCATAACGAAACGCCCCCGGCATCGGTTGATGTCGGGGGCGCTTTTTTGCGCAAAAAATACACACTGCCCTTGACAGGTGTGTAGAGCGTGTGTAGATACTGGCGGCACAGGAGGCAACAATGATGGAGACAACCACGCCCCGCGGCTTTCGGCAATTTGTTGCAGAATCTGCGCTCCCCAGTGAACTCGGTGTCGTTCCGAACCCAACCCTCGACAGGAGGAAACATGTCAAGCCGGGAAGTGATTAAAAGACTACAAGACGCTGGCTGGTACCTCGCCAAGACCGTTGGCGACCACCATCAATTCAAACATCCGGAGCATCGCGGGAAGGTTACTGTCCCGCATCCCGTGAAGGATTTGTTTGTCAGTGTTATCAAAAGCATTGAGAAACAATCAGGCGTAAAACTCAGAGAATGAAAAGGGGGGGCTCCCCCCTTGGCCTAGGCTCTCTAGGGCCTATAGTATCTATAGGATAGATTTTGTCGCCCAAAATAATGGAGAAAGATATCATGTACTTCTATGTGGCACAGTTCCTCCCTGCAGAGGAGCGTGAAGGTGCCTATGCCGTGACGTTCCCGGATTTGCCGGGGTGCATCACCCAGGGCGAAAGCCTTGAAGATGCATTTCGCATGGCACAGGAAGCTCTGGAGTGCCATCTGTTGGGAATGCACGAGGACAATGATCCTCTGCCTGTTCCGTCCAGCCTCAAGGAGGCACGCGCCAAGGCCGAGACCGAGGCTGCCGAAGATGGCGAAGTCATCCCCGAAGGTACCCTGTACCAACTGGTTCCGGCTCCGTCGCTCGATATCCCGCCCGTGCGGGTGAACATTTCACTGGCTCCGCATGTGCTTGCGCTGGTCGATCGAGTGGCGCAGGAAGAGGGTATGAGCCGTTCCGGTTTCTTGGTCGCTGCAGCACGGCATTATGCCATGCAACTGCGGGCCTAACCGCAGCTAGGTGAACCGTACAGCCCCCGGTGTTTTGTGACGCCGGGGGCTGTTGTTTTTCAGGGATCAGGTGGAGAGCAGCAACTGCACTTCTCGCCGCCCGCCGCATTCAGCTAGGGCGTCTCGCGTCTGTTCAGGCAGATCCAGCGCAGACGGTGACAGCGTGTGCGCAAACTCCAGGTTCATGACAAAGCTGTGGCCGCATTCGGGGGTGTTGCATACGCAGTAGAGCTTGGTGAACTGTGGGGTCACCTCGCGGCGCGAGGTGATACGGGCCTTGCCGTGGCACCTGTCGCAGATAATGCGCATGGTGTTCATCCTCCTGCACAAACACAATGACAAGGGGGCGTTGCTGTCAATCGGGCAGCAAGTCCCATGCGTTTCGCCCGCCGGTGGTCAGGCCACCGGCGGGTTTTCCGTTTGCGGGGCAAAGCCCACGCGGGCGGCGGGCGGCAGGTGCTCGTTCACTTCCAGCAGCAGCTCGCGCACCGGGGTTATCTCGTTCTTCTCGTACACCGCGTCTATCTTGGTGATGTCGCCAAAGCCGCCGGTGTTGTTGGGGATAATGCTGGCCATGGCCGGGGGTATGCGGTGCGCGGCAATGATGTCGTCGCGGCTGATGTTCTTGATCTTCTCCAGTTCGTCCCGCGTGCTGAAGTCGCCCACCGGCAGGATCTGCACGTCCTTTTCGCGCCCGTTGGGTATGTGCAGGAACATGTTGCGAAAGTTGCCGATGCCCTTGCTGCCCTCTATGGCGGCGCGGATGCGGTCGCGGTCGTCCGCCTCCAGCGAACTGGAGGAGGAGTAGAACACGTAGCCCATGTGCGCGCCGTTGCGGTAGTACCGGCGGCGGAACAGGGTGGCGTCCTCGTTCAGCAGCATGGACTGGATGGCCCCCAGGTACGAGGGCAGGCCGTAAATGGTCTGGCTGACGTCGTAGTTGCGGATATGCACCACCTCGCCGGGGGCAAAGCGGTGGATCTGCCCCGTCAGGGGCAGCAGGCCATAGCAGTCGTCTTCCTTCAGGCGGCGCATGTTGATGGCCGGTAGGTGGCGCAGCTCCACCACCTCGCCGTACCAGTTGCGGATTTTTTGCAGGTACCCGTTGGCGAACACCAGGTAGTCGGTGGTCATGGCGTGCATGGCCCGGCGGGTAAGCGCCGCCGTGGGCAGAAAGCCGCGCAGCACCACGTTGGTTTTGAATTCCAGCAGGGGGCCATGGTAGGCGTTGGCCCGCAGCAGCCGGGCCAGCCCGCGCAGGGGCACCGGCGGCTGGTAGTAGCTGCCGTTGTCCAGCAGCCATACCCCAAGGTGGTCATACACCGCCCCGGCCAGCGCCGGTTCCGGGTCGCCAAAGGTGAAGGCCTGCACCCCGCGCAGGGCATCGTTGATGATCGCCCCGGCGTTGGGCACCGGCCCGGCCCCGGTGGCGGGGTTGGCGGTGGCGTGCTTTTTCGTTCTGGCCCTGGCCATGTATCCCTCCTGTTTGCTCTACGCGCCGATGACCACGGTGCAGCCGCCGTGCCCGGTCTGGCGCGCCAGCGGTTCCGCCGCCAGCGCGTGCATGATGGCCCACGCCACGTCGGCATGTCCGGTGGTGGGCGTGCGCCCGGCGGCGTAGGTAATCTGTCCCTTGTCGGTGGTGGTCTGCCGAATGGTCAGAAAGGCGTGGGCGATGTCCGTTTCCGCCGCGTCCCATTCCAGCCGCTGCTCCTCGATCACCTCGCGGGCCTTCAGCACAAGGGCGGCCTTGCTGGCCACGGCGTAGTTGATGGGCGCGGCCACCGGGCAGAACTGGCGCACGTGCTCGTACACGCCGATGCCGGGGCCGGTGGTGTCTATGCCCAGATGCGCGAAGCGGTACCTGTTCGCCAGCTCGCGGATGCGTTCCGCCTGCCACAGGTAGCTCTTGCCCACCCACTTGTGCCGCTCCACGCAGCGGATCACCCCGCCCGGCTTCAGGGGCGGTTGCAGCACCACGAAGGATGCGTCGTCGCGCGAGCGGCTGGGGTCGTACCCGCCCCACACCGGGTGGGTGCCCACGGGGCGGGGCGCGCCGGGGGCGTAGTCCGGCCAGTCCGCCGGGTCGGTCATGCAGCGTTCCAGCAGCGCCAGGCGGAACACTCCCTGGGTGTCGTCGATGAACTCGCAGTCGAACAACTGGCGGAATTCGTCCGGCGCGTACTCCAGCCGCAGCTGGGCCACGTCGAACAGGTTGTAGCCGCCCGCCTCCGCGTCGGCCAGCGTGATGATGTTGCGCCAGTACGTGTCCGGACACAGGAACCCCGCGCGCAGGGCGGCGGCGTCCGGCCACGGCCGGGGCTTGGCGAAGCGCTTCTGAAAGGCTTCGCCGGTCCACAGCGGGTAGGCGTCATGGGTGATGGCGGATGGCGTGGAAAACAGCGTGCGCCGCCACTTCTTGTGCGCGGCCATGCCGGTGGCCACCTTGTACAGCTCGCGGAACTTGGTGATCCAGAAGAACTCGTCGATGTAGACGTGCCCGTGGTAGCTCTGCGCGCTACGCGAGTTGTTGGACAGGAAGTGCAGCTCGGCCTTGCCGTTGCGGGTGTGCAGTATCAGCGGGTTGCCGGAAAGGGTGATGTCGAAGGCATCGGACGCGGCCTGCACGATGTAGTTGCGAAACACCTGCGACTGCGCCTTGGTGGCGGAAAGGAAGATCTGGTTGTCGCCGGTCAGGCAGGCATCCTCGAAGGCCTCCTGCGCGAAGTACCACGTGGCCCCTATCTGCCGGGCCTTCAGCAGCATGCGGTTGCGGTGCTGCTTGGCCGTGCGCAGGGCGTGCTGGTAGCCGAAGTACCGGCGGTGGAACTTGTCCGCGAACAGCTCCGGCGTCAGGGCTGTGACGTCGTTTTTGATGGGCTTGCCCCTGCGGTTGGGGCGGGCGGCGCGGGGTGCGGCGGAAGGGGTGTCCGCGGCGAACTCGCCGGGCGCGGCGTCCGGCTGGGGGGCCGGGCCGGGGTGGGCGCTGTCCTGCCCCAATCCACGCTGGCGCGCCAGGGCCACCTCTTTGGTGCGCAGGGCCTGCAACCGCTCCAGCGTGCCCACCAGCAGATCCACCTCGCGCAGTTCGCCGGGCGTCTTGGGGTCGCGCTCGGCCAGCAGGGTGAGGCGGCGGGTAACGGCCTCTTCCGCCGTCTCGTGCGTGAGCAGGGCGTCCCATTCGCCCGTCGTGCTCCAGTGGTAGACGGTGCGACGCGGCACGCCCAGCGCGTCGGAAATGTCCGCCACGGTGTAGCGCCGCAGGTACATGCCCCGCGCGGCCTGCCGTATCTCGTCCGGGTACTGGCGCACGCCCTGCCGGGCTTCCTGCGCATTCCCGCCGTCTGCAATGGTCTCCATCGTGCTGCAATAGCACTGTTGCGGCAACACCCCACGCCAGAGAAATCCGATTTTCGCAAAATCGGACGCCGTGTCTTTGACCTGACCTTGCGTGCTGTGCCTACATGGCGCGCATGAGCAAGCCCACCCTCACCACAGATTTCGTCAGGATAGGCCAGTCCTGCCCCACAGTGGACGGGCGGACCATCGACGCCGCGTGGCTGTTGCAGGCGGCGGAATCCTACAGGCCCGACCTGTACACCGCGCTGATCTGGCCGGACCACTTCCGCTTTCAGAACTACGGCAAGGTGCTGGAACTGAAGGCGGAAGAGGAGGGCGGCGTGGTGGCGCTGTACGCGCGGCTTCAGCCCAACGCCAGCTACCTGATGGGCAACCAGTACGGGCAGCGGCTCTTTTTCTCCATGGAGATCGACGACAACTTCGCGGGCACGGGCCGGGCCTACCTTGTGGGGCTGGGCATTACCGATTCGCCCGCCTCGCTGGCCACCAGCGAGCTGAAGTTCTCCGCCCGCCGCAACACGCCGGGCAGCCAGTTTCTGTCCAACGTGGAATGCGTCCTGCCCGCAGAAGCAGAAGACCGGGAACCCTCGTGGGTGGCCCGGCTTTTCCAGTTGTTCACCCCCAACGCCACCCAACGCGAGGAGCCCATGGACGCACAGCAGTACGCGGAGATGCAGGGCAAGATCGACGCCCTTGCCACCACCGTTACCGAGATCAAGGCCACCGTGGCCACCTTCACGGCCAGTCCGGCTGCCCCGGCGCAGCCCGCCGCCCCCGTCGCCCCTGCGGCCCCGGCTGCCGCTCCGGCGGATGCCCCCGCCGAATCGATGGACGCCAAGTTCGCGGCGGTGACGGACGCCATCACCAAGCTGGGCGCGCAGATGGATGGCATTGCCGCCCGGTTCGAGGCCGCCAAGTCCGGCACGCCGGTGCCCCCCACCGAAGGCCCGGCGGACGACAACGCCCCCCTCCTGTAGGGGCGGGAGGAACCCACATGCGCGAAAGTACCCGCAAGAAGTTCAACGCTCTGTGCGACCGCATGGCCGCCACCTACGGCGTGCCCAGTGTGCGCCAGCAGTTTTCGGTTGCGCCCACCGTCGAACAGCGCCTGCAGGACGCCATCGTGGAGCGGTCCACCTTCCTGCCCAAGATCAACACCATCCCCGTGGATGACCTGGAAGGCGAAACCCTGCTCGGCTCCGCCACCGGCCCCGTTTCGGGCCGCACGGACACCAGCGCCGACAAGGAACGCACGCCCCGCAACGTGCTGGGCCTGAAGCCGTACCGCTACAAGCTGGTCCAGACCAACACGGACGTCTACATGCGCTACGCCACCATGGACGCGTGGGCCAAGTTCCCCGACATGGGCGACCGGTATTCCCGCTACGTGCAGGAACGCATGGCCAACGACCGCGAACTGGTGGGCTGGCATGGCCGCTCGGCTGCCGCCGACACCGACCTTTCCGCCTTCCCGCTGATGCAGGACGTGAACAAGGGCTGGATGCAGTACATGCGCGAAAACCTGCCCGGCAACATCCTGAGCGGCGGCGCGACCGCCGGTGAAATCCGCATCGGCGCGGGCGGCGACTGGGCCAACCTGGACATTGCCGTGCACGACCTGTTGCAGGGCATCCCCACCTACATGCGCCAGAACCTGGTTGCGCTGATCGGCACCGACCTCATCGCGCAGGAAAAGGCCGCGCTGTTCGCCGTGGTGGGCGGCAAGCCCACGGAAAAGGCCCTGCTGGGCAACGCGCTGACCACCTTTGGCGGGCTGGCGTGGGATACCCCCAGCAATTTCCCCGGGCGCGGCCTTGTGGTCACCAGCTACGACAACCTTTCCGTCTACCTGCAGAACGGCTCGTGGCGCCGCAAGGTGGAGGACAACCCCAAGAAGGACCGCGTGGAGGACTACAACAGCCGCAACGAAGGCTACGTGGTGGAAACGCCCGAACGCTTCGTGGCCGTGGAGTTCGACAACGTGAAGCTGCCCGACGGCGCGAGCGGGTGGGCCTAGCCATGAGCCTGATGCGCAAGCACCAGCAGGCCGTGCGTGTGGTTACCGGCGTGCCGGGCGAGCGGATAGGGGCCGGGGCCGTGGTGCTGGGCAGCATGCCCGCCGCGCCCCGTGGCCTGCTGGGCGGCAGCCAGTTGGGCACCTTCCTTTCCGCCTCGCTGTCCGAAGATCTGGCGGCGCTGTCGTCCATCGCCTCCGTCGAACGCAAGATCGACCTGAAGCGCGACACCCTCATCCCCAAGTACCGCGACTATGCGGCGCGCCTGATGGCCGACGGCCGGCGGCACGAGCTGCTGGGCTACTACCTTGTGTGGTGCCTGGACGCAGGCTGCATGGAAGAGGGCCTGCGCGTGGCCGCGTGGGCCATGGAGCACGGCCTGCCGCTGCCGGAACGCTTCCGCGCCAGCGTGCCGCTGTTCGTGGCGTCTGCCGTGGTTGCGTGGGCCGAGCGCCAGCACGACGCCGGACACGATGTCGAGCCGTACCTGTCGCAGGCGCAGGCGCTGGTGGAACCCGGCGGCGAGGTGCCGGACAAGGTGCGCGCGGGCTTCCATCGTCTGTTCGGCCTGCGGGCCGAGCAGGGCGGTGACCTGCCCACGGCGGAGCGCGAGTTGCAACGCGCGCTGGAGTTGGGCGCCAAGGTGAAGACCGCGCTGGACGGCGTGCGCAAGCGGCTGACCCGTGAGGGCGGGCAGGCTGCGCCCGGCACTGAAGAAAGCAATGCGCCCGCACCCGGTGCCGCCCCCGATGAACCGGCGGGCGGCGACGGGGCGGACTAGATACTCCTCCACCCAGCCGGGGCGGCCCGAACGGAAGCTCGGCACAGGGTGCCGGTGACTAAACGTCCGGGTCCGCCCCCAACACACCAGCACGGGTAACGCCATGAGCTTCAGCGCCCTCACCGACCAGCCATCCACCGTCACCCTGCCGGGCGACGGCTGGTATCCGGATCTGTCCGTGGGCGAGTTTCAGCGCGTGTACCGGCTGCCCGCCGAATACGCGGAGGCGCTGGTGGAAGACCACCTCGGCCTGGCCCGGCTGTGGGCCGTGCGCCAGTTGCAGGCGTGGCGCGCGGAGCAGGAGGCGGCAGGGTTCACCAGCCTGGACGCCGTGCCCGTGTACGGCCTGACCGGCGAGGCAACGCGGCTCTTCAAGCGGGCGGTATTCTGCCACGCCAAAGCCCTGTTGCTGGGCCAGTTCGCCACCGTGGAGCGGCGCGAGGCCGCCCGCGAAGATGCCAAGGAAGGCCCGGACGTGGCCGACCGCTTCTATACCTGGGCGCATGACGCCATAGCCGATCTGCGCGGGCGCGGGCGCATCGACGCGGACTTGGTGTGAGGCGGGCATGCGCAAGATTTCATCCCTCGTTGACCACCTGCTGACCACCACCGGCCTGCCGCGCGAGCAGATGCACGCCTTTGCGGACAAGGGCGAGTTGCAGCCCACCGGGCGTGACCTGGGCACGACGCCCGATGGCCGCGCCCAACTGGAAGTGGGCGTGTGGAAGTACGACGCGGTGATCCGGCTGGAACGCTATGCGGGCGACGGCCCCACGCTGATGGCCATCGTGCTTGGCTGGTTGGCCGACCACGACGGCGACCGCGACGGGCTGGCCGAGCCGGAGCTGGATGTGGACATCAACGACGCCACCACCAGTGACGTGGAGCTGGCCGTGGAGTTCGAGGAACGCATCACCGTGGCGGAAGATCCGGCAGGCCCCGTCCCCTTCAACGGCAGGCGCTGGAGCGTGGCAGCGCCGGATATCGTGGCTGCGGATTCGTTCACCTTTGGCGCACGGCGTGGGGGCGGCGATGCGGGTTAGTTTTTCCGTTTCGCCCGATCATGGCCGGTCGGCCCGGTTGGATACGCAACTCGACGCCCTGGGCGGCGAGATTCGCGACCGCCGCAAGCATGCCCGACGCCTTGCCGGGTACGTGCGTACGCAGACCCGCCGCAACATCCGTAAGCAGGAGACGGTGGAGGGCGCGCCCTTCGCACCGCGCCGCGACAGCAGGGACAAGCGGGCCATGCTGACCGGACTGGCCAAGACGTTGGCCATCATCCCGCGCGGGCCGGATGGCGGGGTTGTTGTTTCGTGGAAGAACCCGCGCGATGCGCGGATTGCCTACCGGCACCAGCACGGCGTGGGCGAGGATTGGGGGCCGCAACGCGCGGCACGGGCCTATGGCGTGCCGGACTACAAGGCGCGCTGCACCCGCAGGCAGGCCAAGGCGCTGCTGCGGGAAGGGTTCCGCCTGCCAGTGCCCGGCAAGGGCGGCGGTAGGGCAACCCGGCGCGTGTCCGTGATGTGGCTGGAGAAGCATTTCACCCTCGGGCAGGCGGGCCTGGTGCTGCGGTTGATGCGCACCGGCAAGCCCAAGGGTGAGCAGGATTGGCGCGATACCGTGCCTGAGCGCGCCCCGTTGGGCGTGACGGCTGCCGAGGCGGACAAGATGTGCGAACGGCTGGCGAAAAACGTGCTGGGCAGCGTGCCCGGATAGGAGACCATCCATGCTCGGAAGCGTGCAGGTAAACAACCTGAACCTGATCCAAGGCCCACTGGAGGAAGTGGAGAACTTCTTCCTGTTCGTCGGGCGCGGCGCGGGCACCAACGAGGGCAAGCTGATCACCCTGAACACCGAGACGGATCTGGACGGGGTGTTTGGCAGCGCCGATTCGGACCTGAAAGCCCACGTGGCCGCCGCCCGGCTGAACGCCGGGCAGAACTGGAACGGCTGCGCCATCCCGCTGGCTGAAGGGGACACGTGGGCCGAGGCCGTGGACTTTGCCATGGAGCGGGTGACGGTGGAGGCCATCGCCATCACCGATCCTGTGTCCCTGCCCACAGAGATAGAGGCCATGCAGGCCAAGGCCGAAAGCATCATGGCCCGCTACATGCGCCCGCTGTTCTTCATCCCGCGCAGCCGGGGGCCGCTGCCCACCGAGACGTGGGAAGACTGGCTGGATGCCGTCCGCCCCGTGACCACCAACCTTGCCTGCGACCAGGTGAACCCCGTGGCCACCATCTGGGGGCCGGAGCTGGGCACCTACGCCGGGCGGCTGTGCAACAGCGCCGTCACCGTGGCCGATTCTCCCATGCGCGTGGCCACCGGCCCGCTGCTGGGCGCGTGGTCCACCCGTCCTGCTGACAAGAACGGCCGCATTCTGGACCTGTCGGTCATCGCGGCGCTGGACGCGGCGCGGTTCTCCGCCCCGCAGTGGTACCCGGACTACCCCGGCGTCTACTGGACCGACGGCAACGTGCTGGACGTGCCCGGCGGCGACTACCAGGCCATCGAAAACCTGCGGGTGGTGCAGAAGGCCATGCGCCGCATTTATCCGCTGGCCGTGGCCCGCGTGGCCGACCGGCGGCTGAACAACACGCCCGGCAGCATGGCGGCGGCCGCCATGTACTTCATGCGGCCGCTGCGGGAGATGAGTCGGTCGCGCCAGATCCTCGGGCAGGTGTTCCCCGGCGAGGTGGAGCCGCCCAAGGAAGGCGACATCGCCATCACGTGGCCCAGCAAGTACGCCGTGGAAATCTGGATGGCGGTGCGCCCCTACAACAGCCCCAAGGCCATTACCTGCAACATCCTGCTGGACCTGACCAACTACGCCTAGAGGGGGTGAGCACATGCAGCGCATCAGCGGAAAGAACTTCGACATCACCATCGGCACGCTGGCCATCACCGTGTCCAAGGCCACGCTGAACATCGAGGACAACACCGAGGTGGCCCAGGACAACGGCGTGCCCAACGGCTGGGTTTCCGGCGACGCGAAGGGCGACGGCGAAATCGAACTGGACGCCCTGGGTGTGCGCCTGCTGGGCGAGGCGGCGAAAAGCGCCGGATCGTACCGCGAACTGCCCGTGTTCGACATCCTGTTCTACGCCAAGACCGGCGACGGCGAGGAAATGAAGGTGGAGGCCTTCGGCTGCAAGTTCAAGATCGAAGGGCTGCTGGATATCGACAAGAAGGGCGGCGAGAAGCACCTGACCAAGCTGAAATACATGGTCACCAGCCCGGATTTCGTCCGCATCAACGGCGTGCCCTACCTGTCCACGGCGGACACGGAAGGGCTGATGGGCTCGCAGAACTAGCATGGCCGACGCAGCGGACATCGCCACGGAACGCGAGTTCATCCTGAGACAGGAGGCGCTGGCCCGCCTGCGCGCCGCGCGCGGAGCGCAGCGGGCCAGTCTGACCAGTCTGGCCAGCCGGGCCACCTGCGAGGAATGCGGCGACCCCATACCGGAGGCCCGGCGCGCGGCGGTGCCCGGCGTGCGCCTGTGCATCACCTGCCAAAAGGAGCTGGAAGCATGATCGACCGGAACAAGCCCCCCCGTGGCGTGCGCAACAACAACCCCGGCAACCTGCGGCACGGTTCGCCGTGGGAAGGGCTGGCGGCCGCGCAGGCCGATACCGCCTTCTGCACCTTCGTGCGGGACGAGGACGGCCTGCGGGCGCTGGCCAAGGTGCTGCTGAAATACGAGCGCGACGGCCTGAACACCGTGCGGGGCATCCTGAACAAGTACGCCCCGGACACCGAGAACGACACCGAAGGTTACATCGCCCACGTGGCGGCCCGCATGGGCGTGGCCCCCGGCGCGGTCATCAGCGTGAAGGACAACCTGGACCCGCTGATGCGCGCCATCGTGGATCACGAGAACGGCAGGGGCTGGGCGGACCATTACGCCCCGGCCACCTACGCGGCGGCCATCCGGCGCGCCAAGGGGATGGCGTGAACCGGCTGCTGGCCATCGTGGCCGGGGCCGCCGTGCTGTGCCTGGCTCTGTGGTGGCAGGCGGAGACCATCAAGGATCTGCGCGCCGACCTGGACACGGAGCGCCGGTCGGTGGCCACCCTGGAGGAGGCGCGGCAGGCCAACGCCCAGACCATTTCGCTGCTGCGAGGCGACATCAAGGTCCGGGACGACGCCATCATCCGCCGCGACAGAAAGGTGGAGGCACTGGAACGGGAACATGCGGCGTCCATGCGCGCCTACAAGGAAGAGGTGCAGAATGATGAAGCCACTCGCGCTTGGGATGCTGTGCCTGTGCCTGCTGCCGTGCACCGGCTGTTCGGCAAGGGTGGAACGGGTTCCCGTGCCGGTGACGGAACGGGTGCTGCCCCCGGCCTCGCTGACGCGGGAGACGACGGTTCCGGAGTGGAACGGCGTGACCAACGGTGACCTGTCGGGGTTCGCCAAACAACTGGAAGGGGCCGTGAACCGATGCAATGCCGACAAGGCGGAACTGCGGGCATGGGCGGCGGATACCGCCACGGGGCAGGGCAGATGACCGAGGTCAAGGAGTGGCTGGCCAGCACGTGGCTGGTGCTGGCCCTGTCCGTGGCGGGCGGCATGGCCCGTGCCGCCAAGTGCGGAGAACGCAGCCTGTGGGCGTGGTTCTGCTCCGTACTGGTGGCGCTGTTCGCCGGGGTGGTCACCAACCTGATCCTGGTGGACCTGACCTCGCTGCCCGAAACGGCCCGCGTGGCCTGTGCATCCGTCTCCGCCTATTCGGGCGGGGCCGTGCTGGACGCCCTGCAAACCCGCATTGCCGACGTGCTGGCCGCGTTGCTGGGCGCGCGGCGTGAATCGCAACCGACACAAGGAGATGACCGTGGACAAGACCATTAAGCTGGACGTGAACGGCAGCGAACTGACCTTCAACATGAACCTTGCGGCCTACAACCGCTACCTCAACGAGGTCCAGCCCACCAACAAGGTGGGTCCGGCGCAGAACCTGTGCATGCGCACCGTGGCCCCGGAGAGCAAAGAGACCTTGCAGGAACTGCTGCAACAGCCCGGCATGGGCGTGATGATCATGGCGTCTCTGATTGAAGAGTACATGCCGGACATCAAGATAACGGTGGGAAAGTAGAGGCGCGGGCGGTGGCCCTTGCGGAGAACGGCGCGGCGCAACTGGTCGCGCTGTCCCGCAAGTGGTTCCCCGGTCGCGCGGTGGACGCGGAGGCCATGGCCGAGGCGCTGTGGCTGGAACGGGACCATTGGGAAAAGATGGCGGTGGCCGTGTGCAACGGCATCGCCAAGGCGTTCAAGGGATAGGGAGCTAGGGCATGGCCACCAGGCTGGAGCGGTTGGAATTCTCCGTCGGGCTGAAGGACCAGGCATCGGGCAAGCTGGGCAGGCTGCGTACTACCATTGACCGGATGACCGGCACCGTCAGCAGGCAGTTCGGCAATGCGCGCGACGGCGTGATGGGGCTGGTGGGTACGGGGTTTTCCATCCACCAAATGGTGGCCCCGGCCATCGACCTGAACCGGGCCTTGGGCGATGTGGCCAGCCTTGGGCGCAGCGATTCGGAGCTTGCCGTCCTGCAAAGCGAGGCGGAGCGGTTCGCTATGGCCTATGGCGGCAGTGCCGCAGCCGTGGTGCGGTCCAGCTACGAAATTCAGTCGGCCATTGACGGGTTGTCCGACCGGGAACTGGCCGCATTCACCACGGCGTCCGGCGTGCTCGCGCGGGCGTCCAAGGCAGACGAGGCCACCATCACCGCATACATGGGCACCATGTTCGGCCTCTTTGAGGACCAAGCCAATTCCATGGACAAGGTGCGTTGGGTTGAACAGGTGGCCGGGCGCACCGCTTACGCCGTGGGTCTGTTCAAGTCCTCCGGTGAGTCCATGTCCGCCGCGTTCACTTCGTTGGGGGCCAATGCCACGGCGGCGGGACGCAGTATGGAGGAGCAGTTCGCCGTGCTGGGCATGCTCCAGATGACCATGAGCGGCAGCGAGGCGGGCACCAAGTACAAGTCGTTTCTCGCCGGGGTGGGCAATGCCCAGAAAGAGTTGGGGCTGCAACTTACCGACGCCAAGGGCAACATGCTGGGGATGGTGGACATCCTGGAAAAGTTGCGTGGCAAGTTTGGGGATACGCTGGAAGTTGCCGAGCAGATGCAGCTCAAGAAGGCGTTCGGCAGCGACGAGGCCGTGGCGCTGGTCAACTACATGCTGACCAAGACGGATGCGCTTTCCCGGAACATTGCCGACATCGCCAATATCCAGGACATGGTCCCGGCGGAGAAGATGGCGAAGCGGATGACCGACATCTGGGCGCGCATGGGTGGCGCCGTCAACGTGCTGGTGGCGAACTTCGGGCAGAAGCTGCTGCCGCCGCTGGAGGATATCGCGGGCCAGGGCGTGGCCGTGGTCCAGACGCTGGTGCGCTGGGTAAACATCGCCCCCAATGTGGCCCGCTGGGTGGGCTACGGGGCCATGGTGGTCATGGGGCTGGCGGGCGGCATGGGCTTGCTGACCACGGCAATTGCCATCAGCCGGGTGGCCATGCTGGCGCTGGGCGGCCCACTGAAGCCGCTCATCTTTCTGTACAAGCTGCTCAACGCTGAAACGCGGCTGGCCATGCTGGCCCAGTGGAAGCTGAACCTCGCCTTTCTCGCCAACCCGGCCTTTTGGGTGGTGGGTATCATCGTGGTGCTGATCGCCGCCGTGGGCGCGCTGATCTACTGGTGGGACGATCTGAAGGCCGCGTTCCTGGACACGGCGTGGGGCCAGGCCCTGATGAAGACCATTGAGGCCGTAATGGCCCCGTTCCGCGCCCTGGGCGCAACGTGGGACTGGTTGCAGCAGAAGCTGGGGCTGGCCACCACGCCCATGCCCGCAGCCATCAACGCCGCCACGGGCGCGCCGCAGGCCGCCATAGAGAGCACGGCCACCGCGCTGACCACGGCGCAGCCCATCGGCCCGCTGTCCTCGCTGGAGCAGGCCCGGACCCCGGCCATACCTGCCGGTGGACTGCTGCAAGCCACCACCAACCAGATCAACAAGGGCCGCACGCGGCAGACCACCATCGGCAGCGTGACCATCAACGCCGACCAGCCCATGACGCCCGGACAACTGGATGAATGGGCGGCCCTTCAGGCGGGGTAGACCATGGCCGACTACATCGACCTGCGCATTTCCAAGGACGACCTGACGCTGGATGCCGGGGGGCAGCCCGTGCTGCTCGATGGCCGGGCGTCCATCGCCCAGGACATCCAGCACATGATCCGTGAAAGCGGCCTGCTGGTGGACATAATCGCCAACCGGGACGCTCGCGCACGGAGCACCAACCTGGTGCGCATCACCATGGCCGTGGACGACGACGAGCGCATCGTGCCCGGCACCACGGTCATCCGCGAATCGGCCCTGGGCGAATACTGGCTTACGGCCACCACCGTGAAGTACGGCAGCATTTCGCTGCAACTGGGGGCGTGAGGTGAGGAGAGGGGAAGGCTACGCGTTGGCCACCTTGATGGGCTGCACGTCCCGCCATTCCATCCGGGTATTGGCGGTTTCCCACAGGGTGTACGCCTGCTGCATGCCCAGCCAGAGTTCCGGCGTGGTGTCCAGCGCGCGGGAAAGGCGCAGGGCGATGTCGGGCGTGATGGACGCGCGCTCGTTGACGATGGCCGAAAGGGCCTTGCGCGAAATGCCCAGGCGCTGCGCCAGTTCGGTGATGGTGATGCCCAGCGGGTCCATGTGCATCCTGAACAGGATTCCCCCAGGGTGCGTGGGCTTTCTGGTGCGGGTACGCATGGCACTTTCCTCGAAATGCGGGGGCGCGGCGGCTAAAAGTTATCTGCCCGGACGGGATTCCTTGTACGCCCGCAGAATTGCGTTGATGGTGGTCTGGTATCCCTTGCCCTGCTGCTTGAACCATTCCAGCACCTCGGCATCGAGGCGCAACGTCACCTGCTTCTTGCAGGCCGGGGTCACGCGCCGGGCATGCTCCCAGAACGTATCGTCCAGAATGGGGTTGTCGAGGTCGCTTTCCGCGTTGGCAGTGAGCTGGGCATCGGAAAAGGCCCGGCTGCGCTTGCCGTCGGTAAGCGGGCGCATCTTGCGGATGTCCTCGATGTCGAAACCGACCTTCTTGTCCTTATTCGTAGCCATATTGCCTCCGCTCTCTGGCGTTTGCGCGGCGGGCGGAAATGATCCGGAACAGGTCCGTTCCGCGCATGGTGAAGGCAACGACCAGCACCATGCCCGCGTATTCCCCGATGGCCTGGCACCGGGGTTCGCCGTACTCCTTGCGCCGGTCGTGCACGAGGTACGGCGCGCAGGCCAGCATTTGCGCCGCCTGCACGAAGTCGATGTCGTGCTTTTCCACGTTGGCCCGGCGTTTGTTTTCGTCCCATTCAAAGCGCATGGCACAGATGTAGTTACAAATTGTAACCACGTCAAGGGAGGGGCCAATGGCCATCACCAGCGCCGCGCGTGAACTGTTTACCCTCATGCTGCGCGAGGCGGGCATGCCGGTAACGCAGGCCGAGATGCAGCGGCAGTGGGACGCCCTGAACACGACCGAGGGCAGCCAGATCACCAACAACAGCGCATGGTCGCCGTTCTGGCGGCTGATTTCGGCCATCGTCACGGCCCCGGCGCAATGGCTGGTGGGCCTGCTGGTGGAGCACGCCCTGCCCAACACCTTCCTGCGGTTCGCCGCCGATGCCTGGCTGGACGTGTTCGCCTGGGGCGTGGACGTGAAGCGCAAGGCGGCGGCCACGGCCACGGGGGTGGTGACCTTCACGCGGGCCACGGCAACCGGCACCCTGACCATCCCGCCGGGCACGCTGGTGGAATCGCCCCCCATCAACGACGTGACCTACCGCGTGGCCACCGTGGGGGACGCCGTCATTCCCGTCGGGCAGCTGTCGCTGGCCGTGCCGGTGCGGGCCGAGCAGGCCGGGGCCGCGTGGAACCTCGGGCCGGGCTACTATTCCATCCTCACCCGGCCGGTGCCGGGCATCACGGCCGTGACCAACGGGGCCGACTGGTTGACCTCGCCCGGGGCGGACACCGAGGATGACGAATCGCTGCGGCTGCGGGCGCGCAACCAGTTCGCCGCCGTGGGCCAGTACCACCACGACGCGGCGTACCGCGCCTTGATCGCGGAGTTCGCCGGGGTGCGCACCGACTACCTGCACTTCGAGAAGGACGGGCCGCGCGGGCCGGGCACAGCCAACTGCCACGTGATGGTGGAAAGCGGCATCCCCCCGCAGGAGTTCATCGACACCATCAACGCCTACGTGCGGGCCTCCGGCAACCACGGCCACGGCGACGACATGCTGTGCATGCCCATCGCGGCCATGCCGGTGGCCCTGACCGTGACGGTGTACCCGGTGACCACGGCCAGCACCGCGCGGGCGGAGGCCGTGCGCCTTGCCGTGGAAAACCGTGTGCGCTGCGCGTGGCGCGAGAACGCCGACTTCACCATGACCAGGACGTTGCCGCTTTCGCGCTTCAGCTTCAGCCGCCTGTCGGAGGAGTTGCACGCGGCCCTGCCGGATCTGCAAAGCGTGGAGTTCACCCACGACGGCGAGGGCGGGGCCGTGGGCGCCGACATCGTGGCGCAGCTGCAACTGCCGGTGCTGGGCAGCCTGACCGTATCCCTTGGGGGCACGGCATGAGCGACCTTCCGCAGCTCGACCAGCCCAGCCTGCCGTTCTGGATGGGCGGCGAGGAGTGTTCCAAGCTGGCCCGTGCCGCCCATGGTTGGTTTTCACGCTTGGGCGAATGGGCGGCCCTGCCTGCCCGGCAGTTGGACCCGCTCACCTGCACGGCCACGGTGTTGGATCTGCTGGCCTGGCAGCGCAACGTCACCACCTACAAGGGCGAACCGGAGCGATTGTACCGCCTGCGCGTGGCCCACGCCTACGCCAACGCCCGCGACGCGGGCAGCGTGGCCGGGTGGGGACGCATCTTCCAGCGGCTGGAGTTGGGCGGCGTGGCGTTGGAAGAGCGCGTGGCCGGGCAGGATTGGGACGTGATTGGCGTGGTGGTGGATGACACCGCCTTCCCCGATCAGCAGAACGTGCTGGAAATCATCGTGCAGGAGTATGGCCGCACCTGCCGCCGCTATCGGTTCATCAGCCGTATCCCGCAGGCCGTGCGCGTTGCCCCCTGCGCCTTCGACGACGATCACGCCACGGTGTGCGCCGTGAGCAACCCCCTCACCCTGGTCACGGCGGGCATGCGCGCCGCCGCGTTCGACAACAGCCACCACACCACGGAGGCCCACGCATGAGCGTTACCCTGACCGCCGCCGGGGAGGCCCTGATTGCCCGCTTGCAGGCGGAAGGCACCCCCCTTGTCATCGACCGGTTTGTCTTCGCGGACGTGCCGGGGCAGGATCACACCCAGCCCGCCAACCCCGCCCAGGGCGTGCCCACGGACCACGTGGTGCACGAGTTTCCCATCCCGCCGGAGTACCGGGCCTATGTGAACCCCAGCCAGGTTGTGTACTCCGCGCTGCTGGGCAGCGACGTGGGGCCGTTCTCGTTCAACTGGCAGGGCTTGTACTGCACCGCGCACGCCACGCTGGTGGCCGTGGCCACCTTTCCCCGGCTGGAGAAGCGCCGGTACGACCCGGCCACCAACACCCAGGGCAACAACCTGACGCGCAACTTCCTGCTGGAGTTTAGCGGCGCGCGCGAGCTGACGCAGATCACCGTCGAGGCGGCGGTGTGGCAGCTGGACTTCACCGTGCGGCTGAAGGGCATCGACGAGCGCGAGCGCCTGTCGAACCGGGACATTTACGGGCGTGCCGCGTTCCTGGACGACGGCTGGCTGCTGACCAACACCGGCGGGGCGTACCGGTTCGAGGCCGGGCGCGGCTACGTGGAGGGCATTCGCGTGGCGCTGCAGGACCCCACGCCCTTGGTGCCCACCGTGACCCCGTGCGAGGTGTGGCTGGACGTTTCCATGCAGGGGCAGGGCTCGGACGTGGTCACGGTGGTGACGCCGCTGTGCCTGGAGCCGGGGGCGGAGTGCCCGGACTACACCGTGGGATATCCCGTCAACACGGAGCACCACTGCGAGAAGGTGGCCCGCATTGAGGCCGACGGCAGCGTGACGGATTTGCGGTCGAGGCAAACCGCCCTCACACCGGAGCAGGTCGGCGCGATGTCGGAGCAGGAGATGCGGGCCGCCCTTGAGGCCGCCCTCGCGGAGGCGATGGCCGACATGGATATGACGGCGGCCGTGCGCGACATGCGGGCTGGCGAGATCGTGATGTGGGGTAAGGCGACCATCCCCACCCTTTCCGACGGCTTGCCTGCAGGGCTGGAACTGAATGGCGACGTGGTGTCGCTGGAAACATTCCCCCGTCTGCTGCGCGCGTGGGTTGGCGAGGCGGGCAACGCCTCGGCCGTGGCGTTCTACCGCTGCTCGAATTCCGGGGCGCGGGATGTGGCGGGCAACCATATCCGCCTGTTGGACATGCGCGGCGTCGCGCCGCGCGGGTGGGACCATGGCCGGGGGCTGGATGCCGCACGCGTGCTCCTGAGCTATCAGGCCGACGCGTTCGCCAGCCACGTGCACACCCAAAGCCGGAACAGTTCCAGCGGGTCACTAGGCGATCTCGGGTGCCAAGGCACGAACTCGAACAACAACGGATACAGCTCGGGAGCCAATGGCACAGGTGCCACCGGCGGCACCGAAACCCGCATGAAGAACGCCGCCGTCATGTTCATTATCTACGTCTAGGGAGCAACACATGCGCACCATCCATATCTATGACAAACAAACACGCGAACACCTGCGCACCCAGGACTGGACCCCGCCCGCACCGTGGGTGGCGCTTCCGGCCGATGCCGTGGACGCCGACGCCGCACCGCTGCCTCCCGCGCGCGCCGGGTATGCCCGCGTGCTGACCCTCGCGTGTGATGCATGGGAGTACGTCGAGGACCACCGGGGCAAGCAGGGCTGGCTGGGGGACGGCACCCAGCACGTTGTGGACGCGCTGGGGCCGCTTCCGGACGGCTGGAGCGAGACGGAGCCGCACCCCTCGCTGGAGGAGGCCCACACCGCCAAGGCGCGCGAAATCCGGACCGGCTACGATACCGCCCTCGCGGGCGTGCTGGCCGGGGCGGAGGCGACCGCCACCGGCGTGGCCGTGGGGTCGGCCCTGATGGCCGTCACCGACCCCGACGGTCTGGAATATTTGGTGGACATGCTGACCGCCCGCCGGGTGGAACTGGAGCAGACCCTGCTGGCCGCGCAGACCGACGCCGACCCCGTGGCCGCCGTACTGGCCATGGTGGTCAGCTACCCGACGTAGGAGCGGGGGAGCGAACCATGCTGTGGCAACCCGTGTCGTTCACGCCCCCGGCCAGCATCGGCGCGGTGGGCGACGGGCTTTCCGGATCGCTGTGGGCGGTGGGAGCCGCCGTGGCCAGCGGCGCGGCGTCCCTTGCCGGGCTGGGCCTGTCGGAGGGGCCGCCCCCCGCCGGAGGGGGCACTGCGGATCTTCGCGGCGACGCCTCCAGCATGCTGGCCAGCCCGTGCCCGTATATCGCGGTCACGCCGTACCAGCAGGGCGTGGGACAGCGCCGGGGCGACCGGGCCTACCTGACGCCACAGGGGGCCATCAGCGCGGTTGCCTCGCGCATGAGCGAGGCCCAAGACCGGCAGGCCTCCGGAGCGCAGCCGGACCAGCCAGATCCCACTGACCCCACGGAAGCGGACACGGCCATGGTGTTGGTGGTCATTGCCGCCCCGGATGAAGCGGCCTTTGCGGCTTCGCTGGCGCGGTTCAACGATGTCTTCCCCATTCTTGAATTGCAGCAGGCGCAGCGGCGTGCCGAAGGCTTGGCCGGACTGGAGCGGCAGAAATTCACCATTCCGTCCGCCCCCGGCTATCCGGCGTGGGGCGCATCGTCGCCGCAGCGGGGTGGGCCGGGGCTGGCCACGTCGCGGGTGCTGGGCGGGCAACTGGCCATGGCGGAGGGGCTTTCCGCCGCCGGTGCGTCGCCGGTGGCCCGGCTGGGCGCGTTCGGGGCCAAGCGGCAGGCAGCCATGGCCGCCCGGCAGGCCAACCTTGATGCGCTGCGCGGGTCCATGACCGGCAGCGATCCGGGGTGGTTCGGCGTGTACCTGGAAGGGTTGGCCGTGGAGTTGGCCAAGCTGCTGGTGACGTTCGCCCCGCCCATGGATGCCGCGTTCAAGTGCTGCGCGGCAGTGTGCTGGTACGGCACCCAGCGGCAGGTGGCCTACTACAAGGAAGCCTTCGGGCTAGAGAACCCGCTGGAGGGCGTGCTGTGAGCTTTCTGCGTCTCGACGACTTCACCGTACCGGGCTTCGGCCTGATCACCTCCATGACCCTGCCCTTCAAGGACGAGGACGCCAGCGGCGACACGTCGAGCACTTCCAAGGCCAGCAAGGGCACCAAGGCCAAGAAGCTGGAGGCGAAAATCTTCATCCGGTTCACGGACGAAGACGATCTGCGCGCCCTGACCCGCATGGCCGAGGCCAAGAAGGGCGGCGACGGGCGCATCTACACCGTCACCAACCGCACGGCGAACGCGTCGGGGATGCGGCAGGGGCGGTTTACCGGCGACTTCAAGGCCGAGGAGCAGGAGGAGCGGCGCTGCTGGCTGGTGTCCTTCAGCCTGTCCGAGCACGTGTCCGTGCCGGAGCGGGCCGAGGCGCGCGAACCCGCCAAGACGGCCACCGCCCAGCAGAACGAAGGGCAGGCCGTGGCGCCGCCGGAAGAGGCCGAACCGGCGCAGGAACTGACGTGGTTCGAGAAAAAGCTGAAGGCCGCCAGCGACGTGCTGGGCGACTATAAGACGGCGGACGGCACGGGCAGCGAGGCCGGGAAATGAGGCTGCAAAAGCGGTTGACCGTGGCGGGCGCGGAAGTCCCGCTGGTGAGCGAGGACGTGCGCCTGGATCTGGACCGGCCCGGCAGGGCCGTGTTCCAGGTGCGGGCGGATGCCCCGCTTTCCGGCGAGGTGTCGTTCGCCATGGGCTGGCATTGGGATACGGCGCTCACCCTGTTCTTCAGCGGCGACGTGGAGCGGTGCACCCCCGTGGACGGCGCGCAGCAGCGGCTGTTCTGCCGCGAGGTGTCGGCCCGGCTGGACGTGGCCATACCGCTGGCGCTGCGCCACCCCACGTTGCGCGAGGTGCTGGCCGCCTACGCGCAGGCCGCGCGGGTGCGCTTCATCGTACCGGACAGGCCGTATGCCGCCACCCGCGTGCCGTACTTCGGCGCGGTGGGTTCCGGCTTCCACGGCATGGCGCAGTTGGGCCAGGTCTTCGGCATCGAGGATTACGTGTGGCAGGCGCAGGGCGACGGGCAGGTATTCGTGGGGTCGTGGGCCGATTCGCGCTGGGCCGGGCGCGCCGTGGATTTGCCGGAAGAGGCGTGGGGCACCACCGTGGCCACGGGGGCGCGTACCGTGACGGCCATCCCCGGCTTGCGCCCCGGCGCGGTGCTGGACGGCGGGCGGGTCACGTCCGTGCGGTTTGCCGGGCACCAGATGGAGGTCACATGCAGGACGCAATAAGGGCGGCGGTGCTGCGGCTGTTTCCGGAGCTGTCCGGCGGGCTGCACCTGGACAGGTACGGGCGGGTGGTGGCCATCGCGGACCAGCCCGGCGAGGGCGTGACCTGCGAGCGGTTCCGGCCGCGCTATGCCGTGGACGTGCAGATCCTGACGCCGGAGTTGGAGCCGGATCCGGCCTTCCCCGTGTTTCCGGCGGTACCGCTGCCGGTGCCAGGCGGGGCAGGGCAGGAGTGCGGCACGTTCGCGTTTCCGGAGCCGGGGGCGCTGGTGGTGGTGGGCTTTGCCTACGGCAGGCCGGACCATCCCATCATCCGGCAGGTGTACCCCATGGGCACGTCGCTGCCGTCCGTGGCCCCGCGCGAATGGCTGGCGCAGCAGTCGCCCGCCGTGTTCCAGCGGGCCGACGCGGACGGCAACTGGACCCGCCAGACCGACGCGGCCATCACCGATGAATCGCAGACCCGGCTGGTCCGGGCCATGGAGGCAGTGACCGAGGTGGCGCGCGAAATTCGCCGCGTGTCGGAGCATTCCACCACCGAGGTGGAGGGCACGTACACGGTGGAGACGGGCACGGTGCTCACCCTGTTGGCTGGGCTGCGGGCCGACCTTGGCACCTTGGGCGCGCTGAACCTGACCGCCGGGGGCGATTCCAGCCACACCACGGCGGGCGCAGCCACCGAAACCGTGGGGCGCGACCACGCCAGCACGGTGAAGGGCAGCCGCTACATCACCGTCGCCGGGGGCCGCAGCGAGGCCGTGCAGGGCGGCCAGCAGACGCAGATCGGCGGCGACAGGACCGAGGCCGTGGACGGCAGCTGCACCGAAACTGCCGGAGGTGACCGCACCATCGAGGCGGCCAACCTGGCGCTGAAGGCGGGCACCATCTCCTGCGTCTCCACGTCCGGCAGCGGGGCAGGGGTGAGCCTGTTCGCGGAACTGCTGGCCTGCCTGGACGAAATCAAGGCGGCCCTCGATGTGCTGGCCGCTCACACCCACCCCACCACGACGGCCATCACCGAGGGCGGCGCGGTGGCAACCCACGCATCCCGGCTGGCCACCCACCGGGGGCGCATCGGAGGCATCACGGCGTGACATCGGACGAGATCCGCTGCGGGCACTGCGGCAAGCTGCTGGCCCGTGGAATCGTCGTAAACCTGCATATCCGCTGCCCGCGCTGCCGGGCGGACAACCATGTGAGGCCCGCGAGGCCCTACCCGGATGGCCATGAGCCACGGCAAGGAGCCTCGTATGCAGACCATCCTTTCGACTGACCGGGCCACCCTGATCCAGGGCGATTCCCTCGCCGTCCTCCGTACCCTGCCCGACGCCAGCGTCGACACCGTCCTGACTGACCCGCCCTATTCGAGCGGGGGCATGACCATGTCCGCACGGCAGGCGGACCCCGCACAGAAGTACCAGCACGCCAGCACGAAACGGACCTACCCCGCCATGATCGGCGACAACCGGGACCAGAGGAGCTTTACCCTGTGGGCCTCGCTGTGGCTGGCGGAGTGCTGGCGCGTGGCCCGCGACGGCGCGCGCATCATGGTATTCACCGACTGGCGCCAACTGCCCGCCATGACCGATGCCCTGCAGGCGGCCGGGTGGATGTGGCGCGGCGTGGTGACTTGGCACAAGCCCAGCGCCCGGCCCAGCTTGGGCGACTTCAAGCGGGACGCGGAGTTCGTCATCACCGGCAGCAAGGGCAAGCCGTTGATGCACACTCGCACGTGCCCCCCTGGCGTCTACCGCCACCACGTGCAGGCGGCGCGCAAGATCCACCTCACCGAAAAGCCGGTCCCGCTCCTGGAAGACTTGCTGGCCGTGACCGCCCCTGCCGGGGTGGTGCTTGACCCCTTCGCGGGCAGCGGCAGCGCTGGTGAGGCGTGCCTGCGCACCGGGCGGCGTTACCTGGGCGTCGAGCTGTCGCCGGAATATGCGGAACTGGCCCGTGCGCGGCTGCAGCAGATCCTGGCGACGGGGGCCGAAACGGTCGAGTGACCCTTGCACGTCGTTGCACGGCCTGAAGGGGTCGGGCGGTGAACGAAACAGGGCCGGGAGAGTATCCCGGCCCTTTGCTTTTTCGTGCGGTGCGGCGTGCTGCGCGACGAAGCGACCACTAGGAGGCTGAGCCTTTGCGCGCCTCTCCGCCGCCCGCGAAAAACCAGCGCCCCCCGGAAAAAATCACTCCTCCGCCCCAAACCTTCGGCCTTTTTCGAGCGCGATTGTGCAAGGGCTCGGCCGGTGCATCGGGGAGGGTATCACTACAGCCGCCCCGGCTATCTCCACGTTCGGCTCATTGCGCCCGGTGCAACGTTGCGCAAGGCTGTGCAAGCTCATTGCAAGAGGTTGAAGCGAGTAGACGTGAGTAACTACGTGTGAAGGAAGGTTTTTTCGAGGGGGTGCTTTCGCGCACTCACGAAATTGTATGCCCCTGGCTGTATGCCCCAAATGCGAAATGGCCTACGAGGTATCTCGTAAGCCATTGTTTTTTCGGTGGTCGGAACGACTGGATTCGAACCAGCGACCCCCTGCTCCCAAGGCAGGTGCGCTACCAGGCTGCGCTACGTTCCGGCGGGGCCATGGCGGTGGTGCCGTGGCGTACGGTGGTCAGATAGTCGAAAGCGTGTCGTGGTGCAAGGGAAAATGGCCGTGCGGCCGGTTGGCTGGATGGGGAGAGGCGGTCCGATCGCAGGCTCCGCCCGTTTCCGCGCGTGTATCCCGTGCCCATTCGCACACCGCGCGCGTTCCATATTTCTTGCGGCATTTCCATATCCCCTGCATGCGCGAACATGCCGCAATGCATCAACTCTTGCCCCAGGCATCCGGCCCAGGCGTCCGGCCGGACCGGAAACTTTTTCGGAGCGGCGCGTTATTTTGCGTGCGGCACGCTTGACGGCAGGGGGGAAGGTGCGTATTTACGCATCTCCTTACCAATTGGCAGCGTTCTTGTTTCCCTCGTTCGATCTTCGCATGTGCAAAGCTCCGGACAGATGAAAAGAAGAGCCTGAGAAAATTCCGGAGTATTTCACATGTCCAAGAAGCTCTACGTCGGCAACCTTCCCTTCTCCAGCAGCGAAAGCGACCTGCGCGCCCTGTTCTCCAACCACGGCGAAGTGCAGTCCGTCGCCCTGATCATGGACCGCGAAACCGGTCGTCCCCGTGGCTTCGGCTTCGTGGAAATGGACGACGACGGCGCCCGCGCCGCCATGGAAGCCCTTGACGGCCGTGACTTCCAGGGTCGCAGCCTGAAGGTGAACGAAGCGCAGGAACGCGCTCCCCGCCAGCCCCGCTGGTAGGTCTTCGCTCCCCCCTATCGTCTGGACCGGGTCCCACCCATTTCGGGCGGGACCCTTTCTTTTCGGCGCGGATCCGCGTCACAAGCCGGAGGAGACCCCTATGGCCAAAGACGATTATTTCGAAGTGGCGGGCGTGGTGCAGGAAGCCCTGCCCAGCACGCTGTTCCGGGTGGAACTGGAAACGGGCCACACCGTGCTCAGCCACCTGTGCGGCAAGATGCGCAAGTTCCGCATCCGCATCCTGCCTGGTGACAAGGTGCGCGTCGCCATGTCCCCCTACGACCTGACCAAGGGCCGCATCGTGTTCCGCGAACGCTAGGCGGCCCGTCACGGCCCCCGCGCCGTGTCCCGTAGCCTGAAGGCCCCCGCTGGCGTTGCGCCTCCGGGGGCTTTTCGTTTGCGGTTCCCCCCGCCGCGACGCGGATCGGGCCAGGTTCCGTCGGGCAGAACGCGGGGGCGCGGGCTTTGACACCCCCGGCCGCATGGGGCATTGCGGTGTGGGGCGAAGGCGGTCCGCCGCGCTGCCCCATTTTTGCGCACCTTCTCCGGAGCCGTTCATGGGACACATCGCCGCCAGGGACATTTACCGCCGCCTCGGCCACGCCATCGACAACACGCCCGTGCGCACGCCGTGGAACGACGCCTTCCACGCCATGCTGCGCGAACTGTACACGCCGGAGGAAGCGGAACTGGTGGTGCGCATGCCGTACCGCCCGTCGTCCATGGGGCGGTTGGAACAGGTCACCGGCATGCCGCGCGCCCGGCTGCAACCGCTGCTGGACCGGCTGTGCGACAAGGGGCTGGTGCTGGATATCCGCGAGGATGGCGACCACGCGGCCCCAGCTACCGCGGACAATGACGACGGCTGCCTGTACATGATCAGTCCCATCGTCATCGGCATCTTCGAGTTCACCATGATGCGCACCGGCGGGGCGCTGCCCAGCAGGCGCTGGGCGGAACTGTTCCACGACTACATGTTCGGCGACCGGGCCTTCCTGGACGCCAACTTCGGCGACGGGCAGCGCGTCTCGGTCATGCGCGCCCTGCCGCACCAGGAAACCCTGGGCGACCACGTGGAAATCCTGGACTACGAGCGCGCCGCCGCGCTGGTGGAGGAACAGCGCACCTTTGCCGTGGGCTTGTGCTCGTGCCGCCACGAAAAGCACCACCTCGGCGCCCGCCAGTGCGACGTGGACATGGAGACCTGCACCTCCATGGGCTCCGGCGCGGAATACCTGATCCGGCACGGCTTTGCCCGGCGCATCGACAAGGAGGCCATGCACGACATCCTGGCCCGCTCGCGCGACCTCGGCTTCACCCTGTCCGCCGACAACGTGCGGCAGGGTGTGGGGTTCATCTGTCACTGCTGCGGCTGCTGCTGCAACCTCATGCAGGGCATCCGCCAGTGGGGGCATGCCGGGGTGCTGGTCACCTCGTCGTTCATCGCCCGGTGCGACGCCAGCCTGTGCAACGGTTGCGGCCTGTGCGGGCGGGCCTGCCCCATCGACGCGGTATCGCTGCCCGTGCCGCCCGGCGGCCGCAAGCGCGACCGGCGCTGCGTGGTGGACGAGGCGTACTGTCTGGGTTGCGGGGCCTGCGCCCTGAAATGCCCCACCGGGGCGTTGCGGCTGCACCCGCGCCAGCGCAAGGTGCTGCACCCGGCGGACAGCTTCGAGCGGGTCATCTTGCAGAGCCTGGAGCGCGGCACCCTGCAGAACCTGGTCTTCGACAACCCCAACAGCCGTACGCAGGAATTCATGCGCGGGCTGGTGGGCGGCTTTCTGCGCCTTGGCCCGGTGAAGCGAACACTGATGGGCGAGGCGTTGCGCTCGCGCTTTCTCGACGCGGTACGCCGCATGGCCGGGTAGGGCGCGTCGTTCCCTTTCCGCACGGCAAAGCCCCCGCCGGCAACGCTGGCGGGGGCCTGGTGTTTACAGGACGGGCCGGGTGCGCCGGATGCGCCGCGTCAGTTGCAGGGGGTGGGGTGCGATTGCAGCAGGTCCTCGGCGATGACGGCGCGTTCCCCTTCGTCGGCCGGGTGCACGCACAGACAGTCCGCGCCCTGGCCCACGGCGGCGGCGCGCTTGTCGTGCCTGCCGAGGTGGCTGCCCAACTCCGCCGAGTGTCCGATGAACATGGGGCTGTAGCCCGTGTCCAGCACCGCCTGCGGCTTGCGGGCGAACATGAACACCCCGCTGAAGTCGGCCATGGTGGCGCCCAGCGGGTACACCGCGAAGGTGTAGGCCTTGCCCGAAGCTCCGGTGAACGAGGTCATGGCGATGGGTTCCATAGTGCCTCCTTCGTGTTGCGGGAAATTCGATACCCTTTGGTACCATATAGGCACGCAACGGCCGTGCCGCAATGATTTCCGAAGGGTAGGCGGGGCTGTGTCACCCCGGAATGCCGGCGGCCCCTAGAATTCGATGCCCTTGGTCGCCTGCACCCCCTTCTGCCACGGGTGCTTCACCTCGTTCATCTCGGTGACCAGGTCGGCCCGCTCGGCCAGCCAGCCGGGCAGCCCGCGCCCGGACAACACCAGGTGCTTGCATTGCGTTTCCGCCAGTTCCAGCAGGCATTCCACTTCTTCGTTGGTCACGATGCAGTAGCCCAGGGCGTACAGGGTTTCGTCCAGCACCAGCATGTCCACCTCGGGCAGGATGTCTTCGGCCCATTGCAGCAGGTCCAGCGCGGCCTTGCGGTGGGCGGGGCGGTCCTCCTCGCGCCGCAGGAATCCCTTGCCTCCGGCGCGGAAGCGTTCGCCCAGCAGCCGCTCCAGCATCGCCTGTTCGCCCGCCTGACCGGGGCGTTTCATGAACTGCCCGAAGGCCACGGTCAGGCCCTGCCCCAGGGCGCGGATGGCCTGCCCCACGCAGGCGGACGTCTTTCCCTTGCCGTTGCCGGTATATATCAGCAGCATGCGTCAGTTCTCCGGGGTGTCCCAGCCCACCCCCGGCACGGCGGCTCCGCAGCGGGCACACCGCGACGAGGCGGGCAGGTGGGTGTGAAAGCCTTCGCGCCGGGCGAACAGCGCGCCGCAGGCGGGACAGTGGGTGGATTCGGCGGGGTGGCCCGGCATGTTGCCCAGGTAGACGAAGTGCAGCCCTTCCTCGCGCCCGATTTTCCAGGCGCGCTCCAACGTGGCGGGCGGCGTGGGGGGGCGGTCGGTCAGGCGGTAGGCCGGGTGGAAGCGCGAAAGATGCCACGGCACGCCGGGACCCAGTTCGTCACGGATGAACCGGGCCATGTCGCGCATCTCCGCCGGGTCGTCGTTCAGGCCGGGGATGAGCAGGGTGGTCACCTCCAGCCACCAGCCCATGCGGGCGATGGTGCGCAGGGTGTGCAGCACCGGTTTCAGCCGCGCGCCGCACTGTTCGGCGTAGAAGCGTTCGGTGAACGCCTTCAGGTCGATGTTGGCCGCGTCGATGCGGTGTTCCAGTTCGGACAGGCATTCCGGCGACTGGAACCCGTTGGAGACCATGATGGCGGCAAGCCCGGCGGCGCGGGCCGCGTCCGCCGTGTCGCTCATCAGTTCGAAAAAGATGGTGGGCTCGGAATAGGTGAACGACACCGACGCCGCCCCGCTGGCCCTGGCCTCGGCCACCAGCCGGGCCGGGGTGGTGCGCTGGCCGCGCACGATGCCTTCTTCCGCCGGCGGGCGCGACAGCGACCAGTTCTGGCAGAAGCCGCAGGACAGGTTGCAGCCCATGGTGCCGAAGGAATAGGTGAGCGTGCCCGGCATGAAGTGGAACAGCGGCTTCTTTTCCACCGGGTCCAGGTTCACGGCGGCCACGTTGTCGCCCACCAGGGTGAACAGCCTGCCCACGGGGGCGGTTCCCGGCGGCGCGTCCGGCCCCGGCATGTCTGGCCCCCGTGTGTCTGGCCCTGACACGTCTGGCCCCGGCATGTCTGGCCCTGACATGTCTGGCCGATTCACCCGCACCCCGCAGCGGCCCGAGCCGCCCGCCGGAATGACGCAGTAATGGCTGCACAGGCGGCATTGCACGCGCGCCGCGTCCGCATCCGGGGATGCGGCGTCGGGGGAGGGCAGGGGCTTCCAGATGCGGGCATCGAGCATAGCGGTGGTCCTTGGCGGAGGAGAGTGAAGGGCGGCGCGGCTACTGCCGCTTGCCCGTCCCCATGCCGCCGGGCGGCAGGGGTGTGGGCCGCATGACGCCGCCCCGGTTCCCCGAATCTCCGGGCTTCTGCTGGTTCCAACTGCCGCCGTTGCCGCCGTAACCGCCCTGCTGCTGGCCCCACGTGCCGTTGACGTTGATTTCGGGCGCGATGATCATGGGCACCTGCTGCTGCGGCATGTCCTGATGCCGGGGCGGCCCCTTGGACTCCATGATCCGGTCGCCGGTGTCCGGGTCGCGCCCGATGTACGACTGGTCGCCGCCGGTGCCCATGATGGTGTCGTGGCGGGGACGCTCCTGTTGCGGCGGGATGCCTTCATCCGTGCCCGTGGAGCCGGTCACGGATTCCGCGACGGGCGTGTGGCGTTCCGCCTGCGCGGCCGCACCCTCGCGGGCGGTCGCAACGCTTGGCAATACCGCTGTGGACAGCATGGCCGCTGCCAGTATACCATAGGAGAAAGCCCGTGCCAGCAAGGGTTTCATGGCGTGTTCCTCTTGCGCTTCGGGGGGTAAAAGCCTATGAAGGGCTTCCGGAAAATCCGGAGCAGACGACCCAAGGAGCCTACGTCAATGTCTGAGGACCGTTCCAAAGCCTACACCGATGCGGGGGTGGATATCAACGCCGGCAACGCCCTCGTGTCGCGCATCAAATCCATCGTCGCCCGCACGCACACCAATGGCGTGATATCCGACATCGGCGGGTTCGGCGGCCTGTTCAAGCCGGACCTTGCGGGGATGGACGAACCGGTCCTCGTCTCCTCCACCGACGGCGTGGGCACCAAGCTCAAGTGCGCCTTCCAGTTCGGCAGACACGACACCGTGGGCATCGACCTTGTGGCCATGAGCGTCAACGACATTCTGGTGCAGGGCGCCCGGCCGCTGTTCTTCCTCGACTATTTCGCCACCGGCAAGCTGGACGTGGACGTGGCCGCCAGCGTCATCTCCGGCGTGGCGGAGGGGTGCCGCCGTTCCGGGTGCGCCCTGTTGGGCGGCGAAACCGCCGAAATGCCCGAGATGTACGCCCCCGGCGAATACGACCTGGCCGGGTTCTGCGTGGGCCTCGTGGACAACACGCGCATCGTGGACGGCTCGTCCATCCGCGTGGGTGACGCCATCATCGGCATCGCCTCTACCGGCCTGCACTCCAACGGCTACAGCCTGGCCCGCAAGGTGCTGGCCCAGAGCGGCCTGGGCGGCGACGACCCGCTGCCCGGCTCGGACCGCACCGTGGCCGACGTGCTGCTGGAACCCACCGCCATCTACGTGGACATCGTGCGCTCGGTGATGCGCGACTTCGACATCAAGGGCATGGTGCACGTGACCGGCGGCGGCTTCTACGACAACATTCCCCGCGTGCTGCCCGCCACCGTGGAGGCGCATATCGATTTCGGCTCGTGGACCGTGCCGCCGGTGTTCAACTGGCTGCTGGCCCAGGGCAACCTGACCTGGCCGGAAATGTTGCAGATATTCAACTGCGGCATCGGCTACATCATGATCGTCTCGCCCGACGTGTGCGACGAGGTGCTGGGCCGCGTCAACGCCATGCACGCCCAGGCCTGGCGCATCGGCGCCATCGGCCGCCGCCGCGACAAGACGGCGGAGCAGGTGCAGGTGGCCTTCTAGGGACTGTTTAGAAACAGCCCCTCGCCGCGCGGCTGCGAAGCATGCCATCGGGGCCGTTCCTTCGGGAGCGGCCCCGTTCTTTTTCCGGTATGGGCAGGCCGTGGCGCGGCATGGAAAGGAAAACGGGCCGGAACCGCGAGGTTCCGGCCCGTTGTGTCGTCATCTCGATGGCAGGAAAGCGAAGTCCCCTCACTCCTCGCAGCCGCAGTTCTGATCGTCGTCGTCAGGTACGCCGTCGTGCGGTCCGGGTTCCAGGTGCCCTTCGGGCAGGCCTTCGTCGGCGTCGTCGGGCTCGGTGTCTTCCACGCCGCTCAGGTCTTCGGCCGCGGCGTTCCTGTCCCCGTCCGGCTCGGCCTCGGGCGCGTCGCGCAGCAGGTCGGCCAGGGGCGTGGGCTGCCACTCGCCGGGCATGGGGACGCCCCGTTCCGTCAACTCCGCCCGGTCGCCCAGGTACGGGTTGAAGTAGCCGAAGCCCAGCCACGGACATTCCCGGCGCAACCGCTTGCGGAAGTTCACGAGGCCCATGCTGGGGCCGAACTCCACGCCCTCCAGCAGTTCCAGGTACATTTCCGGGTCGATGTTCAGGTTGCGCAACTGGATGAAGCTGACCCCGCAGGTGCGGATCATGTCCAGCAGGGCTTCCAGTTCCGGCTCGGTGTCGGTGACGCCGGGAAAATACAGCAGGTTCAGCGAGACGAACACCCCGCCCCGCCGCGCCGTGGCGATGCTGTCGCGCACGTCGGCCAGGGTGTAGCCGTGCGGGCGGTAGTAGCGGTTGTACGGTTCCTCGCGGGCGCTGTTCAGGCTGACCCGCAGCGAGGTCAGGCCCGCCTTGGCGATGCGCTCCACCGCCCCCGGCAGCGAGGCGTTGGAGTTCAGGTTCACCGTGCCGCGCCCGCCCCCGGAGCGGAACAGGCGCACCGCCTCCTCGATCAGCGGGGCCTCGGTCAGCGGTTCGCCCTCGCAGCCCTGCCCGAAGGAAAACACCGGCTCGCGCACCTCGTTGCGGGCGTGGTGGCGCATCACTTCCACGATTTCCGGGGCCGTGGGGGTGAAGGCCATGCGGTTTTGCGGCGTGGCGCAGATGCGCGACCCGGCCTCCTGCTGCGAGATGCACCCCACGCAGCGGGCGTTGCACGCGCGCGATACGGGCAGCGGCGCCTCGTAGCGGCCAAGGCACAGGTTGCGCGCGGCCGGGCAGGAGTAGGTCAGGGCGCACTTGGCGGTCAGGTGCTGCATCAGCCGGTTGTCCGGGTAGCGGCGCATCAGTTCGCGGGCGGTCTGTTCCACCTTCTTGCGGTGGATGCCCCGGAACACCTGGCGGTTGGATTCGTCCACCCGCCGCGCGCACACGTAGAAGCGGCCATTGGCGAAGCCCACGGCCCCGTAGGCGAACAGGGGCAGGGTGGGGGCGTCCGGCTCGCTGACGTAGGCGGGGTGCGCGGTCAGGGTGTGCGCGGGCGCGGCGAACGCGGCCACCGCCAGTTCGTCCATGCCCACGGCCTCTCCCGTTTCCGGGTCCAGCCCCACGGCCCGGCGGCCGGGCAGCAGGAACAGTTCGCTCTCGTCGGGCAGGGGCATCAGTTCGTCGGGGCGGGGCAGGGCGAATTCGTGCCCGCGCCGGCAGACCATCAGCAGGTCCGGGTGGTCGTAGATTTCGCCGTTCTCGTCGGCCACGACGAGGTGGGGGCGGATATTGGATGAGGCCATGTGGTGCCCTTTGTTCTCATGTATTGTGGTGCAGCGTGGGATGTGCTAGGTGCCGGATGGTTACTGCAAGCGGGGTTCCCCGGCAAGTGCATATCCGGCCCGCTGGCCGGTGGCCGGGGAAATGCCGCCTTTTTTTTCTGGGAGCGAAAAGAAACCATGTTCGACAACGCCACCATGTTCATGATGTTCATCCTGCTGTGCTTCGCGGGATTGCTGGTGATGTTCTACTTCGTGCTGCGCGGCATGGACGAGCTTGCGCGCGGCATGCGCGACGAACACGCCGCACTGGCCTCGGGCCTGCGCACGCTGGAGGCGCGGGTGAACGAACTGGCCCGCGCCCAGCGCGCGGCCGCCGCCGGACTGCCCTCCACCCCCCACGCGGATGGCGAGGCCGACGTCTTCGACGAACCGGCCGGGCAGTACCATGTGCAGTACGGCACCGGACCCGGCGCCCGCACCGATGTGGGCTACGGCGCGGGATACGGCAAGGATGCCGACCCGTTGTACGGACTGGTGCAGGAGGATGCCGACTCCACCCTGCCGGGCGGCCTGGCCATGGACTTCGAGGAGCCCGTGGAACTGGTGGACCGTAGCCAGGACGATGTGCCCGGCTTCGGGCAGGCCGGGGTACCCGGCTTCGGACAAGACGGCGGGCACGCCACGGCGCAGCCCCACGCCGCCCCGCACGAGGCCGCCATGCACGAGGTGGAACTGCCCAGTCTCGACCTGGGTGGACCGGCATCGGGCGCATCGCGTGGCAGGGGGGCCGGGCTGGATACCTCGGCGCTGGATACCTCCGCCTTCGGCGGGCCGTCCCGCGAGCCCGACGGCACCCACGAGACGCAGCCGGACGGAGCCGCCGGGCCGGACCTGCTTTCCTTCGGCGACGGCCGCACCGAGCGCGAAGCCCGCGAACGGAAGGCCGACGCGCGCGCCGGGCGTGGACTGCCGGACCTCAAGCTGGACGACTAGGACCCGCCGCGCCATATCCGGTGCGCTGGCCCCGCTGCGGCGAACCGGCTGCGCAAGGGCGGAGGACGCATGGACATCGTCTACATACTGCTGGCCTGCTGCGTGGCAGCGGTGCTGCTGTACGCCAAGCTGCGCGGCGGCGCGGGCGCCCCGCGCCTGGCCGAGGCGGCCCTGGAGCGCGACATCCAGCTCATGGAACTGCGCCTTGCCAACCTGACCGAGGAGTTCGGCAATCTGCAATCCCGCGTGGCCGCCATGCGCGGCCGCCTGCACGCCCATGCCGAGCACGAGGCCGACCGCGCCCGGCAACTGCGCGACGCCGCCACGCAGACCGCCACGGAACTGCGCGAAAGCCTGACCGACCGGCTGATGCGCAAGGGGCTGGTGGACGCCGACCAGGTTGCCAAGGCCGAGGCCTACCGCCGCAACACCGGCAATCCCCTGCCGCCGGAAGAAGTGCTGGCCCTGCTGGGCTTCATTCCCCCCGACGTGCTGCGCGCCGAGCGCGACGAGCACAGGCGGCAGGCCAAGGGAAGCGCGGTGCCGGAAGAGGTTCCCACCCCGGCGGAAGACGGCGAGGGCATGGCCTGAACCGCGCCGGTTGTTTCCGGCTTCATGAAGAATTGCGGGATGCATGCGCCCGGTGCGCCGCATGGCCGCCGGGCGGTTTCGCGTTCAGCGCGAGGCGGCCAGATACGCCTCGCGCAGCAGGGGCGAGGGCATCTGCTCGGCCAGCAGCAGGTAGATCAGGCGCAGGTGGTTGCGGCGGATGTCCCCGGCCTGGGTAAGGCGCTCGGCCACGACGCCGTCCGGCAGGCCGCGCAGCCGGGCCGTGAAGTCGCGTGCCCGGTGGCGCGCACGGTGGGCGGCGTCCACCCTGGCCAGCCCGCTGGCGGCGATGCGCGCGCACCGGGCGGGATCGGCCAGTGCCGCGCGGGTCACCTTCAGCAGGCTGTCGATGTCGTCGGGCTCGTACAGCAAGAGGTCGCGCCCGTCCTCGAACAGATCGGTCAGCCCGTGGCCGGTGCGCGGGGTGACCAGGCACCCGCCGCAGCCAAGGGCCTCGAACACCCGGAAGTTCAGGTCGCCGTGCTCGCAATAGTTCAGCAGCAGCCGCCCGCGCGGGTACAGCGCCCGGTAGTCGCCCCGCGTCACGTGCAGGCCGGGCAGGCGTTCGCCCAGCCGTTGCAGGAAGGCGTGGCGCGCCGGGGTGCGCGCCGCGTCCACCGTGCCCACGAACAGCAGGTCCCATTCCGGCGCGGGGGGGCGGGGCAGGTCCGCGTCCTTGGCGAAGGCGGGCGTCCACCAGATGCGCTCGTCCGGCAGGCGCCGGCCGGTCACCAGCGGGATGTGGTCGCGCAGGCTCATCAGGCACACGTCGAAGGCCTGGGCGTACAGCGGGTACCAGCTGTGGATGTGCGAATCCACGCAGTAGAACACCGTCAGGCACGGGAACGATTCCATGCCCAGCACGAAGGGGGGGCGGCTCTTGTCCGCCACCACTACCACGTCGGGTTCCCAGCCCGCCGCGCGCACCAGATCGTCCCAGCCGAACACGGCCACCTGCTGGAAGTCCATGGCGTGCACCTGCCAGCCCTCGTCGCGCAGGGCCTGCGAAAAGAACGGGCTGCCGATCCAGAGCAGCTTGCGCAAGGGTCTTTGGTGTTCGCCAGTCATGGCCGGGGTATACCGTGCCGTGGCGGCGGGCGCAACGCGGGGGTGACCCGTGCCGGGGGGGGGGCGGACGGGGCGGCCCGGCGGCGGCCCCGGCAACCGCATCGCCTTTCCCCCTTGCCAGCCGTCGCGTGAACGGATAGTGCTGGACCGTCGTGTTGTCGGCGTCACCGGCCCCCTCCCGCTGAGTCAGCAGCGGGGACCATCATGTCCATCCTTACCCGGAACACCGCGCTCGCGGGCGTTCTCGACACTCACCTCGCGGCCCTGGCCGCGGACGAGGGCCTTGCGCCCCAGACCATCCGCGACGGTATCGAACGCGGCACCATGGTGCTGCTCGGCAACCCGTCGCACCCTTCGTTGCGCCCGCTGCTTGTCGGCCAGCCTTCCCGCGTGAAGGTCAACGCCAACATCGGCACCTCGCCCCTGTGCAACAATCCCGACCGTGAAATAGAAAAGCTGGCCGCCGCCCTGGCCGCCGGGGCCGACACCGTGATGGACCTTTCCATCGCGGGCGACCTTCTGGCCATCCGCAAGGGCATGCTGGCCGCCTGCCCGCTGCCGCTGGGCACCGTGCCGCTGTACTCCGTGGCCCAGAAGTACCTGGACAAGGGCAAGGACCCGGCGGGCATGGACCCGGAAGAACTGTTCGCCGAAATCGAGATGCAGGCCGAACAGGGCGTGGACTTCATGACCGTGCACTGCGGCCTGACCCGGCGCGGCGCGGAATGGGCCACCGAGGGCGGCCGGGTGCTGGGCATCGTCTCGCGCGGCGGGTCCATCCTGGCCCGCTGGATGCGCAGGAACGGCAAGGAGAACCCCCTGCTGGAACGGTACGGCCGCATCCTTGAAATCGCCCGCAAGTACAACGTCACCCTGTCGCTGGGCGACGGCCTGCGCCCCGGCGCGGGGGCCGACGCAGGCGACGCCGCCCAGTGGGAAGAGGTGATGATGCTGGGGCGTCTCGCCAAGGCGGGTCTGGCCGAGGGCGTGCAGTGCATGATCGAGGGCCCCGGCCACGTGCCCATGCACGAGGTGGAGGCGCAGATCGTCGGCATCAAGAAGCTGACCAACAATGCCCCGCTGTACGTGCTGGGGCCGCTGACCATCGACAGCTCGCCGGGCTACGACCACATCGCGGGGGCCATCGGCGGGGCCATCGGCGTGCGCGCCGGGGTGGACTTTCTGTGCTACCTCACCCCCGCCGAGCACCTTACCCTGCCCACCATAGAGGACGTGAAGGCCGGGGTCATGGCCTCGCGCATCGCCGCGCAGGCGGGCGAGGTGGCCCTTGGCCGCCGCCATGCGCTGGAGCGCGAGGCGGGCATGTCCCAGGCCCGCATGGCCCTGGACTGGGACGAGATGAAGCGCCGCGCCCTGGACCCGGAAATGGTGGACGCCCGCCGTGGCGAGCACCGCAACGAAGAGGAATGCGCCATGTGCGGCAAGTTCTGCGCGGTGAAGATGCTGCGCGACGACCCGCAGGGCGCGCTGTAGCGCCGCGCGCCGGCGCCGCCCCGCCTGGGCAAGTCCGCGCAGGCCGGGCGGGGCCCGCCGGAATCCGGAAACGGGGGGGATGCCCGCATCCTTCCCGTTTTCTTTTCCCGGCGCTAGGTTCTGGACGCGTTCACCACGTTGGCGGGCGAACCGGCCAGGAAGGCGCGGATGTTTTCCGCCGTGACGCGCATCAGGGTCTGGCGCGCGGTCAGGGTGGCCCAGGCCAGGTGCGGGGTGATCAGGCAGTTCTTGGCCGTCAGCAGCGGGTTGTCCGGGCGGATGGGCTCCACCGCCACCACGTCCACGCCAAGGCCGCCCAGGTGGTTGTCGTTGAGGGCGGCTGCCACGGCGGCCTCGTCCAGCAGGGGGCCGCGCGCGGTGTTGATGAGGATGGCCCCCTTCTTCATGGAGGCCAGGCGCACCCGGTTGACCATGCCGCGCGTGGCCTCGGTGAGCGGGCAGTGCAGGGTGACCACGTCGGACCGGGCGAACAGTTCGTCGAGCGAGACGTACGCGAACGGCTCGTATCCCGGCATGACGCGGGTGTTGGGCGAATAGGCCAGCACCTTCATGCCGAAGGCGTTGGCGATGTGCCCCACACGCTTGCCCATGTTGCCGAAGCCCACGATGCCCATGGTCTTGCCGGTCAGTTCGATCTGCGTGGTTTCCCAGAAGCACCAGTCCTTGTTGGCGCTCCAGTTGCCCACCTTCACGCTGGCGTCGTGCCGGGCGATGCGGCGGCACAGTTCGAGCAGAAAGGCGAACACGTGCTGGGCCACGGCGTCGGTGCCGTAGCCCGGCACGTTGCACACCGGAATGGAGCGCGCGGCGGCGGCGCGGATGTCCACCACGTCGTACCCGGTGGCCAGCACCCCGATGTAGGCAAGGTCGGGCAATGCCGCGATGGTGCCGGCATCCAGCGGCGTCTTGTTGGTCAACACCATGTGCGCGCCGGCGGCACGTTCCAGTATCGCCTCGCTCGGGGTGCGGTCGTGCACCGTCAGGTCGCCGAGCGCGGCCACGGCGTCCCACGGGTTGTCGCCGGGGTTCAGGGTATAGCCGTCCAGTACGACGATACGCATGGTTGTGCTCCGAAAAAGTTTTTCTGTTGCCACGTGGCGTTGGGTCCAGTAAACGGGGACTTACCCTTTGGAATTCTACGTGAGAGCGCCGCCGGGGTAAAGCCCGCCGCCGCAAGCCGGGGGATCAGACACATACGGGACCGGAAACCATGGGCAAGGCGCATGCCGGGATGACGTACCAGCCGCTCCGCGTGGCCGTGGCCTGCACGGTTCTTCTGCTGTCGCTCGCCTGCCAGGCGGCTGCCGCCGCCGCCTCTTCCCCCGCCATCCGTACCCTTCCGGCCCCCGGCGCCCCGGTGCGCCTCGGCATGTCCGCCCCGTTCACCGGCTCCGGCGCCACGCTGGGGTGCGAGTTCCATCGCGGCGCGGCCAGTTGTTTCGCGCGGGTCAACGCGGACGGCGGGGTGCACGGCAGGCGGGTGGAAATCGTGGCCCTGGACGATGGCTACGACCCCGAGCGCACCGTGTGGAACGTCATCAGGCTCATCGAAGAGGAGCAGGTCTTCGCGCTGTTCGGTCTGGTGGGCACGCCCACGGTCACGCGGGTGCTGCCGCTGCTGGGCGGCCACCCCGACCGCACCGTGCCGCTGCTGTTCCCCTTCACCGGGGCGCGCCCCCTGTCCCTGCCCCGCCACGAAGGGCTGGTGTTCCGCCTGCGCGCCTCGTACGACGCCGAATTTTCCGAACTGGTGGAACGCCTGAACGGCGCGGGGTGCACCCGCGTCGCCGTGTGCTACCAGGCCGACGCATATGGCCGCGAGGGCTGGGCCGACCTGCGCGATGCGCTGGCCCGCCGCAGTCTGTCCCTGGCGGCCGAGGCATCCTATCCGCGCGGCGCGGGCCGCGACGCGGACTTCACCGAACAGGCGGGGCTGATCCTGCAGGGCATGCCCGACGCCGTGGTCTGCGTGGGCACGGACGCGGCCTGCGCGGCCTTCATCCGGGACCTGCGCGACCTCGTGGCCTCGCAGGCCGCCAGTCCGGTTTCCGGCCAGCCGGCCCGGCCCGCCATTCCCGTGGCCATGCCCTCGTTCGTGGACAGCCGCCATCTGGTGCGGCTGCTGGCCGAAATGGGGCGCGCCGCCCAGCGCGACTACACCCGCGACCTGGTGCTGGCCGAGGTGGTGCCCCCGTGGAACGGCGACCTGCCCGCCGCCGTGGACTACCGCCGCGATTTCGCGGAAATGGCCGGTGCGCCCGAGGTGATGGCCCTGCCGGGCGGCGATCCGTCCCCCCAGCTTGGCGTGACCGGCGCACCGGGCACACCGGGGGAGCAGGCGGCGCAGGCCCCGACTCCCGGCGAGATCAGCTTCGAGGGGTACCTGGCGGCCCGGCTGGTGGTGCTGGCGCTGGAGCGCATGGGGCCGGACCCGTCGCCCGCCGGGCTGCAAACGGCCCTGGCCGGGCTTGACGGGCACGACCTGGGCATCGGCCTGCCGTACCGCTGCACCCCCACGCAGCAGGGGGTGGGGCTGGTGCGCTTCACCACCGTGCGCGGCGGGGTGCCCGTGGACCTGCCCGACTTTTCGGAGTGGCGGCGATGAGGCGCTCGCGCCTGTTCGGGCGCACCCTGCGGGGGCTTATCGTGTTGTTCGGGGTGTACGCCGCCGTCACGTCCATCTATTCCGGCTGGACCCTGCACACCCTGCTGATCCGCGAATACGAAAGCAAGGCCCTGGCCATCGCCCGCGCCATCGCCGGGGCGGACCTGGAAAGCCTGATCGGGCGCGACGTGATCACCGTGCAGTCGCGCATCGACCAGTTCCTGGGCATCGACGGGGTGTCCTACGTGCTGGTGGTGGACGGCCGGGGCGAGACCGTGGCGCACACCTTCGTGCCCGTGGTGCCCGAGCCGGTGCGCGAACTGGCGGCATCGCTGGCGGGCGCGCGCATGAACGAGGTCACCGTGTTGCGCGACCGGCTGTATCTGGATGAACCGGCAGGCGGGGCCGGGCGCGAGGTGATGCACGTGACCATGCCGGTCTTTTCCGGCGTGGGCGGCTTCGTGCACATCGGCATGGACCGGGGGCGCATCAGCGAATACATCGACGGCGCCATCCTGCGCCAGCAGGGGCTGGGGCTGGCCTTCTTCGCCGCCTGCGCGGTGGGGGCGTGGGTGCTGCTGCATTCCATCTCGCGGCCGCTCATGCGCCTGACCGACCAGGCCCGCCGGGTGGCCGCGCACGACTTTTCCGCCCCGCCCGACCTGCCCGCCCTGAAGGCCAACGACGAGATCGGCGACCTTTCCCGCGCCATGGACACCATGTCCCGCGACCTGGCCGGACTGGTGGAAGGGCTGGAGGATTCGGTCCGCCAGGCCACGGCGGAACTGGGCGGCGCGCTGGAGCAGCTTTCCACCATCGTGGCGGGCATGGCCGACGGGCTGCTGGTCACGGACCCGCAGGGCCTGGTGCTGCGCAGCAACGCGGCCCTGTGCGAGATGTTCGGCCTTGACGCCGACCCCGACGGCAAGCCGGTGTGCGAGGTGTTCGGGTTCGTGGCGCCGGACGCGCCCTCTCCGCCCATCCATGAATTCGCCTTCGAGACCGAGGACGGCGAGGACGTGGAGCCCGAGCCCGAGGTGCACGACAACGCGGCGTTGCTGGCCTTTTTGGCCGGGGCGGACGTGCCGGGCCAGCCCATGCCCGGAGTATCCTGTCCGTTGCCCGCTCCCGCCGCCGTGCCTCCGGAGGGCGCATACCCGCCCGGGCCGGGGATGGCCCTGCGCTCGGGCGAGGTGGCCGCCGTGCGGCGCGACGGCACCCCCTGCTGGGTGGAACTTTCGCTGGTGCGGCGGCAGGTGCTGGGCACCACCTACGGGATCTGCCTGGTGCGCGACGTGACCGAGCGACGGCGCGCCCAGGAGGCCCTGCACCGCGCCCACGGCCTGCTGGAGCGCAAGGTGCGCGAACGCACCCGCGAACTGAGCCGCGCCAACGCCCAGCTGATGCTGGAAAACGCCGAGCGCCGCACCGTGGAGCAGGCCCTGCGCCGGGCCGAGTCGCGCTTCCGGGGCATCTTCGAGCAGGCCCTGGAAGGCATTTTCCAGAGCACGCCGGAAGGGCGCTTCCTCAGCGTGAACCCGGCCATGGCCCGCATCCTGGGCTACGACGGGGTGCAGGACCTGTTGGAAAGCGTGGTATCCATCGGAGACGGGATGTACGTGGACCCGGCCCGCCGCGACGAGTTCGTGGCCCGGATGGAGGAGCACGGGCAGGTCACCGCCTTCGAGTTCCGCGCCCGGCGCAAGGGGGGCGAACTCGTCTGGCTGTCGGTCAACGCCCGGCGCGTGCCGGGGGCCGACGGGGCCACCATGTACTACGAGGGCTTTCTGGAAGACGTCACCCTGGGCCACGAAAGCCGCGAACGCCTGGAACACCAGGCCTTCCACGACCCGCTCACCGGCCTGCCCAACCGCCTGCTGTTCCACGACCGCCTGCAAATGGCCCTGAAGCGCGCCGCGCGCCGCCGCAACTACACCTTCGCCATGCTGTACCTGGACCTTGACCGGTTCAAGGTCATCAACGACAGCCTGGGCCACGACGTGGGCGACGCCCTGCTGAAGGTGGTGTCCGGGAAACTGCGCGAGTGCGTGCGCGACGTGGACACCGTGGCCCGCTTCGGCGGCGACGAGTTCGGCGTGCTGCTGGAGGAAACCCCCACGCGCGGCACGGCCGTGCGCGTGGCCCGGCGCATCCGGGCGCACCTGGCCGAGCCGGTGCGCATCGGCCAGCACGAGGTGTTCACCACGGCCAGCATCGGCATCGTGCTGCGCACCGACCAGTACACCACGCCCGAAGAACTGGTGCGCGACGCGGACACCGCCATGTACCGCGCGAAAGAGCAGGGCCAGTCGCGCTTCAAGGTGTTCAACAAGCGCATGCGTGAAGAGGCGTTGCGCCTGCTGACCATAGAGACCGACCTGCGCCGCGCCGTGGAACGGCAGGAAATGCGCCTGCACTACCAGCCCGTGGTGGCGCTGGAAGACGGCGGCCTGCACGGGGTGGAAGCGCTGCTGCGCTGGACGCGCACCGAAGGGGGCGACATCTCGCCCGCCGAGTTCGTGCCCGTGGCCGAGGACACCGGGCTGATCACCTCCATCGGGGCCTTCGCGCTGGAAGAGGTGTGCGCGCAGTTGCGCCGCTGGTGCGATGCGGGCCTGCCCCCGCCGGGGGTGGTGCACGTGAACATTTCCGGCCGCCAGTTCATGCAGCCGGGCCTGCCCCACGCCGTGGAAACCCTGCTGGAGCGCACCGGCACCGACCCGCGCACGCTGCGCTTCGAGGTGACCGAAAGCGTGCTGATGCGTCACGGCAGCCAGGCCATCACGGTCATGGCCCAACTGCGCGAACTGGGCATCCGGCTGTGCCTGGACGACTTCGGCACCGGCTATTCCTCGCTGGGCTACCTGAAGCGGCTGCCGGTGGATTCCATCAAGATCGACCGCAGCTTCGTGGCCGGGCTGGAGCACGACCGCGACGGGCAGGCCATCGTGCGGTCCATCGTCTCGCTGGGGCTGCATCTGGGGCTGGAGATCGTGGCCGAAGGGGTGGAAACGCCCACCCAGGCGGAAATCCTGGCCTCGCTGGGCTGCCGGTACGCCCAGGGGTTCCTGTACGCTCCGCCGCTGCCCGCCGGAGACCTGGCCGTGATGCTGGGCGCGGCGCCGTTTCCTCCCGCCGGGGGTGGCGTTTTCGCGGGTGGTTCGCTATAGCATGACACGCTGCGAGCAGACGCGCCGTCCGGTGGCCCCCGGCCGGGCCAGCCGCATGGGCCGTCTGCGGGCGGCCGCGCGCCGCTTGCCGCGCTTCACACCGTCGTACCGGAACCCCCATGCGTTTGCGCCCCCTGCTGATCATCCTGTGCATCGTGCTGCTTGCCGCCGCCGGCGGCTATGCGGCGTTGCGCAGGCTGGTGGATTCGGAGGCGGCGGCGCGCCAGCTGGGCGAGACGCTCACCGGGCTTACCGGGCACCCAAGCCGGGTGCAGGGCGGGGTGCGGGTGGTCTTCGACCCCGACCCCACGGTGGTGGCCCGCGACGTGGTCATGGAGCAGGCCACCACCTTCGCCGGGCAGGAACCGCTGCTGCGGGTGGGCGAGGCGCGGTTTAACCTGCGTCTGGCGCCCCTGTTTTCCGGGCGGGTGGAGGTGCGCGGGGTGGAGGTGGACCGGCCGCGCCTGGTGCTGCTGACCGACGGCGAGGGGCGCAATGGCTGGGATGGCCTGCTGGGCCGCCTGACCGCTGACGGGGCGGCCGGGCCGGACGCTTCCCAAGAGGGGGATGATTCCCCCGCCGATGCCGTACCGCCGCCCGCTCCCGCGCCCGCAGAAAACGGGCCGCGCATCGAATCTCCGTCCCCTCCGGCCTCCACTCCCTGGTTTTCTCCGCAGGTGGTGCTGACGGGTACCGCGTCGCTGCGTATCGACGATGCCGACCTGGAATGGCGCAACACCGGCACGGGCGCCCAGGCGCGCGCGCGTGGCGTGGATGCCGCCCTGGTGGCCAGGAACGGCCGTCTGGCGGAGGCGTCGCTGCGCCACGGCAGCCTGGAATGGGTTGCCGCGCCGCAGGCGCGCCCCGCCGTGCTGCGCGACCTGGACGTGTCGTTCACCACCCCTGGGGGCGGCTGGAAGGCGCTGCGCGACCTGCTGCAGGGAGCGATGGACGTGATGCCCCACCGCGGTGGGGCCGGTACCCCGGCGGGCAATGGAACGGGCTCCGGCAATGGAACGGGGCAGGGCAATGGCACCGCCCGTGCCGACGCCACGGGCCGGAAAGTCCCGCAGGGCAGGGCGGGCGTGCTGCGCATGTCCTGCGCCTACGACGTGGCGCCGGGCGTCAACGGCACCCTGGGGCTGGAGGCGGCCGTCGCCCACGCCGGTCCCGGAGAACAGACTGCCGGGCCGGTTGGCGGCGCGCGCGACATCCTGTGGAGCCTGCTGCCCGGCGAGGCCCACGGTACGGCGCGGGCGCGCGGCCACGTGCCGCTGGGCGGGCAGCCCGTGCCCTTCGAGCTTTCGGTGCCGTTCGACGTGGAGCGGGGCGCGGACCCGCGCGTCACCGGCGCGCGCCTGCAACTGGAGCAGGACGCCGTGGAGGTGACCGCCAGCCTGGGCGGACTCGGCACCGGCGCCGCGACGGCGCGGGGTACGGCCGAGGTGCGGCGGCTCAGCCTGCCGCGCTGGTTCGGCTTTGCGCGCGACCTGCCCGTGGGCTTGCAGCACGCGCTGGACGCCCTTTCCGGGCATCTGGAATTTTCCCTTGACCGGCACGGGCTCCGCGTGCCCGTGCTGCGGGCCGAGGTGTTGGGCATGCCCCTGCACGGCTCGGGCGGAGTGGCTGACTTCGCCGCGCCGGTCATCGCCATCGACGTGGCCGGGGCGGACATCGACGTGAACAGGGTGATGCCCGAACTGGCCGGGGCCGATCCGCGCCCGCTGGTCCATTCCGGGCCGCCCGCCGTCGAAGCGGATGCGGGGGCTGCTGGCGAACCCCACGCCGCCGCCAAGCCCCCCCCGCAGGGGACCGCCACTCCGGCGGACGAGTTGCCCGATGTGGGCTACGACATCCGCGTGCGCGCGGAAAAGGCGCACGGCTGGAAGTTCGACGCGGGCGGGCTGGCCTTCCGCTGCTCGCCCTCGCGCGAGGGCACGCTGCTGGAGTTTACCGCCGCCTCGTTCTACGGCGGCACTGCCAAGGCCCTGCTGGACATCGTGGATGACTACCGGTTGCAGTTCACCGCAACCGACGTGGCCCTGGCGCGCCCGGCGGTCATCGTCAGCGGGCGCGAATCCGCCGCCGGGCGGCTGGCGCTGAAGGCCGACGTGCGCGGGCAGGGCCATACCCTGGGGGCCGTGGTGGCCTCCATGCGCGGCACGCTGGACGCCCGTATCGACGACGGCTTCCTGCTGGTGTGGCGCAACGGCGCGCTGGAGCGGCAGCCGTTCAGCCGGTTCGACCTGCGGGGCGAAGCCTCCGGCCAGGGGCTGCCGGGCGGCAAGACCCCCGCCCGCCTGGCCTGGACCGGGGCCTGGCGGACGGCCATGCGCACCCCCACCGGCACGGACTGGGAGGCCACGGCCACCGGCCCGCTGCTGTTCGACACGGCCACCGGCCTGCCCGTGGCCGCCGACCGGCTGCCCGCCACGCTGCGTCTGTCCCTGCCACCGGCGCTGACCGGCCTCGACCGCACGGTGGAGACGCGTTTTTCCGGTCCTGTCCGCTTCGACTTCGACGTGGGCACCCTGAGTTCGGACCGGCTGGAACTGGAGGCCCTTGCCGCCAGGGGCACCATGGCCCTGAGCGCCACGGGCCTGAACAAGGTTGCCGCGTGGGCGGGCACGCTGTCCGCCCGCTTCCCGGACCCGCGCGCCACCCTGCGCGGGCTGGGCCTGCCCGAATGGAAGATGGGCGACAACGCGCTGCGCACGGCGGAACTGTCCACGGAGTTCCGGCAGTCGGGTGCCGCCTTCGATCTTTCCGACGCCCGGCTGGTGCTGGACGGGCAGTCCGTATCGGGCAACGTCTCGCGCATTTCGGGACAGCGCCCCCTGTGGCGGTTCAGCCTGCACGCCGACCGCTTCGACGCGGACCGCTATTTCGCGCCCCGGCTGCCGGACCCCGCGCCCGGCGAGCCGGAACCCCAGGCGTCCAATGATCCGCTGCACTATGCGTGGCTGCGCGCGTTCGATGCGGACGGGCGCGTGTCGGTGGGCAGCGGCACGTTCAAGCAACTGCGCTTCGACGGGTTCACCGCGCCCATCCTGCTGCGCGGCGGGCAACTGGAAGTGGGGCCCATCGCCTCGGGCTTCTATGGCGGCACGCTGGGCGGCAGCATCCGCGCCACGGCGGGCGACGCGCTGGCCACGCGCCTGGTGCTGGACGCGCGCGACTTCGAACTGGAACCGGTGGGGCTGCGCTTCGCGGGCAAGGACTACGTGGGCGGCAAGGCCATGCTGGTGCTGGACGTGCAGGGCCCCCTGCGCACCGAACTGGACATGCCCGCCGCGCTTTCCGGCACCTGGGCCTTCGAGGTGCGCGACGGCTTCTACAGCACGCGCGGCAAGTCGAGCACGCCGGAGCAGTCCAAGACCCCGTTCTCCGAGGCGCGGGCCAGCGGCTACATGCGTACCGGGGTGCTGCACAACGAGGACTTCACCCTGAACAGCCTGCTGCTGACCATGGCGGGCCGGGGCTGGGTGGACCTGGCGAAAAAGCGCATCGACTACACCACCGACGTTTCGCTGGTGCGCGTGCCCACCTTCCCCATCCGCTTCCACGGCGACCTGCGCAAGCCGGAAACCAGCGTGCGGCAGACGGGCATCGTCACCGGCACCCTGGGCAACCTGGGTAGCACCGTGTTCGACCTGCTGGGCGGGATCATCGGCATGCCGCTGCGCGTGCTGGAAGGCTTGCAGGACGCGGCGCGCGGCAACGGCAACGGCACGGCGGGCAGCGGCCAGAAGTCCGGGCAATAGTCCGGGCAGTAGTCCGGCGCGTCCCTGCACCCCCGGCGGCCCGCCCGGAGTTTCCGCCTCCGCATGATTCCGCTCCGTTCCCTCCCTTTCCCCTTCGCTTCCCTCCCTGCCTCGGCCTGTCCGGGGTGCACACGTGCAAACGGTGGTTGCGCATTTTCCTGATGCGTGCAACTTTATGCACATAAAGAATGGCTATCGGGCTGTTTGTGCAATGCGCCCTCCGTAACAGCATGAAATCATGGTGTGCACACGTTGGCACGGCGTTTTCATGCGTGCGCCCACGCCCGGTTTCTTGTGCAGCCGGGTGCACGCATCCCAAGGAAATTTCATGGATATAGCCGACAAGAACACCGAGCGCAGCACCCTGATCATCGCGGTGATGGCGCTGGTGACCATCGGGCTCTCGCTCATCGTCTCCACCGGGCAGACCCTGAACCGGCAGGAAGAGGCGGGCACGCAACACCTCATCCTCACCGCGCGGTCGGTGTTGCAGGCGGTGGAAACCTCGTTGCGGCGGGGGCTGTTCATGCGGCCCAACGGGCCCGGCCTGTTCAGCCCCGGCACGGCCGAACTGTTCCGCGAACTGGAGCAGAGCGGCGACGTGCTGTTCGTGGGCATCATCGACCGGCAGGGGGGGCGAGTGCTCACCTCGCGTCCCACGCAGGAGGCGGGCGGCACGCTGGTCTTCCCGCCCGAGGCGTTGCAGGACCTGGCCCAGAAGGGCGAGTGGCACGGCCGCGCCACCTTCGGCAAACTGAGCGCCTATGTGTACGGCAAACGCATCCTGCCCCGCAGCCACACCATGATGCATGACCAGGAGATGGACGGCACGGGGCAACCCCATTCCGACGCCGCGGGCGACGGGGCGCAGCCGCATGTTTCCGGCCCCTTCGGGCAGGAGGACTTTGCGCCCGACGACCCCAACCAGTTGCCCACCTTCCTGGTGGTGGGGCTGGACATGGCCAAGCACCTCGCCGTGTACCGGGGCTTCCGCCAGAACGCGCTGTTCCAGGCAGCCTACATCCTGGCGGCGGCGGTGTTCATCTGGGTGCTGACCATGAGCTTCCTGAAGCGCCGCGAGCAGGCGGGCCGCGCAGCCGTGCTGGAACGTTTCCAGGCCAGGCTGGTGGACAACCTGCCCGACGGCCTGCTGACCATCACCCAAGACAACGTGGTGCGCGCGGCCAACCCGGCCGCCCACGACATCCTGAAGGCCCGCGACGGCAGCCTTGCGGGCACGGACGTTGCCGACCTGCCGCCCGAAATCGCCGGGTGCATCGCCGGGCCGGACAGCGGGGCCACCCCCGGCTGGACCAACCGCACCGTGGACGGCGCGCATCTGGAAATCCTCACCCTGCCCATCCGTGAAAGCGACGAGGAGCACGACCGGCTGGTCATCATCCGCGACCGCACCCAGATCCGCGAACTGGAAAAGAGCCTGAGCGAGGCGGAAAAGCTGGCCGCCGTGGGCACGCTGGCGGCGGGGGTGGCGCACGAGATCCGCAATCCGCTCTCGGCGTTGCGCGGCTTCGCCCAGTATTTCGCCAAGAAGCTGGCGGGCAGGCAGCCGGACGAGAACTACGCCCAGACCATGGTGCGCGAGGCCGACCGGCTGAACCGGGTCATCACCGATCTGCTGTACCTGGCCAAGCCGCGCGCCATCGAGCCGCACCAGGTGAGCCTGGGCCAGCTGGCGGCGGAACTGGAAAGCCTGGTGCGCTTCGACGCGGGCAAGCTGGGGGTGCGCATGCGCACCAGCCTGGGGCCCGACCTGGTCATGGCCGACGAGGACGCCCTGAAGCAGGCCCTGCTGAACCTCGTCCTGAACAGCCTGGACGCCCTGTCGCAGTGCCCTCGGCCCGACGGCGAGGGCGGGCGCGAGATCCACATTTCGTCCATGGCCTCCGACGGCGGGGTGTGGGTGTTCGTGCGCGACACCGGCCCCGGCATGAGCCGCGAGCAGCGGGAACAGGCCTTCGAGCCGTTCTATACCACCAAGAAGAAGGGCACCGGCCTTGGCCTTGCCCTGGTGCACAAGACCATGCGCGACCACGGCGGCCGGGCGCAGATCGATTCGGAGGTGGGGCGCGGCACCACGGTGGCGCTGTTCTTTCCGGGGGCGGGGCACGCCGCCCGGCCCGGCGGAGCAGGGGGAATGGATGCGCCGGAGGGCGGCGACCCGCTTGACCACGGCACGGATATTCCGGCGGGCGGATGCCCCGGCGCGGCGGCCTTCGACATGGCCATGTCCGGCCGGGAAGGGCGGGGCGGGACCGGCCACGATCATGCCGCCTCCAGACAATCCACCACGGACCAGTCCGCCACGGATACGGTCATCGACATAACCGAGGACAGACGATGAAGCGACTTCTGGTCATCGACGACGAGCCAGGGCACCGGCTGATGGTCCGCGCCGTCATGGAGGACAGCGGCTGGAGCGTGGAAGAGGCCGGTTCCGGCGAGGAAGGGCTGGAACTGCTGGCCCAGGACCGCGTGAACGTGGTGCTGCTGGACATGCGCATGCCCGGCATGGACGGCCAGGAAACGCTGGCCCGCATCCAGGACATGTATCCCGGTCTGCCCGTGGTCATGCTGACCGCCTTCGGCACGGTGGGCTCCGCCGTGGTGGCCATGAAGAAGGGCGCCTTCGACTACCTGACAAAGCCCGCCGACAACGAGGAATTGACGGCCGTGCTGGAGAAGGCGTGGGATTTCGGACGGCTGATGGAAGAGAACGAGAATTTGCGCCGCCGCCTGAGCGACGACGACCCCACCGCGCCCATCGTGGGGGCCAGCCAGGCCATGTGCCGGGTGCGCGACTTCATCCGGCAGGCCGGACCCAGCGAGGCCACCATCCTGATCATGGGCGAATCGGGCACCGGCAAGGAGTTGGTCGCCCAGGCCCTGCACGACGCCAGCAACCGCGCCGCCCAGCCCCTGGTGAAGGTGAACTGTGCGGCCCTGCCCGGCCACCTGCTGGAAAGCGAACTGTTCGGGTACATGAAGGGCGCGTTCACCGGGGCCGTGCGCGACAAGCCGGGGCGCTTCCAACTGGCGCGCGGCGGCACGCTGTTCCTCGACGAGATCGGCGAACTGCCGCTGGAATTGCAGTCCAAGCTGCTGCGCGCCCTGCAGGAGCGAGTGGTGGAGCCCTTGGGCGCGGTGCGCCCGGTGCCCGTGGACGTGCGCATCATCGCGGCCACCAACCGCGACCTCAAACGCGCGGTGGAGGCGGGCGAATTCCGCGAGGATCTCTTTTTCCGGCTGAACGTGCTGGAGGTGGTTTCGCCCCCCCTGCGCGACCGGCTGGAGGATTTGCCCATGCTGGCAGGACGCCTGCTGGAACGGCTGTGCCGCAAGAACAAGAAGGGCATCCGCAGCGTGAACCCGGAATTTCTCGACGCGCTGATGCGCTATGCCTGGCCCGGCAACGTGCGCGAACTGGAAAACGTGCTGGAGCGGTCGCTGATTCTCAGCCGTTCGGATACGCTGGGCCCCGAATCGCTGCCCTCGCAGGTGCTGGCGGACCGTCCCGAAAGGTGGCAGGACCGAATGGTCCGGCCAGAGAGGCCAGAGAGGCCGGACAGGTCCGAACGGTTCGACAGGCCGGACCGTGCAGACAGGCCGGACAGGCCGGACATGGCGGGCGCGCCGCGCGGCGATGCGGGCTGGCCCGGCGAGGGCGATGCTCCCATGGCCGGGGGGTACGGCGGCGGGGGCGTGCCGGGGGCCTACCCCGGCTCGCTGGACGACGCGGAACGCGATGCCCTGTTGCGCGCGCTGGAAGTGCACGGGGGGCATCGGGAACGCACGGCGGACGCGCTGGGCATCAGCCGTCGCACCCTGCAATACAAGCTGAAGAAGTTCGGGTTGATCCGGCGCGGCATGTAGCCCGCCAGGGAGGCAGCATGAACAGGTTGCGCGGTATTTCCGTCCTTGTGGCTCTTGTTGTTGCGGCAACCCTTGTGGCCGGGTGTTCCGGGAAAAGCATGCAGGCTTCGCAGTTGCTGGAGCAGGGCCGCTATGCAGAGGCCGCCACGGCCTACGCGCAGGTGACGGCCGAAGATCCGTCCGACTGGCAGGCCGGGGTGCGCCACGGCTATGCCCTGTACCGCAAGGGCGACCATGCGGCGGCCCAGGCCGTGCTTGCGCCGCTGATGAACGACTGGCGCGCGGCCCAGTACGCCAGGTTCTGGGCGGGCATCGCCGCCATCGCCGCCCGTGACGGCGACGCGGCCCGCGCCGCGTGGTCCGGCTGGACCACGGACAGGTTCGAGGTGCTCCGGGTGGTGCGCCCGCGCGTCGAACTGCTGCGCGCGGACGAACTGGCCCTTGGCCCGCAGTCGGCGGACTTGTATGCCCGCGAGGCCGCCCAGGCCAATGCCCTGGAAGAGATGAAGCGCTCGCGCGACATGTTCCGGCGCGGCATGGACAGGGGCGACGTGCCCGATCCGGCGTTGCCGCCGACCCCTGTGGAATATCTGCCGTAGCCCCGTTTTTCCGGCGTGCGGGCAGGGCAGCCGTTGCCGGTGGCCTTGTCCGCGTCGCCGGGGTTGCGGCTGCACGGCGCAAAACATGAAAAACCACCCCGCAAGGGGTGGTTTTCGCATTGCAAATATTGATGGAAAGAGCCTCGTGAGGGGTACCCACTTGCGGACGAGGGGCGTATTGCCGTAGGTTGGCCGATGAACCTCGGCACCGCGCCCGCATTCCGGCGGGATGTCCGCCAGTGGCGCGGCCCGGCAATCCTCCATGAGTGTCCCATGAGCGAGCCCGCCCTCCATCCCGTCTTCGACATCGATGCCGTGCTGCACCGCCTGCAAGGCGACCACGAATTCCTCACGCTGCTGCTCGATACCTTCCTGCCCGACTTCGTCGACCGGCTGGCCAAGATGCAGGCCGCACTGGGAGAAGGGCGGCTGGACGACCTTGCCCGGCTGGCGCACAGCCTGAAGGGGGCCTCCGCCACCATCGGCGCGTCGCGCCTGCACCACCGGGCCTCCGCCCTTGATCTGGCCTGCCGCAACGAAGACTTGGCCGTGGCCCGCCGGGAATGGCTGGGTCTGCTGGAGGATTCCGAGGCCACCCGCACGGAGATTGCGGCGTGGCTGACGGTCAACAGGAGTTGACCCGGACCGCCGCGCAGGCCCGCGTCAGGATGCGTCGCCATCCTCGAAGCAGCCTTCCGGGCAGAAGGCCATCAGTTCGGTGAGCACCCCGTCCGGGGCCACGTCGCTGACCAGAAACGGCCGTTCATCCCCTTCGCGCCACCCGACGATGTCGGGCGCCAGTTCCGTGCATGCCCCGCACCCGCTGCAATCGCCCGGCGAAAGCAGCACTTCCCTGAATCCGCGCGGCGTGGCCGCGGCGTCCTGCTGCGCGTCCATTCCCCGTACCGAGTCCTGCCGGTTGGTCATGTGCCCTCCCGGGCGCGTTCGCGCGCCCATCCTTCAACTATGGCCGCTGACGGGACGAGGCAAGGGGCTGCCGTCGGCAGACATCCTTGGTTCGTCATCCATCCGCGCCCGCGCCCGGCAAATGCAAACGGGGCGCGACCTGCGTCGTGCCCCGTTGCCTGCATGGCGTTGGAGTCTGGTGCGGCGGCCGACGTTGCATGGCTGCCGCAGGGTGCGCGCTAGGGGTTGAGATCTTCGTACACCTTGCCCACCGACTTGGCCGAGGGGGTCAGGGTGCGGGCGCCGGGTTCCCAGCGGGCGGGGCAGACTTCGGCCGGATGGTCCCGCAGGTGCTTGTTGGCCTGCATCTTGCGCACCAGTTCGGCGGCGTTGCGGCCCACGTTGTAGAAATTCACCTCGGACCCCACCAGCACCCCTTCCGGGTTGATGATGAAGGTGCCGCGCAGGGCGGTGCCCGCGCTTTCATCGTACACGCCGAAGTAGCGCGAAACCGTTCCGGTGGGGTCGGCGGCCATCTGGTAGCGCACGTTCTCCAGCAGGCGTTCGGAATTGCGCCAGGCCAGGTGCGAGAACTTGGTGTCTGTGGACACCGAGATCACTTCCACGCCCAGTTCCTTGAGCGCCGCGTGGCGTTCGGCAAGGTCCGCCAGTTCGGTGGGGCACACGAAGGTGAAGTCGGCCGGGTAGAAGACCAGCACGGTCCATTTGCGGTCCTGCTGCAATTTTTCCAGGGAAACCTGGCCGAAGGAACCTTCGGTGGGATCGTAGGTATCCATGGTGAAAGGCTTGACCGGGCGGCCGACGATGGCGGAGGCGGGGTATTCCTGTTGGGTGGGGCAGCTCATGTTCGATGACTCCTTTGAAAAGAGTTGTTAGTAATGATTTCTGGTATCACTTATGGCAGCGCGGGGCCGATCCGTCAAGGGGACGTGAGAAAAAAAGTGATCCAGCGCCATGCGCCGGAATCATGCGCAAAATGCGGGGGAATGCCGGAAGCTGCTGGTACGGCGCATGCCGGGTGAAGGATGCGTGCGCGGATGACGGCCAGCCGCCCTGACCGTGCGCCCGTGCAAACGCAAACGCCGCACGGACGAACATCCGTGCGGCGTGAAACGGCGGGCTGAAGCGGGCGGAAGCGTCAGTCGATCCACTTGCCCTTGTCGTAGCGGATGATCTCGGTGACGCGGCGGGCCTTGACCATGGTGAAGTCGCCCGCAAGGGCGGCTTCCTTGGTGGCGGCGCGGCTTTCGAATTCCTGCTCGTGGTAGACGATGAGCCCCACGTACTTGGCGCCGGGGCCTTGTGCGTCGTGCACGTCGGTGGAGAGCGAGTCGGGGTCCACGGCCAGATAGCGGGCCACGAATTCGTGGCCGTTCTGCACCACGTCCTTGCGGGTCTGGCAGGGACGCAGACTTTCGTTCATGTGGCGCAGCTTGGCGCGGGCCAGGGTATCGAGCTTGTTGTGCACTTCCTCGATGGTGTCGCCCGCGGACTTCTTGGCAGGAGCCACCTTGGCCACCTGAGTGGTCTTGGAAGCGGTCTTGCCGGTCTGGGCAGGCTTCTGCGTGGCGGCCTTGGCGGTCTTGTCGGCCGTCTTGCCCGTGGTCTGGGCGGCGGCCTTCTTCGTCTGCTGCGCCGGGGAGGCGGTGGCGGCGGTATCCGCCGCGCCTGCCGGAGAAACGCAGACAGCCCCGGCCAGGACCAGGGCCAGAGTGACGGGCAGCGTCAGGGCCTTTGCGGCCATCGCGATGCGGCCTTGCTTCATCGACTTCGTCTCCGTTTGCGGAAAGGCCCGGCGGGTTTCCCCACCGGGCCTTCATGGTCCGTTGTGCTACTTGAGGAAGGAGAGTTCGACCCGGCGGTTCAGCTTGCGGGTCTCTTCGGTGCTGTTGTCGTACTTGGGCATGGACTCGCCGTAGCCCTTGGTGATCAGGCGCGAGGATTCCACGCCCTGCTTGACCAGGAAGTCCTTGACCGACTTGGCGCGGGCTTCGGACAGCTTCTGGTTGTATTCGTCGGTGCCGAGGCTGCAGGTGTGACCGGCGACTTCAACCGAGCCCTTCTTGGACTTCAGGATGGCGGCGGTTTCCACCAGGATGCTGGTGGCGGTGGCGTCCAGCTTGGCCGAGTTCAGGGCGAACTGGATGCTGCGCAGCACGATCACTTCGTCCATGGGAGCGGCGGCGGCGGCGGGGGCGGCCTTTTCTTCGTAGAAGACGTCGCGCACGAACTTGTCGAGGGCGGCTTCGTTGGCCAGCAGTTCGGGGCCCTTGGCGGTAACGGCGCAGCCGTTCAGCTTGGCGATGGCGTCAAGGGTGGCCTGACCGGCGGGCTTGTCGGCCATGGAGATGACGTGCAGGCACAGGCCGGGGTTGGTGGAGAGCAGCATCTTGGCTTCGGCCACCGGGTCGGAACCCAGGTTGGATTCGCCGTCGCTGACCATGATCATGGCGGCCTTGCGCTTCATGGCCTTGGCGTAGGTGGCCTTCTGCAGGCCGGTGCCCATGGGGGTCAGGCGGGCGAAGGTGTCTTCGTTTTCGTTCAGCTTCTTGATGGCCTTTTCATAGGACGCCTTGTCCCACGCGGCCACGGGCTGGATTTCGGTGGACGGAGCGAAGGTGTGCAGGCCGCCTTCGTAGCCCAGCGCCGGGATCTTGGCGTTGATGGCCGAGAGCAGCTTCTTGGTCAGTTCCATCTTGTTCTTGCCGACCTTCTCGTGCGACATCATCATGGACCCGGAGTAGTCCACGAAGAAGTCGAAGCTGGCGATTTTGGGAACAAGGGTGGATTGACCGGCGGCGAAGGCCGGAGCGGCGCAGACGAGCATGAGCGCCGCGACCAGAGTCAGAAGTTTCGCGATTTTCATGGGAGCCTCCAAAATAGCTGATGTTGACGCAGGGTAAAAACTCCAGCCCGGAATTATCTTCATATTGTGCAAGTTACCGACAAAACATGGTCGTGACAAGACCATTTCTGCATTTTATACACAAAGTTTCCGATTTTTCATGGGCCGCATGCCGTCACGCGGACTCTTGCGGAGCCTCCATGGCGGCTTCCAGAGCTTCATCCAGCGTCGGATGGGCGAAAATGACAGAGCCCGCGTCGTGCGCGGTCCAGCCCGTGGCCGCGCCGCTCCCTCCCGCAAGCACGGCCGCCAGCGTCACCAGATGCGACACGCCGTGTCCCACGGCGGTCACGCCCCGGATGCGCCCGTCAACCCAGACGATCTTGACGAAACCCTGCGTCGTTCCATACGCCTGCGCAATGGGATTGGCAATGAGCATGGAGCGGGAAACACGGGGGGAAAATCCCGCATTCTTCAATTCTTCCACGGTAGGGCCGACGCGCATCGCTTCCAGGTGGCCATAGACGCACGCGGGCATCACGCCCGCGTCGTAGGCCGTTGCAGTCGCGCCGCAGGCGTGGCGCACCGCGTAGCGGGCCTGGTGGTCCGCCGCGTGGGCCAGCAGGGTGCGGCCGTTCACGTCGCCGATGGCGTACACGCGCGGGGCCGCGCGCAGGCAGTCGTCGGTCTGCACCCAGCCCGGCCCGCGCAGGGTCGCGCCCAGCACGTCAAGGCCGATTCCGGCGGACGCCGGGCGGCGGCCCACGGCCAGCAGGGCCTTCTGCGCGGTCAACTCCTCGCCGTCCTCGAAGCGCAGAACGGCCTTGCAGCCGGTCCCCCCATCCCCCTCGTTCACGGTCGCCAGCGAGGCCACCTTGCGCCCGGTGTGGATGGCCCACCCCTCGCGCGCGTAGACCTTGCGCAGGGTGTCGCCCACTTCGGGGTCCTCGGTGGGGGCCAGGCGGCCCATGCCTTCCACGATGGTGATGCGCGTGCCAAGGCGGGAGAAGAAGTCGGCCATCTCCAGGCCGATGGCCCCGCCGCCCACCACCATGAGGCTTTCCGGGGCCTCGGTCACATCGAGCAGCGCGGTGGAGTCGAGCACCGCCGCGCCGTCGGCGGCAAGGCCGGGAAAGCTGGCCGGAGTGGAGCCGGTGGCCACGATCAGGGTACCCCAGGCCAGCCGGGTTTCCTGCGTGGTGCCGTCGGCCTGCACGGCGGCGACGGTCAGCTCGCCATCCCCGTCGGCCGGGTTATCTGTGGGCGGCGCGGCGGTCACCCGCCCTTCGCCCGCGTACACGGCGATGCCCGCCGCCTTCAGGCGCTTTTCCAGCGCCTGGCGGGTGCCCTTGACGTACCTGTCCTTGCGCTGTTGCAGGGCGGGTAGGTCGAAGGCGATGTGCCCGTCGGCGGCTTTCAGCTTCTTCTGCGCTTCCAGCAGCGGCAGGGCGGCGGTGGCCCCCAGCAGCAGCTTGGTGGGGATGCATCCCCGGTTCAGGCAGGTGCCGCCCAGGCCGTCACGGTCCACCAGCGCCACGGAAAGCCCGCGCGCCGCCGCATCGAAGGCGGCCCGGCTTCCGCCGGGCCCTCCTCCGAGTATGATCATGTCGTAGTGGGCGCTAGGCGTCATCCGTCAGCACCATGTTGCGGGCCGCCGCCGTCTCGTCCAGCCTGCGCACCGGCGTGTTCACCGGGGCCGCGTGCAGCGCGTCGGGGTTTTGCGCCGCCGATTCCAGAATGGCGATGAGGTCGTCCGCGAATTCGTCGAGCGTCTGCCTGCTCTCGGTTTCCGTGGGCTCGAACATCAGGCATTCCTTGACGATGAGCGGGAAGTAGATGGTGGGGGCGTGGTAGCCCTTGTCCAGCAGGGCCTTGGCCACGTCCAGCGCGCGGATGCCGCATTCGGCGTGGTTGCAGGCGGACGCCACGAACTCGTGCATGCAGATGCGGTCGTGCGGGATTTCCAGCACCTTTTCCAGCCGCTTGCGCAGGTAGTTGGCGTTGAGCACCGCGTATTCCGAAACGCGTTCCAGCCCTTCGCCGCCCAGGCGCAGGATGTAGGCATACGCCTTCAGCAGCACGCCGAAGTTGCCGTAGAACGGGGCCATGAAGCCGATGGACTTGGGATGGTCGTAGTTCAGGTAGTAGCGGCCGTCGTGCAGCTTTTCCACCCGCGAGACGGGCAGGTACGGCACCAGCCGTTCGCTGACGCCCACCGGACCGGCGCCGGGGCCGCCGCCGCCGTGCGGGGTGGCGAAGGTCTTGTGCAGGTTCAGGTGCACCACGTCGAAGCCCACGTCGCCCACGCGCATCTTGCCGAGGATGGCGTTGAGGTTGGCGCCGTCGTAGTACAGCAGGGCGTCCACCGCGCGCAGCTTTTCCACGATGCGCGGCAGGTGGTTTTCGAACAGCCCCAGGGTGTTGGGGCAGGTCATCATCAGGGCGGCCACGTCGTCGGTCAGGGCGGCTTCCAGCGCGTCCGGATCGACCATGCCGTCCTTCGACTCGATGTTGATCACCTCGTACCCGGCCAGCGCGGCCGAGGCGGGGTTGGTGCCGTGGGCGGAATCCGGGCAGATGACCTTGGTCTTACGGTTGCCCTTGTCCTTGTGATAGGCGGCGATGAGCATGGCCCCGGTAAGCTCGCCGTGCGCGCCCGCCATGGGGTGCAGGGTGAACGCGCGCATGCCGGTGATCTCGCACAGCAGGCGCTCGGTCTCCCACATCACCTCCAGCGCGCCCTGCGCGTACTGGCCCGCGCCCTTCAACTGGGCCATCAGCGGGTGCAGCCGGGTGAAGCCCGGCAGGGCGGCCACCTGTTCGGTGAACTTGGGGTTGTACTTCATGGTGCATGAGCCGAGGGGGTAGAAATTGGAATCCACCCCGAAGTTCAGGCGCGACAGCCGCGTGAAGTGGCGCACCACGTCCAGCTCGCCCAGTTCGGGCAGGGCGGGGCGCTTGGCGCGCAGCAGGTTCGCGGGCAGCATGTCGGCGGCATGTTTCTTCGGCTCGGCGGGCAGGCAGGCGGTGCGGCCGGGAACGGATGCGGCGAAGGCGGTCTTCACAGGATACCTCCCAGCATTTCGGCCAGAATGCCGACCTGTTCGAAGCTGTTCTTTTCGGTGCAGGCCACCAGCAGCACGTCGTCCATGCCCGCGTAGTAACGTCCCACGGGAAAGCCGGGCACGTAGCCGCGCGCGGTGAGCCGGTCCACCGCCTCGAAGGCGGGAACGGGCAGCCGCACGGCGAACTCGTTGCCGAAGGGGGCGGTGTTCAGCGGGCGCACCCCGGCGATGGCGGTCAGCCGTTCCATGGCGTAGCGGGCGCGTTCCATGGAAAGTTCCGCCGTGCGGACAAGCCCCTCGGGGCCCAGCAGGCACAGGTGCACCAGCGTGCGCAGGGCGCACAGGGCCTGGTTGGAGCAGATGTTGGACGTGGCCTTGGCGCGGCGGATGTGCTGTTCGCGCGCCTGCAACGTGAGCACGTAGCCGGTGCGGCCTTCGATGTCGTTGGTGCGGCCCACGATGCGGCCGGGCATCTGGCGCACCATGTCCTTGGTGCAGGTCATGATGCCGAGGTACGGCCCGCCGAAGCTCAGGGGCTGGCCCAGCGACTGGCCTTCGGCCACGGCGATGTCCGCGCCCATTTCGCCGGGCGTCTTCAGCACCGACTGCATGACCGGGTACACCGAGATGACCGACGCGGCCTTCTGCGCGCGGGCGTGGGCGAAGAGGTCGGTGAAGTCCTCCACCACCCCGAAGAAGTTGGGGTTCTGCACCACCACGGCGGCGCAGCCGGTGTCCACGGCGGCCTTCAGGGCGGCCAGGTCCGACCTGCCGTCCACCTGCGGCACGGTGACCAGGTCCAGCGAGAGGTTGGACGTGTACGAGGCCAGCATGGTGCGCCAGATGGGGCTGACCGCTTCGTCGATGACCAGCTTGCGGCGCTTGGTGGCGCGCACGGCCATCATCATGGCCTCGAAGATGGCCGAGCCGCCGTCATACACGGAGGCGTTGGCGCAATCCATGTCCAGCAGGCGGCACACCGCCGTCTGGTACTCGAAGATGGCTTGCAGGGTGCCCTGCGAGGCTTCGGGTTGGTAGGGGGTGTAGGCGGTGTAGAATTCACCGCGCGAGACCAGCGCGTCCACGGCGGCCGGAATGTGGTGGCTGTAGAAGCCGCCGCCCAGGAAGCTGACCACGTCGGTGCGGTTGCGGGCGGCCAGTTCTTCCATCTTGGCCAGCACCTGCATCTCGCTGAGGCCCAGGGGCAGCTCGAAGCTGCGCGGGCGCATCTCTGCCGGAATATCGACGAAAAGATCCTCGATGCTCTGCACGCCGATGACGGAGAGCATTTCCCGGACCTCCTCTGGGGAGTGCGGGATGAACGGCATGGGCTGCTCCTTGCCGCTAGTGGGCTTCGCGCGCGACGACGGCTTCGTAGTCGGCGGCGGAGAGCAGGCCCTCGGGCTTGCCGTCCAGCTTCACGCGCACCATCCAGCCGTCGGTGTAGGGCGACTGGTTCACCAGTTCCGGCGCGCCGGACAGGGCGTCGTTGACGGCGCTGACGGTGCCGGCGAGCGGCGAGTAGAGTTCGCTGGCGGCCTTCACCGATTCCACCGAACCCATTTCCTGGCCGGTGGCCAGGGTGTCGCCCACGGCGGGCAGGTCCACGAAGGTCAGGTCGCCCAACTGTTCCTGGGCGAACTGGGTGATGCCGATGACGGCCTCGTCGCCCTCGATGCGCACCCATTCATGGGTGTCGGTGTAGAGCAGGTCGGCGGGAATGGACATGTGTGCCTCCTGGAAAGGTTCGGCCTGTGGTGGGGGCCAATGGGGGTGTGTGGAATGCGCGGCGCGGGCGCGGCGGTCACGGCCCGGCTGCGGTGTGTGGCGCTGTAGCGAACGGCGCAGGGCGCGGCCAGCACGCCGGTGCACCGGTAATAGCCGGACACGGCGCGGCCCGCAAGTGCCGCGACACATTGAAAAGAGGGCGTCGGCGCGCCTACTTTTCCGTCTTTTCGAGGTGTACGCCGAGCTTTTCGATTTCGTCCAGCAGCAGCTGGCGGCGGATGGGCTTTACGATGAAGCTGACGGCGTCGCCCAGAAAGAAGGCGTCGTGCACTTCCTGCGAATCGTCGAGGCCCGAGATCATGATGACCTTCACGGCCTTTTCGGGGGCGACGCCCTCTTCCTTCTCGATCTCGCGGATTTCGCGCAGGGCCTGCTGCCCGTCGGCGTTGGGCATGAGGATGTCGAGGGTGACCACGTCGTAGGGTTCGCCGTCCTTGAGGGCGGAACGGAACGCCTGCACGCCTTCCTCGCCGTCGGTGGCGATGTCGACATACCCGAAGGGGTGAAGGATCTTCTGGACCAGTCTGCGGCTGTCGAAGTCGTCGTCAACGACCAGGAATTTCATCGGAACGTCCTTCTGCCTGCGCGCTTGCCGCGCCGTGGTTTCGCCGCCGCGCCAGCGTGGGGCGGCGGCCTGATGGATGCCCGGTAAACGCGTTGCGGTCCGTAACGCGAACAATATCGACGCACTCCGGCGTCGCCCCTCGGAATTGCTGACGAACATAGCCGCGAGCGGTGGCGGGGTCAATGAGCGTTACCGCGCCATGCGACGTTCGCGCGGTGGCGCAACGCCGTGCCGCCTGCCGCCTATACCCCGGCCGCCGCGAAGGCCCGGTCCACGATGTCCACCGCCTCCTGCTGGATGCGCTTGAGGTGGTCCGGCCCTTTGAAACTTTCGGTGTAGATCTTGTACATGTCCTCGGTGCCGGAGGGCCGCGCGGCGAACCATCCGTCGTCGGTGATGACCTTCAGCCCCCCGATGGAGGCCCCGTTGCCGGGGGCCTTCGTCAGCATTGCGGTGATGGGCGCGCCCGCCAGTTCGGTGGCGGTGAGCACGTCGGGCGACAGGTTGGCGAGCACGGCCCTGCGTTCCGCCCCGGCGGGCGATTGCAGCCGTTCGTACAGCGGCGCGCCGAACTGTTCGGTGAGCCTGGCATACAGTTCCGCCGGGTCGCGGCCTTCCACGGCCATGATTTCGGCGGCCAGCAGATTCAGCAGCAGGCCGTCCTTGTCCGTGGTCCACACCGTGCCGTCGCGCCGCAGGAAGGACGCCCCGGCGCTTTCCTCGCCCCCAAAGCCGCAACTGCCTTCCAGCAGCGGCTGCACGAACCACTTGAAGCCCACGGGCACCTCCACCACCTTGCGGCCCAGCGACGCGGCCACCCGGTCCACCATGGAACTGGTGACCAGCGTCTTGCCCACGGCGCACTGCGGCGACCACTGCGGGCGGTGGCGGAACAGGTACCACACGGCCACGGCCAGGTAATGGTTGGGGTTCATGAGGCCCGATGCGGTGACGATACCGTGGCGGTCCGCGTCGGCGTCGTTGCCGAAGGCCACGTCGAACTTGTCGCGCAGGTTGATCAGCCCGGCCATGGCCCATGGGGACGAACAGTCCATGCGGATCTTACCGTCCTTGTCCAGCGGCATGAACCGGAAGGTGGGGTCCACCGCGTCGTTCACCACGGTGATGTCGAGGCCGTACGCTTCGGCGATGGGCCTCCAGTACGCCAGCGACGAGCCGCCCAGCGGGTCCGCGCCCAGCTTGAGTCCGGCGGCCTTGATGGCGGGCATGTCCACCACCGAGGCGAGGTCGGCCACGTAACCGCGCACGAAGTCGCGCTGGCTCACGCACGGGGTGGCCAGCGCGTCGCGCAGGTGCATGCGGCGCACGGCGCGGTTGCCGTCATCCAGAAGTTCGTTGGCGCGGCGCTGAATCCATTTGGTGGCGTCGGTGTCCGCCGGGCCGCCGTGGGGCGGATTGTACTTGAAGCCGCCGTCTTCCGGGGGGTTGTGCGACGGCGTGATGACGATGCCGTCGCCAAGGCCCTGCGCGCGGCCTGCGTTCCAGGTGAGGATGGCGTGGGAGATGACCGGGGTGGGGGTGTAGCCGCCGCCCTGCTGGATGACCGTGGACACGCCGTTGGCGGCCAGCACTTCCAGCGCGGTGCGATGGGCGGGTTCCGACAGGGCGTGGGTGTCCATGCCCAGGAACAGCGGCCCGGTTATGCCCGCCTGCGCGCGGTATTCGCACACCGCCTGGGTGACGGCGAGGATGTGTTCCTCGTTGAAGCTGCCGGACAGCGCGCCGCCCCGGTGGCCGGAGGTGCCGAAGGACACGCGCCGCTCGGGCGCGGCGGTATCCGGATGCTCGGTGTAGTAGGCGGCGACCAGCGCCGGAATGTCCACCAGTTGCGAAGGTTCGGGCCGCTGCCCGGCCCGCGGATGCGTTGCCATGCGTTCTCCTGCCCTGACGGTGCGAAGTGTGCTGAAGTGTTTGGAGAATTTATATACCGTCGGGGCAGGGGGAGCGCAAGGGTGGGTGTAGAGTTATAATGGCGGGATAAGCTCCCGCAGGCAAACCGTTAGCCAAAGAGCGAGCGGCTTTAGCCAGTTGAAAGAGCGAAGCGACTGAAACAGAGAGCCACCCGCGATGTGGGGGGGGCTTGCTGAACCTCCTCGCCATTGCCACCACTTTGCCCCACTGGTATAGCTTAACCGCAACAACAAGACCCGCAGGCCGCGGACAACTTTGACATATCCCTTTGCCTAGGAGAGCCTCGCATGAGTAATTTCGCAACGTGGGAACAGCGCAACCTTTCTGTCGACAACCTTCGCCTAGACCCCATAAACCCACGCTTGCCTGAGATTATGCAGGGCGAAAATCAAACCAATATTAGACACTACCTAATAGACTCATTTAATGTGCTAGAAATAGCGCAGAGCATTGTTCGTCACGGTTTCTTTCCCAATGAAGCGCCCATTGTTGTCAAAGAAAAAAGTCATTTTGTGGTGCTTGAAGGTAATAGACGCGTAGCCGCCCTTCAAGTGCTTCGCAACCCGGACCTTGCCCCTCCGGGCAAAAAAGCCACCTACCGCGCGCTTGCCCGCGAAATCGATACCGCCATCTGGGCAAAAATCATCACTTTTATAGCCCCTACACGCCTAGACGCTGCCCCCATCCTCCTCGCGCGCCATGGCGATGGACAAATCAGCAATTGGAAGCACACGATGCGCATGCGCTATCTAGCAAAGCCTATCCTAGATGGAGCCAATATCGTCGAGTTTAGCCAAACCGTGGGCGTGGCCCAAGGCGATCTCCGCCAAGCGGTTATTGAGATTCTTATCAGACAAATGCTGTTAGAATCTGACATTTCAGAAACGGAAAAAGAGCTCTATACTTCGGAAGAATTTCCCCTCACGACAATGTGGCGCATTGTTGGAGATGTGGCATTCAAAGAAATCACCGGGCTTGACGTCACAGGTACGACACTGAAATATACAATCGATGATGCAACATTCCTTTCTATTATAATGCAAATTTGCAGCGATATATCTGGAAAAGCACCTATAAAGAACTCTCGCGACCTTAACGACAAAGATTCTAGGAGAGGCTATATCGATAGTGTATTAAAGCCTATTTCAGATCGCGGGACGCGCGAGCCAGGAAGCTACACTCCAAAAAACCTACCTCCACCACAACCAAAACCAGAACCACGCAAGCGGCAAGCGCGCTCACCCCAAGAGAAACTAATTCCGGAATCGTTTGACGTGGTCACAGGGCACACTAAACTTGATGCCTTACTTGCAGAAGGAAAAAAATGCCGCTTGGAGTATACCCCCTTTGCGGCGCAATGAACTATAGATTAGCGTTTGAGCTAGGCATTGTAAAAATACTAACAGACCACGGACTAGATAGTGTCATCCGGAACAAAAATGGATCAACAAAGGGTTTGAAGCAACTTTTACAAGTGCTGCTAGAAAACCCGCAATGTTTGCGTGACGTACGCCAGAAGGATAGGCTTGCGCGCTTTGCCTCAGACGATAATCCAACATTCATCCACTTTGAAACGCTACACCATTACGTGCATAGCGAAGGCGGGATTCCGTCCAAAGATCAATTGCGAGCCCTTTGGGGCGAAATAGCAGAATTTTTGCAATTAGCCGGCAAATCTAGTTGCTAACGCGAACAAGGGCAGGCATCGCTCCGTGCAAATGAGTCCACGGCGGAAGCACTAGCAACTCCGTTCCCACGCGCTTACGTTGCGCAAAATAGTTAATAGCAAAGGTGGCCGTAGTGAACCCCTCTCGATAAAGGCTTCTAATAAACGATGTGTCATCATAGGTCATCACCCAATTAAATCCTCTGTTTGTGGATAGAAACCGGGCAAGATTCCTATGATCCTCATCGCCATAAGCGTTCAGATACAATTGTCCTCCTTTTTCGTGATATGGAGGGTCTAGAAATACAAATAAATCTGCCTGTTCTGCTGTTTTCATCTCTGCAAGAAACTTTAGTGCATCCAGACAATGCAATTCTATATCTGAAGCGCGGAGAGCTATCTTCTCAATGCGCTGCGCCAATCCAGTGCGAGTGAATCGAACATCGAGTTTCCACTCTCCTTTTTGCTCCAGTCCACCAATAGGATTGGCCATCAATATTCCGGACCGATTGCACCTGTTAAGGAAAAAGGCAGCAAATCCACGCTCCAGAGACACGCCAAGTTCGGCGTCAAGGAGACGAGATTTCTGCCTATGCCATTCTTCTACTGTCACCGGAACAGTCCACAGCAGGCGCAAAAAATCTTCCGTGTGATGCAACACTGCATTCCAAAAGCTATAAATATTCTTGTCCGCATCATTCAGTATGATGCGCCTCACTGCACCGTCCAACAATAGCTTGATTGCGGCCCCTGCACCCCCGGCATAGGGCTCGGCGTATACGCCACCCAGCAGATTGTTGTCGCCTAGCAGGGTGGTCAAAAAGGGGGTCAGCGCGGACTTCCCCCCTGGGTAGCGTAGTGGGCTCGCGATAATGGACATGAGCATAGTCTACTTTACCACACCGCCATGGTAAAGGGGGCTCTGGCCTCGTCCCCCCCCTAGACAGGGATAGTGTTCACCTGACACTGCCGTGCTCGGCGGGATGCTGATCAGGCGGCCTCCTACCCCACGCTATGCTCGCCCGGAATTGTCCTTATGACGTGTAAAAAAACGCTTTTTTGGGGCCCCTGCGGTGGCCAAGGACGGCAGCCGTTACACGAGCCTGCGATCGTCGCCTTGGTCGTCAGTTTTTTTCGCGCCGCAGTTTGTCGCGTGTTGAAGGCATCGTCGGATGTTCAGGTTCTTTCGGTGCAGGCAGCGCCTTGGCGGCGTCCTCCAATGCCCGCACATTGAACTTTTCCCCTTCGGCTTCCAGCAGTGCGCGCCGTTGTGCGGCAAACTGCTCATACTGGCCTTCCGCGTGGGTATCCGCCTGTTTTTTGGAAATCCGGCCCGCGCCTTCAAGCACATCGCGTTCGTTGAATTTCAGGAAGGAATCAAGCTTTTCGGCCCAGTCCTTGAGGAAAATCTCCTTGCGGCGGTGGGCCTGGTCTTCTGCGAAGTCCAGCCACATGGTGACGATGCGGTTGAGTTCGCCAATCTCCGGTTCGTGCAGATAGTTCTTGGCAACGGTGACGTCCGCCTTTTGCACGCTTCCCGACTTCCATGTCGTCAGCCCCATATTCGGCAGGTTGCTGTCGGCCCGTTCGGCGATGAGTTCCGCAGCGGTCTTGCCGGTGACGGCAAAGTGCAACTTGTTCTGGATGAACCGGAAAAACTGTGTGGTTTCCGGCAGCGTGGGGGAATAATCCGCCGCCATTGCGAATATCTCGCGCACGCGCAGGTACATCCGGCGTTCGCTGGCCCGAATGTCGCGGATGCGATCAAGCAACTCGTCAAAGCGGTCCGGCACGGCTGATCCGGCAACGGGCGGGTTCTTCAACCGTTCGTCGTCCAGAGTAAAGCCCTTGACCAGATACTCCCGCAGCCGCTCCGTAGCCCAGCGACGGAACTGGGTGCCGCGAGGCGAACGGACGCGATAGCCCACGGCCAGTATGGCGTCGAGACTGTAGAACTTGATGCTGCGCCGGACCTGCCGCACCCCCTCGGACCGAACCTGTAAGTAACTCTTACATGTTGCCTCGGGGGTAATTTCGCCTTCCGCGTAAAGTGCCTTCAGATGCAGGGTGATATTTTGTGACGAAGACTGGAACAACTCGGCCATCATTGCCTGCGAAAGCCAAAGCGTATCCTCGGCAAACCGGCATTCCACACGGGTATGACCATCCTCGGTTTCGTAGAACAGGAATTCACCCGGCAGTGGCGATTGAAGGTCGGTCATCCCTCCTCCTGACTGGCATCTTGCAAGGATGGTGGCTTGCGTCCGGCGGGACTGCGGGGCACGGCCCGCGCCCCGGCGAGCTGTTCTCCGGGGCGCCGAACCTGACGATGCATGCGTTACACGTTGAACAGGAAGTGCACCACGTCGCCGTCCTTCATCACGTATTCCTTGCCTTCCACGCGCAGCACCCCGGCGGAACGGCAGGCCGCCTCGGTGCCGTGCTTCACGTAGTCGTCGTAGCCGATGACCTCAGCCCGGATAAAGCCGCGTTCGAAGTCGGTGTGGATCACGCCCGCGCAGGCCGGGGCCTTCCAGCCCTGCTGGATGGTCCAGGCGCGCACTTCCTTCTCGCCCACGGTGAAGTAGCTGGCCAGACCCAGGGTGTGGTAGCCGGTGCGGATGATGCGCACGAGGCCGCTTTCCTCGATGCCGTAGGACGCCAGCATTTCGGCCTGTTCCTCGTCGGAAAGGCCCTGTAATTCTTCCTCGATCTTGGCGCAGATGACCACCATGTCGCAGCCGCGCGCGGCGGCCAGTTCGCGCACGCGGCGCACGTGGTCGTTGTCGCCGTCCAGGTTGGCCTCGTCCACGTTGGCGCAGTAGATGACCTTCTTGGCGGTGATCAGGCCCATCTCGCGCATGGCCTGCCTGAACAGGTCGTTGTCCTTGCCTTCGAAGGTGGCGGCCGGGTTGCCCGTGTTCATGTGTTCCAGCAGGCGGGCCAGTTCTTCGGACGCGGCCTTGGCGTCCTTGTCGAACTTGGACATCTTGGACAGGCGTTCGTACCGCTTTTCGGCGGACTGGATGTCGGCCAGCAGCAGTTCGGTCTCGATGGTCTCTATGTCGCGGATGGGGTCGATGGCCCCGTCCACGTGGGTGATGTTCTCGTCGTCGAAGCAGCGCACCACTTCAAGAATGGCGGCGCATTCGCGGATGTTGGCCAGAAACTGGTTGCCCAGCCCTTCGCCCTTGCTGGCCCCGCGCACCAGCCCCGCGATGTCGATGAAGTCCACCGTGGCGTGGATGGTCTTCTGCGGCTTGGCCATTTCGGTCAGCTTGTCGATGCGCGGGTCGGGCACGGCCACCGTGGCCTTGTTGGGCTCGATGGTGCAGAAGGGGTAGTTGGCCGCCTCGGCGTTCTGGGCCTTGGTCAGCGCGTTGAACAGGGTGGACTTGCCCACGTTGGGCAGCCCGACGATGCCTATGCTGAGAGCCATGTCTGTCTCCGGAAATTGCGAGGATGGCGCGCGCGCCGGATGCGGCGCGGGGCGCGCGGATTGGGGGCGGCGTGGCCGCCGGGGCTTCATAGCGTCTTTTACGTGGTTTGGAAAGGGCGCACGGGGGATGGGCCGGGGGAAGGGGGCGACGGGCCGGTATGGGCGACGCCCACACGCCAGCCCGGACTAAAACAGGGAAAATACCGAAATGGCCAGCAGCGCGCCCAGCGCTGCGTTGCACCAGCGCACCGCACTTGGCGAATGCAGCAGCCCGCGCAGGGCCGTGCCGCCCGCGCACCAGATGGCCACGGACGGGAAGGCCATCACCGCGAACACGGCGGTGAGCGCCAGCAGTTCCTGCGATACGCCGTGCAGGCCAAGCGCGTTTGCGGCAAGGGCCGATTCCGCCCCGCCGCCGTGCCCGGAAACGTAGGTGGTCACCCCGGCCACGGCGGCCAGCCACGCCTTGGGGTTTACCCACTGGAACAGCGCCCCTTCGATGAAGGTCATGGGGCGGGCGGCATTCCGGCCTTTGGCGGCTTCACCGGGCGTGGGAGGCGCGGCCGTGGCGATGCGCCAGGACAGCCACAGCAGGTAGGCGGACCCCACCCAGCGCAGCCAGTGGTGCAGTTGCGGCACGGCGGCGAAAATCCGGTCCATGCCGAGGCCCACGGCAATGATCATCAGCGGGAAGCCCAGCGAGATGCCCAGCAGGTGGGGCATGGTGCGCCAGAAGCCGAAGGTGAGGCCCGACGACATGACCATGGTGTTGTTGGGGCCGGGGGTGACGCTCATGGCGACGGCATAGGTGCTCATGGCGGCCAGGGTCGCGAATTCCATGGGATGCTCCGGTGAGTGTGGATGCGCCGTTGTACAGGCAGCGGGGATAAAGGGAAAGCGTTGGGGAAGGTGGGACGGGACGGGCGGTGGGGTTTGGTGGTGAGCGGGGACGCTGCTGTCGGAATCCGCGCGCTGCGGTCGCCATCCGTAATGATCGTGCTGCACACTCTCATAACGGCTGCCGCCTTTTTCCGCCGGGTTGCGTTGGCTGTCTTTTTTTGATGCTCACGTACATAAGTACGCTCCGCTCAAAAAAAGCCATCCGCCTTGCCCGGCGAAAAAACTCGTAATTCCTTGCATCGCCCCCGCACAGCCATCCGCGCCGGAAGACCGGCGCGGAGTATAAGGAAGCAAGGCAAGTTGGGACTGAAGAGTGAGGAACCCTTGGCAACGCTAGCAGGTTCCTCATTTTCATTCAGAAACGCGGCCCCCAACGGATACGAAAGCGCCGGGGCATCCATGCGGATGCCCCGGCGCGGGAACTGCATCAGATCATGGTTCCGGCGTGCCGGTTACGGCAGCACGCGCACCGTATACGCCCCTTCCACCTTCAGGTACTTGCGGGCCAGGGAGCGCAGGGCCTCGGCGTCCAGCCTGGCCGCCTTGTCCACCACCTGCTTGTTGAAGGCCAGCGGGTACCCCTGCGAGGTCAGCACCGCCGCCTCGGAGCTGCGGCTGCCAAGGCGCTGATGTTCGCGGTAGTAGTCGCCTTCCAGCTGGTTCTTGCCGCGCCGCAGTTCGTCCTCGGGCAGGCGGTCGGCGTGCAGGCGGGCGATGACGTCCTTGAAGCCCTGCGTGGCCTGGTCCAGCTTGCCCGGCTCGGTGCCGATGTAGAAGATCATGAACCCGGCCTGCTCGGACTGCCAGTTCATGGCGGTGACGGTGTAGCCAAGGCCCTGCTCGTCGCGCAGGTCGCGGAACAGCAGGCCGCTCTGGCCGGACAGGATGGCCTGCATCAGTTCCAGGCCGGGGGTGTCGTCGCTTTTCAGCGACGCGGTGGGGAAGACCAGCATCAGGTGGGCCTGGTTGCGGCCGGGCAGGTGCAGGTCGAGCCCCTTGTCCTTGCTCCACGCGGGGGTGGACAGGCTGGCGGGCTTCGCGTCGGGCGCGGGCAGTTCCTTGGCGTGGCGGATGACCGCCTCGCGGTCGTACTGGCCGCACACGGCCATGACCCACGGTTGGCGCGCCTGCCGCGTCCAGAAGCCGCGCACGTCGGCCACGCCGAATGTCTGCACCGCCTCGGGCATGCCCAGGTGATAGTAACCGTAGGTGTGGCCGGGGAACAGGAAGGGCGTCAGGTGGCGGAAGGCCAGGCCCATGGGCTGGTCCTCGCGCGCCTTGATGGCGGCCACCTGGTTCACCCGTTCGCGGGCCACTTCCGCGTCGGCGAAGGCGGGCGCGGCCAGCACCTGGCCCAGCAGGGCGAACATGTCGTCATTGAAGCGAGAAGGCTGCCGCAGCGACAGGCTGAAGGTCTGCCGTCCGGCGGATGCGCCCATGCTGGCGGCGCGGTCGGACTGGTAGGCTTCCATGGACGGGGCGTCCAGCCCGTCCGCGATGCCCGCGGCCTTGGCCGCGGCCGACTGCGGCGCGGGCAAGGTGCCCTTCACCAGCGCGCTGGCGGCCAGCGAGGCCAGGCCCTGCTTGTCGGCGGGCAGCAGCGCGTTGCCGCCGCTGAACACCATGTCCACCGCCGTGTAGGGCAGGGTGGCGTCAGGCATGAGGATGAGCGTGCGGCCCTTGCCGAGGTCGATGACCTCGGTCTTGTCGGCCACGGCGGCGGAGGAGGCGTCGGACCCGGTGCGGGCCGGGGCGGGCCAGGCTTTCGCCAGCGCGGCGGCCAGGTCGGGCGTTTCGGACTTTTCCGGCGTCAGGGCCACCACGGAAAGCCGTTCGGGCCGCAGCCAGCGGGAGATCAGGTCTTGCAGGGTGGCAGGGGTGACGTCGTGCAGGCCGCGCAGGTAGTTGGCCTCGCCCTGCACGCCGGTGAAGAACTGGAAGTAGCCGAGCTTGGAGGCAAGGCCGGGCAGGGTTTCCTTGGCCCGGAACATGTCGTCTTCCAGGTTCAGCTTGGCGCGCTCGATGTCCTCCGCCGTGAAGCGGCTGGCGGACAGCGAGGCCAGGTCCGCCGTCAGGGCGGTCCAGAAGGCGTCCAGCTTGTCGGCGTCCAGTTCCGCCGCCAGGTACAGCATGCCCACGCGCTCGAAGCTGTAGTTGGACATCGAGATGGAATCCACCAGCTGCTTCTCGTACTTGTAGGTGCGGTACAGCAGCGAGGTGCGGTCGCCGCCCAGCAGGTGGGCCAGCACGTCGAGCTGGGGCGATTGCACGTCGCCGAAGCCGGGCGCGGGGAAGGAAATGCCCAGGTACACCTTGTTCCACGGGCCGGGCTCGATCTTGACCGTGGGCGTGGGGGGCGCGGGGGCGGCTGCGGTCGGCGCGGCGGTCTTGCCGCCGTCCGTCTTTCCGGTTTCAACCAGGGTCAGCGGCCGGGCCAGCAGCTTTTCCGCGTCGATGGGCGCGGGCGGGGTGACCGTGGCGTCGTTTTTCAGGTCGCCGAACAGGCGCTGCGCCTCGGCCAGGGCTTCGGCGGGGTTCACGTTGCCCACCACGGCCAGCAGCATGGACTGCGGCTGGTAGTGCCTGCGGATGTAGTCGCGGATGTCGTCCGCCGTGAACGATTTGATGGTCTCGCGCAGCCCGATGATGGGCGATGCGTACGGCGTGCCGTTCAGGGTCAGGGCCTGCATGTGCTGGAACAGCCGGTTGTCCGGGCTGTCCTCGCCACGTTGCAGTTCGGCCAGGATGACGTCCTTTTCGGACTCCAGCTCGGCCGGGTCCAGCGTGGGGTGGAAGGCCATGTCCTTGAGCACTTCCATGCCCAGCTTCCACTGCGCGGCGGGCATGTCGGTAAGGTACACGGTGTAGTCGAAGCTGGTGGCGGCGTTCAGGTAGCCGCCTGCGCGCTCCACGTCGCGGGCCACGGCGCCCTTGGGCCGGTTTTCCGTGCCCTTGAACACCATGTGCTCCAGCACGTGGCTTATGCCCGCCTCGCGCGGGGTTTCGTAGGTGGAACCCGCATGCACGTACAGACGCAGCGAGGCCAGCGGAAAGCGCTCGTCCGGCTGGATGAGCACCGTCAGGCCGTTGGACAGGCGGGTCAACTGCGGGTGCGGGGCTGTCGGCGTGGCGGCCGTGGCAGCGGTCGGCATCGTCAGGGCTCCGAGGAGAAGAAACAGGGTGAGAAGGGTGCGCATTGCGAATGTCTCCGATGCGCCGCGCGGGGCGGCGTGCGCTGTGTCGTGCCGGCTGCCGGGGCGGCGGCCGGAGATGGCCGGAAAACGCACGGCGCGGCCCTTGCAGGGCGCGTCCGTGGGGCCGGGTGCGTCGGCATGCCGACGGCGCGTGCGGCGTCCGCTCCGCCGGGGCTCCGCGCGGCTCGCGAAAGGCGCGTTGACACGGGTTCCGCACGACGGGGCCGACACGTACATGTAATCGTTTCCCGGCGCAAGGCAAGGTGGCGGCGGAAGACAAACCGGCGCTTTGCTGCTAGTGACGCAGTGGGAAGCCGCGCTGGAGCTTCGCCGGACCCGCCGCGCGCATAATCATGTTTCCGTCACGCCCGCCGGCGTACACAGCAAAAGGCCATGCAACGACTTCTCAAGCAATACCGCAACGACGTGCGCGACGCGCTGGCCGAGGCCGACGTGCACCTGCTGGAATTGGAAGTGGCGGGCGACCGTGCCGACCCGGAACTGCTGGGCCGCCTGTCGCGCCTGGTGCACGGGCTGCGCGGCTCCGCCGGGCTGCTGGGGCTGGAGGGCGCCTGCCGCATGGCCCGCCTGCTGGAGGCCGCCTGCGAACTGGCGCGCGACGGTTCGTTGCGCCTTTCGGCAGAGGCCGTTTCCACCCTGGAAGGCTGCATGCGCGCGCTGGCCGGGCTTTCCGGCGTGGTGGAGCCGGGCGAGCCCGGTGATGCCATGGCCGGGGCCACTGCCGCCGGTGATGGAACGGACGCCGCCGGGCAGTATCCGGCGGTGTGCGTTTCCGGCGACCCGGACGCGCTGGACCGCGAGGATACCCCCGCGGGCCGGGCGCTGCGGCGTTTGATTGCCCTGCTGGACGAGGCGTTGCCGGAGAGCCTGCGCGCCCCCGCGCGCGAGGCGTTGCCGGTCAGCGACCCCGACGGGTATTGCCTGTTCCATCTGCACGGCATCGACGTGCTGCGCGCCCTGCGCGACGGGCTGTTCCTGTACGTGGTGGAGTTCGGCGGGTCGGACGACCTGCTGCGCAGGGACCTGAGCCCGCTGGGGCTGCTGGCTTTCCTGCGCAAGAGCGGCCTGGTGCTGGATGCGCGCTTCGTGCCCGGGCCGGACGGCGTGGAGCCGAGGGGGCCGGGCTGCGGACTGCGGGTGCTGTATGCGTCCATCCTTGAGCCCGACCTGGTGAACACGGTATTTCAGGTGGAATCGGCCAGGGTGCATCCCATCGACGTGGACGGGCTGCGGCGCGGCGAGGCGGGTTGGCAGCGCCCCGCGGCGCGCCCGGCCTCCGCGCTGGCGGTGGCCCCGCGCGATGCCCCCGACGCGGACAGCATCGACGATCTGGTACGCCAGTACGACACGGCCATGCGGAAAATGCGGGAGGAGACCATGAGCAACGGTACCGACGACGAGAGCAGGTTTTCCGGCACGGTGGTGGACCCCGACGCGGAGGAACGCCGCCTGGCGGAACTGGAGGCGGAACTTGCCGCGGGCATGGACGCTCTGGCCATGGATGGCGATTCCGGGCTGGATGTGATCGCCCCCGGCGATCGCTTGGCGGACGAGCCGGGCATGGCCGCTGCCGCTCCGGCGGGTGGCGCCGGCGCGACGGATGCAATCGGAGACGACGCCGACCCCGATGCCGACCTGTTCGCCGACAGCGGCGAAGCCCCCGATCTTTCGTACCTGGACGCCGTGCTGGCCGAGCGGCCGGGCACCGGCGTGGCCCTGGATCTTTCCGGTGGGGCCGCCAGCCGCACCGTGGCCGGGTTCACCGTGCGCGCGGCCGATGGCGAGGGCGGCGAGGGCGGCAAGGGCGTGCTGGTGCTGTCCGGGGAGGTGACCATCGAGCGCGGGGCGGACCTGCGTGAGGCATTGCTGGATGTGCTGGACCATTTCGCGGCGGTGCGCATCGACATGACCGGCGTCACGGCGGCGGACCTGACCCTGGTGCAGCTGCTGCAATCGGCTGCCGTCACCGCGCGGGCCCGCGGGGTGGACTTGGCGGCCACCGGCCCGGTGGCCGAGGCCGTGGCCGAGGCGGCCCGCCGCACGGGGCTGGATGTCCCGGGCATTCGCCGCGTGGGGCTGGAAAGGCTGCTGCTGGCCGAGGGCGCATAGCTTCGGCAGCAATACCGCGATGCATCACGCGAAACGGCGCGGCCCCCATGGGGTGTCGCGCCGTTTTTGCGGTGGCCGGTCATCGGCTGCCGCCATGGAGCGGCAGGAACCCGTCCCCGGAACTCGTCCCCGGACGTACCGGCGTCAGGCCGCGCAGGCGGCCACGGGGCCGTCGCAGTAATAGTTGACGAACTGGCCGATCTGCACGCCAAGGTGCACGCACTCGATGCCGTCCAGGCACTTGGCCGCGTCAACGGCGTTGATGTGCGTCCACAGTTCGTTACCGTCCTTGCGCAGATGGACGATCCAGGCATCCTTGCCGTCGTCGAAGGCGATGCGCAGGGAAATCCCGTGCCTGTCCAGGGCGGGGTGTATCTCGCGGATCTTGTCCGCGAGGATGGCGGCGGTGATGTTCATGGTGCCTCCCCGGCGGGCGGACCTGCCCGCCTACGGAAAGGATAGTGCCGCCTCGCGCCAAGGCAACACCTTGCACCTTCCATCACGAACGGGGCCGCCCCTTGCGGAGCGGCCCCGTGAATTTCCCGGAATCGCGGCAGGCTATGCCCTGGCCACTCCGTCGAAGCGCTGGGACATCTTGAGCAGGCGCACCTCGTGGATTTCCGCCTGCGGAGTCACCGCGCGGGCCAGCGAAAGGGGCGACACGTACAGTTCGGTCCAGTCCATGTCCAGCAGCACGCTGCCATCGTCGCGCACCTCGATGGACCGGAACAGGGGCCGGATGTCGGTGGTGCGCGGGCCCTTCTTGGTCTCGCGCGTCCACTCCAGCGCGGGCGCGGCCGCGAAGTCGCGCCACGCCTGCATGAACGCATCCCGGCGGGTGCCATCCACGCCGTAGCGCAGTTCGAAGGTTTCCCCGGCGGGCTGCGGCGCGGTGTTGCGGCCCACGGGCAATTCCTCCACGAAGGTCACGCGCATGCCGCGCGGCAGGCGGCCGTCCAGCGCCCGGCGCACCTCGTCGGCGGTACGGTGTTCGCGCAGGTACACGGCCAGCCATTCCGCCCGGCTGGCCACGCCCACGGGCAGGGCCCGGCCGAAGGAGAGCAGCGGCAGGGGATGGAACCCGCGCGAGAACGCGGGCGGCAGCCCGGCCCTCCGCAGGGCGCGCTCGAACAGCGATTGCAGTTCAAGCTGGCTGAGGAACACCGCCATGTCTTCCTTGGTGTACCAGATGCGGTAGTGGCCCGCCTTCAGCGCCAGTTCGTCCGAAATCTGCGGCGGTTTGTCCGTCTTTTCCGGCATCCGCACCCGGCCATGCTCGTCCAGGGTGGGCTGGTGGGCCTGCTGGTCGCGCTCGGGCAGGTTGGTCCGGTTGGCGTAGGCGGCGACGCCGGGCAGCTTGTCCAGCCGCGAGGGGGAGGACTTGGTGTCGCATACCCCGCACAGGTGGCAGGCGCCGTAGCGGCAGTCGCCCGTCAGCTTCATGTCCAGCGCGCGGTGGCGTTCGCGCAGCAGGAATTCACGGCTGGCCCCGGCGTCCAGATGGTCCCAGGGCAGGGGTTCGTCCTCGCCGCGCTCGCGGGTGTAGTCCGAGGCGGCAAGGCCGTGTTCGGCCAAGGCGTCCAGCCACGGGGCAAGATCGAACCCTTCGATCCAACTGCTGAAGACGGCCCCCTTGCGGTAGGCGCTTTCCACCACGTCGGCCAGCCGCCGATCCCCGCGCGAGAAGATGCCCTCCAGCGCGCTCATGGACGCCTCGTGCCAGCGCATCTTCAGGCATTTCTCGCCCTTGAAGCGGGACAGCAGGTAGCCGATGCGCTCGCGGATTTCTTCAAGCGACAGTTGACGTTCCCACTGGAACGGGGTGTGCGGCTTGGGCACGAAGGGCGAGATGGCCGCCGTCACCTGCAAACGCCGGATGCCCGGACCGGCCGCGTCGCGCACCTTGCGGCACAGGTCCACGATGGCGTCCAGGTCTTCCCGCGTCTCGGTGGGCAGGCCGATCATGAAATACAGCTTCACCTGCTGCCAGCCGTGCTCGAACAGCTTCTGCACGTGCAGCAGCAGCCCTTCCTCGGTGACGCCCTTGTTGATCACGTCGCGCAGCCGCTGGCTGCCCGCTTCCGGGGCCAGCGTGGCCCCGGTGCGGCGGATGCCCGCCATGCGGCGCATGATCTCGTCGTCGATGGACCCCACCCGCAGCGAGGGCAGCGATACGGCCACCTGCTCCTGCGCGCAGCGGTCCACCGTGGCCAGGAACAGTTGCTTGAGCGCCGAGAAGTCGCCCGTGCTCAGGGACAGGAAGGACACGTCGTCGTAGCCGGTCTGGTTCAGGCATTCTTCAAGCAGCGCATGAAGGTTTTCGGTGGAGCGTTCGCGCGCCGGGCGGTAGATGATGCCCGCCTGGCAGAACCGGCAGCCGCGCGTGCAGCCCCGGCCGATCTCCAGCGCCAGCCGGTTGTGCACCGCGCCGAAGGGTACGGTCTGGCTGGCCGGGTAGCGGGCGGTGTCCATGTCGGCCACCACGCGTCGGGCCACGCGGGTGTACCCTTCATCCACAGGCGGCAGGGGGGGCAGCAGGGGACGGGGCGGAGTGCCGGGCACGTTGCGGGCCGTATCCGGCGGCACGCTGCCTTCGAAGAATTCCGGCACGTACACGCCGGGAATGCGCCGGGCGTCGTCCAGGAAGCGGGACCGGGAATGCCCGGCGGCGCGGGCGGCGGCCAGCAGGTCCACCAGTTCCGCCATCACCTCTTCGCCTTCGCCCAGCACCATCAGGTCCATGAACGGGGCCAGCGGTTCGGCGGCCAGGGTACAGCCGCCGCCAGCCATGACCACCGGCCACGCCGCAAGCGAATCGGCCGTGGCGCGTTCGGACACGCGCAGGGGAATGCCCGCAAGGTCCAGCATGTACAGCACGTTGGAATAGCACAGTTCGTGGGTGATGCTGAACCCCACAAGGTGCGTGGCGGCCAGGGGGGTGTCCGACTCCAGGGTTGCCAGCGGCGCGCCGCGCTGGCGCAGCACCGCGCCCGCGTCGCGGCAGGGGGTGAACACCCGCTCGGCCCACACGTCGGGCCGTTCGTTGAGGATGGCGTACAGGATCTTCTGCCCGAGGTAGGACATGCCCACCTCGTACATATCGGGAAAGGCCAGCGCCACGCGCAGGGTGGACGCGTCCGGCGTCTTGTGGACGGTGCCTTCCTCGATGCCGATGTAGCGGCTGGGCTTGGGCAGCAGGGGCAGAAGTTCGCGCATGGTTCCTGGAGGGATGAAGGGTGTGCGTGGGCCGGAGTGGCGGTTGCGCCCCGGCCATGGAAACGTGCTGGCTGACCGGCGCGGGCGGGCCTGTCTGGAGCCGACGTGAAAAGGGGGCGGCAGAGCCACCCCCCGGAACATGCCGCGGCCCGGCCCGACCCGGTTCGGTAGGTCCGGTTGGGTCCAGCCACGCCGACCGGCGTGCGGCGTTTTGCCGCAGCCGGGCCTACTTCTTCAGCAGGTCGGAAATGCCGGTGATCTTGCCGCCCGCCGGGCCCTTGGCCAGGTTCAGGTTGCCGAGCCCGCCGCCAAGCCCCCCCGTGGACAGGGTGAGGTTGGACGTGGCTTCGAGGTACTTGGTCTTCAGTTCCTCGGGGCAGGTCTTGTATTCGTAGATGACGTGGGTGCGGCTGATGGTGCCGTCGAAGCCCTGTTCGAAGGGGTAGCCGTAGGGCAGCAGCATCATCTGCACGCCCTGCTGGGTGGGCACGGTTTGCAGGGCGGCCACGTCCGTGAGCGAGTTGGTGGCCTCGTCGAACTTGCCGAGCACCAGTTCGCCGTTCACGAGCTTCACCAGTCTGATATCGTAGGCCATCGGGGGTGTCTCCTTGGTGGATGGTTCCCGGCATAGGTAGGGGCTGGGGCTGTTGCTGTCAAGCAACAGCGGGGCGCGGGGGCGTCAGCGTCCCGTTTCCGGCGGCAGCAGCCGCAGGGGGATGATGGAGACCAGCGCCAGCCCTCCCAGCAGGGCGAACCCTGCGCCGAAGGTCCAGGTCTGCCCCACCATCCCCAGCAGGGCCGGGGCCGCGCCCGTGCCGATGAGCGACGATACCGGCGTGGCGATGCACAGCACCGTGGGCTGGCGTTCCGCAGGCCAGCAGCGGGCCAGTTCCTTGAAGATGGCGGGAAAGATGAACGCGGTCATGGCCCCCTGCACGGTCATGCCCGCCGTGACGATGCCGATGGACGGAAAGGCCATGGCCAGCAGCGAGATGCCGGTCAGCGCAAGGCACACGGTGATGGCGCGCCGGGCTCCCATGCGGTCGGACACCCAGCCCCCGGCCAGCGCGGCGAACGGCGTCACCACGCGCGAGGCCGCCAGCAGGCCGTTGGCCGTACCGGGCGCAAGGCCCAGCCCGTCCACCAGGTGCAGCGGCAGTACGCTGTAGGTGGCGTATTCCCCGGCCACCCCAAGGGCCAGCAGCCACGCGAACAGCCATGTCAGCGGCGAGCGCAGCACCCCGGCAAACCCGCGCACCGAGGGCGGCTCCGCCAGGGTAAGCCCCCCGCGTCCGATCCAGGCGAAGACCACCCCCGCCAGGATGCCCAGCACGCCCACGGCCAGCAGCACGCCCCGCCAGTCGGTGACGCGCATGCCCGCTTCGGCCAGCAGGGGCACGGCCACGAAGCTGAGGTTGGGGCCCAGTTCGTGGATGGCTACGGCCTTGCCCCAGTCGCGCTGGCGGGCCAGCGATCCCAGGGTGGCCATGCCCGCCGGAAAGTACAGCCCGGCCGCCAGCCCCATGAGCACGAACATGTACCGCGCCGTGGCGTGATCGCGCATGGCGGACATGCCCATGAGCACCGCGCCGGTGGCCATGCACGAAAAGGCGGCCATGCGCCGGGGCGCGACCCGGCTGAGCAGAAAGCCGCTGGCCGCGAGACTGGCGGTGAACCCGCAGGCCATCAGGAACAGCAGGCGGGTGGCCTGGGCATGGTCCAGGCCCAGGTCCGCCTCCATGGACAGCAGCAGCGGGGCAAGCACGGCGCGCGAGCCGTAGTTGACGAAGAACAGCAGGGCCACCAGCACCACCCAGGGCCGGGCCGTGGCAAAGGCGGGGGCGGTGCCGCCGGATATGTCAGGTGATGCGTTCGGGGGCGTGTTCGGGGGCATGTCGGTTGCGGCACGGTGGTGCCGGGGCTGCTGGTGGCTGCGGGGGCGCGGGCGCGGGCCGCAAAAAAACGGGGGGGCAGGAGCCCCCCCTTGTGTTTCGCTTGTCGCCGTGCGGCTACAGTCCGGCCGCTTCCTTGACGTAGGCGAAATCGATGGAGGAGCTGACGAGCTGCGCGCCCTGTCGGATCTTGATGACGTCGCGCAGCTTGTGGCGCGAGAGGATGACCTCCATCTTCTTGGCCACGGTGTACGTGTCGTCGCGCACCACCACGATGGGAATGTTCAGCACTTCCGAACGGGTGAGAATGATGTCGTTGGGGTACAGGTTGCCGGTCAGCACCAGGCACGGGCAGTTGCCCTCCAGCGCCACCAGTTGCACGTCGGACCGGTCGCCCCCCACGATGACGGCGGAATTCTTGTTCTTGCGGAAGTGGGTCATGAAGTTCTCGACCTGCATGGTGCCGATGAGGAAGTTTTCCACCACCTTGTCGGACTTGTTCTGGGCCGAGATGACCTTGCCGCCCAGCCGTTCGGCCAGGTCGCCCACCTTGATGGCCCCCATCAGCGGGTCCTTGGGGATGACGCCCACCACGCGCACGCCGTTGCGCTCCAGGAACGGCCTGATCAGCCCTTCCACCTCGTTCATGAAGTTGGCGGGAATGTCGTTCAGCACCACGCCTGCCAGGTTGTCGCCCAGGGTATCCTTGAGCACCACCAGGTAGTCGTAGTTCAGTTCCTTGTGCAGGCGGTCGATGATGATGGCCTTCATCCCCAGTTCCTTGACCACGCGGATGCCGTCCACGTTGCAGTAGCGGCCGGAATACATGCTGCCGGAACCGGCCACCACCATCACGTCGTGGCGGCTGGCAAGCTGGCGGTAGGCATCGACGATGCCGGGCATATAGTCTTCGCACTGGCCGCTGAAGGCGCGCACCTTGAAGTCCTGGGTGACCAGCACCGGGGTGACCAGGTTCGAGGGTTCGTCCAGCCCCAGCACGTCCTGCACGAAGAAGGCGTCCTCGTCGCCCAGCACACCGCCGCGTTCCTGCGGCATGGCGCCCACGGGCTTCATGTAGCCCACGTTGTAGCCATCCTTCTGCAGGCGCAGGCCAAGGCCCATGATCACCATGTTCTTGCCGGAGTACCCGGCCGTGGAACCCACGTAGATGCCCGCCGCCATAGCTGCCTCCTGTTGCTGAGTGCGCGCGCATGCCCGCCTCCGGCCTGCCTGGCCGGGGGCGCGGTGCATCCGGCCGTTTTCCGCGATGCGGTGGCCGGTGCGGCATGCCGTGTGCTTGGCCGATTCTGCCCCGAATAACAGCCGAAAATCAAGGGACAACTGCAAACTTGTGGCTGTTCGCCCGCTCAGTGCCGGTGCGCGCGGCGGGGAAACGTCCGGCGGCCGTGTGGGGACGGGACGGGGCAGGGTGGCGGAGGGAGGCGGAGTGCCCATGCCGGAATTTTGACGAGCGCGGACGGCCTTGCGCAACGGGGGCGGTGCCGGTATCGTTCCCGGCCATGACTGGGCCATGACCGGGCATGACCGGGCCACCGGGCGGCAAAAGCTGCCGGGCGGCACCCTGAAGGAGCGACCACCGACACATGTTCGAGAATTTGCAAAGCGACATCCACTACGCCTTCAACGACACCGGGCTGCTGGCCACGGCCATGACCCACAGCTCATGGGCCAACGAGCAGCAGGAACACGTGGAGCACAACGAACGCCTGGAATTCCTGGGTGATGCCGTGCTTGAACTGTGCGTGTCGGAAGAGCTGTTCACCCGCTTTCCCGGCGCCCGCGAGGGCGACCTGACCCGCATGCGGGCGCGGCTCGTCAGCAAACCGGCGCTGGCCGAGCTTGCGCGCGACCTGAAGCTGGAACAGTACCTGCGGCTGGGCAGGGGCGAGGAAAGCCAGGGAGGGCGCGAGCGCAGCTCCCTGCTGTCGGACGCGCTGGAGGCCATGCTGGGCGCGGTGTTTCTGGACGGGGGGTACGAGCGGGCGCGGGCCGTGGTGCGCCATGTGCTGGCGGCCCGCTGGCCCTGCGACACCGACGGCAAGCGCAGCAAGGACTACAAGAGCCGGTTGCAGGAAATGACCCAGAAGGTGTTCCGCGAGCGGCCGGTGTATGCCCTGATGGGCAGCAGCGGCCCCGAGCACGAGAAGCGCTTCGAGGTGCGGCTGACCCTGCCCGACGACACCGTGTTCACGGCCGTCGGCCCCAGCGTCAAAAGGGCCGAGCAGATGGCGGCCGGTCTTGCGCTGAAGGCGCTGGAATCACGCAGCGAGGGCTGAGATGGAGACAATGACCGGGGAGGCCGTTCCTCCCCGGTCCTGTTGTCTTTGGTCAACCTTCGCCAACTGATGCGCGGCGTTACGCCGTGGGCGCTGTCCGCTAGCCGCTGATGAGCTGCATGGCCATCTGCGGCAGCGAGTTGGCCTGCGAAAGCATGGCCACGGCGGACTGGGTGAGGATCTGGTTGCGCACGAACTCGGTCATTTCCTCGGCCACGTCCACGTCGGAAATGCGCGACTCGGAGGATTGCAGGTTTTCCGCCTGGATGGTCAGGTTGCTGATGGTGTTCTCCAGGCGGTTCTGCAGGGCGCCGAGCGCCGCGCGGATCTTGTCCTTGGAGATGATCGCCTGGTCAAGGGCGGTCAGCGCCTGCTGGGCGGCGGACTGGGTCGAGATGGTGTAGCCCGCCGCGTGGACGCCCGTGCCCGACGCGTTGCCGATGCCGAGCTGCGACGCCGTGGCCCCGCCGATCTTGATGTAGTAGTAGTCCTCGTTGGAGTCGTTGCCGGTGCCGAAGTGGATCTTCAGCTCGCCGGTCTGCCGCAGCCCCGACCCGTCGTGGGTGCCCGAAAGGGTGCCGTCCAGCAGGTGGATGCCGTTGAAGTCCGTGGCGTTGGCGATACGGGTGATTTCCGAGGCCATGGCCTGATATTCGGATTCGATCATCAGGCGCTGGTCGGAGTTGTAGGTGCCCGTGGCCGCCTGTTCGGCCAGTTCCTTCATGCGGATGAGCTTTTCGTCGATGATCTGCAACGCGCCGTCGGCGGTCTGGATCATCGAGATGGCGTCGTTGGCGTTGCGGATGCCTTGACGCATGGTGGAAATATCGGCCCGCATCAGTTCTCGAATGGCGAGGCCCGCGGCGTCGTCGGCCGCGGTGCCCACGCGCAGACCCGAGGACAGGCGGCGGGTGGACGTTGCCAGGCGACCGTAGCTCTCGTTCAGGTTGCGAGAGGCGTTCAGCGCCATCATGTTGTGATTGATGACCAAAGACATGTGGTGAACCTCCTTCGGGTTGTCTGGCCAACATTAAGCAATGTTGGTGCCAACGCATTTTTTACAAAGAAAGGTAAAGCGTTAGCAAAACTCTAGACACCCCGTGCCCGGTTGCCGACGCGCCCATGCCAAAATTTTCCCAGGGATTGCGGCGCGCCGCGCGGCGACAGGGGGGGCTAGGGGGGGCCAGAGGGGGGGCCAGGGGCGGCGCGGAGGAATTTTTTGCACCCTGCCCGCCTGCCTGGAACCGCGCCCTAATCCGATGGAGAAATCTGCCGATATAGGGTGTGAGACGATGTTTCCGGGGGAGACAATGTCGCCTCGAGGAGGAACCATGATGCTGCTGGACGACATCCAGGCGGTAACGGCAGGTTCTTCCGCGGGATCGGATATGAATCGCCCCCCGGCACGCGGCCTGGCCGCCGCATCCTCATCCGCTACTTCTCCATCTCTTGCGGAACGGCAGCCGACCGGGGACGAACGACCCGCGGAAGCGGAAAACGTGGACATGCAGCAGCTTGAACGCTCGCTGAACGACCTTTCGCGCACCCTTGAAGCCAAGGGCGCAGCGCTGAAGTTCGAGATCGTGAGCGACCAGGGCGTGGTGCAGGTCGAGGTTTCCGAAAAGAACAGCAACAAGGTGCTCATGCGCATCCCGCCCGAAGGGGTGCTGCGCGTCGGCAAGGACGGCGGCATGACCATCGGCGGGCTGCTGAACCGGCAATACTAGGGCGCGGCGGCGGGTTTTTCCCACCGCCGCGCCAACCCGCCCCTTTCCCGCCCATCTCCGCTTCTTCCCACGCCTCCCGCCGGATGTTCCCCGGCCCGCGCATCGCCCGCCGCGCCGACGCGAAACATCCCGGCCTGCGCCCCTCGGGGGCAGTCCGGGATGTTGCACGGGGGGGCGCCTGGGGCGCTCCCGCCGACACGGCGCGGACGCGGGTTCGGGCCCGCGTCCGCCGGTCGATCATGATCCGCCGCTAACGCTTCATGTTCACGACGGTTTCAAGCATGGTGTCCGTTGTGGTGATGACCTTGCTGTTGGACTGGAAGCCGCGCTGGGTGGTGATCATCTGCACGAACTCGCGGGCAAGGTCCACGTTGGACTGTTCCAGCGAGTTGGAGTTGATGGACCCGTACCCGTTGGCGTTGGCCGGACCCGCCAGCGCATCGCCCGAGGCGCGCGTTTCGGAGAACAGGTTGCCCCCTTCGCGCCGCAGGTTGGTGGGGCTGGTGAAGTCGTACAGGGTGATCTGGTACAGGTCCAGGATGACCCCGTTGGAGTACCGGCCGTGCACGATGCCGTCCTGGTCCACGGTGATGTTCTGCAGGAAGCCGAAGGTGTAGCCGTCCTGCTTCTGGAAGATCATGGACGACGAGCCGCCGTAGCTGGTCATGGCCGTGGACTGCCGTTCGCCCTGCGCGCCCAGCCCGCCAAGGTCGCTGGCGTTGCTGCCGATGGCGGCGGCGCTGCTCGGCATACCGGCGGCCCACGCATTGCTGGTGTTCTTGAGGCCGAAGTTCAGTTCCATCAGGTACGGTTCGGCTTCTTCCGACACGCCGGGAGCGGTGAAGCTGGCGTTGGACACGCCCGAGAAGTTGGCCACAAGCAGCGGGTAGCCGTTGTTGGAGAAGGTGGTGGGCACCCAGTTGTTCAGGTCCTTCAGGTCGCCGGCGGCGTTGCTGGCGATGGTGAAGGCGGTCATGTCCGTCAGTTGTCCGCCAGTGTCGAAGGTCAGCGTGCCGGTCATCAGGATGCCCGCCGCCGGAGTGCCTGCGAAACTGTTGGTGTCGCCATCCACCGCGCGCTTGTCGTCCGCCGGGTTCATGGTGACCATGTATTCCCAGTAGCGCTTGCCGCTAGCCGGGTTATCCAGCGTGTCGGTGGCCACCTGGTCGAAGTAGATGGTCAGTTCATGGGCAGTGCCGCCTTCGTCATAGACCTTGATGGTGGTCTGGTAGGCGAAGCGGCTGTCGGCCAGCGGCGTAGAGGCCGAGCCGTCCCAGTTGTTGAAAAGCGAGAAGAACGGGTTGACGGAGTCGATAGACTTGTCGCCGCCGTCGCGCGCGTCGAGGTTGTGCGCAGAGGTGATGGTGGAGGTGTGCTGCGGCTCGGCCGTGAAGCCGTCGAGCTTGATGTCCTTGGGCGAACCCGCCCCCTTGATCTGCGAGGTGGTGGCGGTCACCTGCGCGGTGGAGGTGGACAGCGAGGGCCGGGCCTTTTCGATTTCCCATCCCTGCAGCACGTAGCCGTGCGGGTCCACCAGGTAGCCGTCGTTGTCGAAGCGGAAGTTGCCCGCGCGGGTGTAGTACGCGGTCTCCTGCCCCTTGGGCCGCACCTGGAAGAAGCCCTTGCCGCCGATGGCAAGGTCCGTGGCCTCGTTGGTGGTTTCAAAGGCGCCCTGGCTGAAGTCGCCGAAAATGGCGCCGATGGACACGCCGCGTCCCACCTGGCTTACCCCGGCCGCGCTGTAGACGTCCTGGTTGATGAAGTCCTGGAAGTCCATGCGCGAGCCCTTGAAGCCCACGGTGTTGACGTTGGCGATGTTGTTGCCGAGAACGTTCATCTTCTCGCCGTGGGCCAGCAGTCCCGAAACGCCGGTCCACATACTTGCCGTGACACTCATGATCGACCTCCTGTGTCCGTGGCACCCGCAGGGGGTGTTGTGTGCTTGCTGTCGTTCCGCGGGGCGCTAGCTTTCGCTGTCCGTGCCGCTGCCGGAACCGTCTCCGGAATCGTCTCCGGAATCGCCGTCGTCTCCGGAATCGCCGTCGTCCGTGTCGCCGCCGCCGCCCGTGGTGTTGGGGGCCACGATCTCGGACACGTTGCTGAAGGCGATGTGGCGGCCGTCCGCCAGGCGCAGGTAGGGTTCGCCGTCCACGTTGACCACGCCGTTGACCTGACCGGTGACCTGGGTGGTGATGTAGACGGCCTTGCCGTCCGTGCCTTCTCCGTACATGGCCACCGCGTAGATGCCGTCCGGCACGGTGGACCCCTGATAATCCTTGCCGTCCCACTGGTACGAGTAGGTGCCGGCCTGCTTGGCGCCCATGAGTTCGGTGCGCACCAGGTTCATTTCGCCGTCGTAGATGTTGATGTAGCCGTTGGCCACCTGCGCCTGCACCGTGAAGAACACCGTGCTGGTGGACGTGGCCGACTTGCTGATCTGGTAGCCGCCTGCGGTCACTTCCTTGCCGATGTAGCCCACGGCCGAGGACATCTGCTGCTGCTTGGCGCTCTCGTTCAGGTCGGTGATGCCGGTGGAGATGTTGGTAAGCTGCTCAAGGCTGGTGAACTGCGCCAGCTGGGCGACGAATTCCTTGTCGTCCATGGGGTTCAGCGGGTCCTGATGGCTCAGCTGGGCCACCAGAAGATTCAGGAACGCCTGCTTGTCCAGCGAGTCGTTCTTGGTCTTGGCGCCAAGGTAGCTGTCGAAGTCCTTCTCGGCCTGGCCGAGTACGGGGCTGGTTGCCATGGTGGACTCCTATGCGATGATGTCGAGCCCGGAGGCGGTAAGAGTTGCCGGGCGCCCGGCGGCAGCGGCTGCTGCGGCCGCGTCCACGGCCTGCGCGCCGGCGTCGTCGCCGCCCTCGCGCAGGCGGCGCAGGCGGCGGTAGCGCTCGCGCTCGGCGCTGCGGGCCTGCTGTTCCTGCCCGGCGTTGTGCTGGGCCGCGTCCTGCCAGGCCTGCGAGAACGAGTTGTCCTGCAACTGGGTCTGCACTTCCAGCCGGTCCACCTTCAGGCCCTGCTGTTCCAGCGCGGTGCGCAGCACGTGCAACTGGTCGTTGATGGCCTGCGCGGTCTCGGTGCGGTCGGGGCGGATGGTGGCCTTGACCTCTCCGTTGCGTACGGAAAGCACCACGGTCACGTTGCCCAGTTCCACCGGGTCCAGCTTCATGGTCAACTGGCGGGTGCCGTCCTGCATGGAGGTGAGGATGCCGCGCTCCAGCTGGGCCGCCGCCTGTTCGGAAAGATAGGGGGTCAGGGCCTGGCCCTGGCGCTGCGCCGCGCCCGCCGCATTGGCGGCTGCCTCGGCGGACATGCTCTGGGCCGCGCCGCTCAGGGACGGGCTGACGTCGATCCTGCGCAGCAGTTCCGCCCACGGGTCGCCGCTGCCGCCGCTGCCCGTGGAGGACCGGCCGTGCTGCTCCTGCTGCCAGGCCGAGCCCTTGCCGTCGCCCGGCTGGGAGGACGCGGCCTTGTCCAGGCCGAACGCCTGGGCCGAGGCATTGCCCTGCGCCACCTGCGCCTGCTGCCCGGCAGTGTGGCCGCCGTTGCGGCCATCGTTGCCGGTGGGCAGGTTCTGCTGCACGGATCCGGCGGCCTGCCCGGTCTGGGCGGCATGGCGGGCGTCGGCCGCCGCGCCTGCGTGTTCCTGCGTGCCGCCCCCGGTGCGCATCAGGCCCGACTGGCGGGTCTTGCCCGCGTTGGCGGACCCGCCGTCGCGGCGTTCGGCGTCCAGCGCCGGGGCCACGCCGTTGCCGTTGCCCTTGCCGGTGGCGGTTTCGCGGATCAGCACTTGGCTGCGCTGGGCGGCGCGGTCGCCGCGCCGGTCGGACTGCTCGATGCGGTCGGCAGACTTTTTGGCCGCCTGCAACACCGGGTCCAGCGCGGAGCCCAGGGCCGAGGCCAGGTTGCGGTCGGCCTGCTCGCGCGTGGCCATTTCCTGCCCTGCGGGCACCAGCACCGACTTGAGCCCGGAGGCGGTGGTGGAGATTTCCGTCTGCCCGCCGAACAGCGTCTTCATGGCGGCCAGCACTTCGGGCGACAGGCGCAGACCCTTGGCCATGGCTTCCAGTTCCGCCACGTTGACGTCGATGGCGTCGCCGTCGGTCTTGCCGGTCAGCTTGCCGCTCAGGGCCTTCCACACCGCGTCGGTGTTGCCCGCGTCCATCTGGGCCAGCATGTTGTCCGCTTCATCGGGCAGCATACCGATCTTCTGCAGGAACTGCTTGGCGTCCAGGCGCTGGTTGCCGTTCAGGACGGTGGCGGCGGCGCCGTCGGTGTCCAGGTTGGCGTAGGGGCCGTCCTTGCGCAGGGCCGAGATGACCTGGCCCAGCGAGTAGGTGCCGGGGGTGGAGGCCATCTGTGCGAGCCGTTCCAGCCTGTCGGGCGAGACGCCGCTCTTTTCCAGCTGGTTTCGCAGCGCGATGACGTCCTGGTAGGAAAGACTGATCTGGCCCGGCGCGGTGAGCACGCCGCCGTCCTCGCCCCTGCGCACCTTGCCCTTGGCTTCCGTGGCCGCGCTGGCGGCGGTGCGGAGGGCGGAGTTGCCCGCGCCGACCCCCGCTCCGAAGAAGGAGCGCGGGCTCGCCTTTTCCGCAAGCACGGACGCGAAGTCGAGGGTGCTGGCAGTGACCTTGGAGCGCCGCGTCACGTCGGACGGCGCCTTTGCGGTCTCGGGAAGGAAGGGAAAAATATGCATGCCGGGGCTCCTTGCGGCCAATGAATTACAAGGACCGTTCCAAAATTTTGTGCGGCATGATTTCAGTGGGTTACAGAACATGCGCAGGGTCCGCCCGGCAATGCCTGCCGTGCGCGGCGGCGTGCCGGGCGGGCGGCGTTTGCAATTCCTGACCATTCTTGATGGTCGCGCGGGGCGGGAAGAAGACCGTGGAGAAGGAGACGCGCCGTCTGGCCGGTGGAGCGGGGCGGCGGCAGGTGGCGGATGGGCCGGGGCGCGGATCAGGCCGTGAGGGAGGCCAGGGCCTCCACCAGGTCCAGGGCCTCGGCCCAGGCGGCGGGAGTGGCGTCGGCGTTCTGCACGGCCATGTGCAGGTACCCGGTGAGCGGGCGCAACATGGGCGGGTGGCGGTGCCAGAAGTCGGGCGGCAGCGTGGCCTGCCCGGAGCCGAGGCCGCGCAGGGCGCGGGCCAGGTCGCGGCCCAGGCCGGACAGGGCGCGGCGCAGGGCTTCGGCCAGGCGGGGGGATGCGGCGGCAAGATCGACCCAGGCCCGGCGGGCGGCGGCCTCGCCGTGCAGGCCGAGCCGCCAGGCCCAGAACGCCTTCCAGAACAGGCCGAACAGGCGGCGCGGCGCGGCTTCCGGCCCACCCCCGGGCGAGGACAGGGGAACGAGGTCGAACAGGCCCAGCGCGTCGCGCCCGGTGCGCAGCAGTTCCAGCCCCGGCAGGCGCAGCCGGGCAAGGCGCGAGGCGGGGGACAGCGCGGGGGCCGCGTCCTGCTCGCGCAGCAGCGCGTGCGCCAGCGAGGCCACCCGGACCGGGTCGAACCTGTCGCGGCAGAGCACGGATGGCTGGGTGCACCGCCAGCACCCCACGCAACTGATGGTGGCGCGCAGCACGTGGTGGCCGGGGGGGAAGGGGGCGGTTTCCCAGGCGTTCACCGGTCCCATGGACAGGTTCAGGGTGGGGGTCTGGGTCCAGGCGGCCACGTGCATGGGGCCGGTGTCCGGCGTGACCAGCAGGCGCAGCGAGCGGGTGAAGGCCACCAGTTCCGGCAGGGTGAAGCGGCCGCACAGGTTCAGGGCCGGGGTGCCCGCGCGGCGGGCCACGTCGGCGCCCAGCGCGGCTTCCGCCGGGCCGCCCAGCAGCACCGGCTTCAGCCCGCGCCGCAGCAGGTCGCGGGCCAGCGTGGCCCAGAATGGCGCGCCGGGGTGCTTTTCCGGCTCGCTGGCCCCCAGGAACAGCCCCACGCGCTGCGGGTCGCGCCCCTGGTGTTGTGGGGCGGGCCAGTCGGTGGACCGCAGGCGGCTGGCTGGCACGCAGTCCAGCGCGTTCAGGTCGGCCCAGTGGAACTGGTTGTGCCGGTTGTTGTGCACCAGCGAGGTGCGGTACAGTTGCCAGCGCCCGTGCACGTAGGTGGTCCGGCCGCCGCCCGCGCCTGTTCCCGGCCCCGCTCCTTCGCCCGTTCCTTCACCGGTCTGGCGCGGGCCGAAATGGGCGTCGGCCCGCAACTGCCCGGCCAGCGCGGCGGCCTCGGGCCGGTGGCTGAGATTGATCACCAGATGGTAACGGTGCTGGCGCAGCCGGTGGGCTGCGGCGTAGGGAAAGAAGACCGCTTCCGGCCCGATGGGCATGAGCCCTTGGAAGAATTTTTCCTCGCCCACCACCCACAGCGGGCGGCGCGGGTGTTCCGCCCGCAGCCAGGCCAGCAGCGGAAAGGTCAGCACCAGGTCGCCCATGCGCTGCATCTGCAACACCAGAATGGGAGCGTCGTCCGGCCCTGAAGTGTTGTCCGTCACGGACGCGGCGGGCGGCGGGGTGATGAGGGGCGTGGGAGCGGCGGTCATGACGTGGGACGGCTATCCGGCGCGGGCCGGGCCGAAGATGCGGCGCATGTGGTCCAGCAGCGCCCGCAGCCGGTGTTCGTAGGTGTGTTCGGCAAGGATGCGCCTGCGCGCGGCGGCCACCACGCGGGCACGCTCTTCCGGGTGGTCCAGGTAGCGGCGCAGCAGGCCGTCGGCCTCTTCCGGCTCCGCGTAGCAGACCACCTCGCGGCCCGGCTCGAACAGGTTTTCGATCTGGTCGCGCCAGTCGGTGAGCACGAACGACCCGGTGGCGGGCACGTCGAACACCCGCTGGTTCACCGCGCCCTTCATCTGCTTGCTGGTGCAGTTGAAGTTGATATCCGACAGGGGATAGAACGCGGGCAGTTCACTGTAATAGTTGATTTCCGGATGCAGCCGCCAGCCTGCGGGCGCGGTGCGGAACACCTTGCGCCAGCCTTTGTCGCCCACGATGAGCGGGGCGAAGGGCAGGGTGCGCGCCACGCAGGCGGCGCGGTACTGGCGGGTGGCCTCCCACGTCAGCATGGTCTCGTAGGACAGGCGGCGCTCGGCGTCTTCCAGCCCGTCCAGCCCCCCCAGCCCGTCGTACACGGCGGCCAGTTGCGGCTGGTGCGCCCGCAGGTAGGCCCCCACGGACCGCTCGCCGTGCGCGCCGAAGCCCGCCGCCACCTCGCGGTACGAGCGCAGCAGGGCAGCGGGCAGTTTGCCCGCCTTCATGCGGTGGGCCACCTTGTAGACCATGGAATTGCCCACGAACGACACCCGCGCCCGCCACGGATGGCTGGCGGGCAGCGGCGACGCGGGAGGGGCGAAGCGCACCGGGTCCGTGCCCAGGGGCAGGTAGGCCACGTGCTCGAAGCCCAGGTCGCGCAGCGAGGGCAGGTTATCCGCGTCCCAGGTGAAGATGGCCGTCCACGGGCTGACGATGCGCCGGTACAGGTAGAGGATCAGGTGCGGGTTGTCCACGAACCACGAGGCCAGGGGCAGGCGCAGCTTTTCCAGCAGATCGGTCAGCACGCCTTCGCGGTCCACGCCCAGGTGGTTGATGGTGAAGGCGAAGTCGGGCCGGAATTCCACCACGGCGCGCAGCAGCTTTTCCACGAACTCGCCCCGGCCCACCTCGTCGTCGTCCAGGGTGAGCAGGTGATGCGGCACGCCCAGGCGCTGGCAGGCGGTGACGATCTCGCCCATCAGGAAATACTGGCTGGTGATCAGCAGCACGCGCGGCAGGGCGGCCGGGTCCGCGAATTTCGGGTAGGCGGCCCGTTCCCAGAAGTTGAAGCGGGCGCTGGCGGAGAGCACGTCGCGCAGCCGGGCGTAATGGGCGCGGTCCAGCCGCAGGTAGAAGGGGTGAGGCAGGGGCAGCAGTTGCAGGCCGCCGTTTTCGTACTGCCAGCGGGTGAGCGTGCGCAGGGCCGCGTCCGCGTCGTCGTCGGTCACCCACAGGATGCGCTCGGCGGCGGTGGCGTCGGCATGGCGTTCGCGCAGGCGGGTGGCGGCAAGGATTTCCGTGGATCGGTCCACCACGGCCACGGGGCCGGGGTGCAGTTCCAGCAGGCGGGCCAGGGCCGCGCCGGTGCCCGCGCCCAGGAGAACGGGCAGGACTGGCAGGACTGACAGGACGGGCGGGACTGCCTGCGCGGACTGGCCGGGCGCGGCGGACCGGGCTTCCGCCAGAAGTTTCTCGTAGGGGGCCAGCAGGGCCAGTTCGCGCGCCGGACCGCCAGCACCCAGCATGGGCATTGTGCGGCCGTCCACGGTCACTTCCACGTCGGCCACGCCAGCGCCGGCCACGTCAGCGTCGGCCACCCCCGTGCCGGGGACGGATTGGAACGGCACGGCCCGCGCCGCGATCTTCGGGCGGGGCGCGGCCTCGCGTGGGGTTTCGTCAACTGGCGGCATGGTCGGTGAGCGGTCCGTCAGCGGGTGGCGTGGGCCTGGGCTGGAGTCAGGGCGGGCGATTCCACCGCCAGTTCGCCGTCGCGCAGCACGATGCGCACGTCGCGCAACTCCTCGCGCACTTCCATCCACGATTCCTCGATGGAAATCTCCACGCCCGGCATGATCCGTCCCGGCACCACCAGTCGGCAGCGTTCGGCGATGGGGCCGCCGCGCTTCAGGTCTTCCCACAGCGCGGCGCGCTGGCGCAGCAGGCGGTCCATCTTCTTCAGCGCGGCCTCCAGGCGGCGCACCGGCTCCTCCTTGCCCGCCGGGGTGTCGGCGGCCACGGCCTCGTAATGGATGATGCGCTGGCGAAGGTCGCGGATGTTTTCCTCCAGCCGGGTGATCTTGCGGAACTTGAACGGGTCGTAGCCCAGGTTGACCTTGGTGGGGGTGCCCTGCGCGCCGCCCAACTGGTTTTCGATGTACACCAGGCCCGCGCCGTGCACCGTGCCGCCCTGCACGCGGTCCTTCACGACGAGATTCGCCCCGGCGTAGATGCGGCAGTGCAGGGCGAAGCGTTCGATGTACATGTTGCCGTGCGAGCGCAACTCCGCGTTTTCGGCAAAGGGCACGCGCAGGGTGTCGCCCGCGTCCAGCAGGCAGCCCTTGCCGCCCTTGATGCCGCTTTCGCAGGCTATGGCGCCCCGGGCGCGCACCACCGCGCCTTCCACCACGCCCTTGATCAGGATGTTGTCGGCCTGGATCTCGAAGCCGGGCTTCACGTCGGCATGGGCGGCAAGGTCGCCCACGAAGAAGATGTTGCCGGTGTGGAAGTCCACGTCGCGGCGCACGTTGAGCATCTTCTTCACCGTGATCAGCCCGTCGTGGTAGAACACGTACCCGTTGGCGTCGGCCAGCACCCGCGTGGGCGCGGCGGGGTCCACCGCGCAGTTGGGACCGCAGGGCAGTTCCTTGGGCGCGGCGTCGTACACGTAGCGCGGGTCCGGCGGGCCTTCGCCCGCCTCCTCCAGCGGCACCAGTTCCGCCAGCACCTGCCCCTTCACCACGTTCTGGACGTAGCCGAGGTTGTAGCGGTCGATGTTGCCGGCATCGTCCGCTTTGGGCTTCAGGTGCATGTAATCGAAGTCGGGTTCGAAATGGTGGCGCAGGTAATATGGCATGGGCGCTCTCCGTGGGCTGTGCCTGCGGCGTCGCGTGGCGCGCCGCGTATCCGGACTGCGGGCGAGGGATGGCGTGTTCTTGCGGTTGCCGTGCCGCACCCTGCCCCTGTGGCAGGGGCGCTAATCGGGCAGCAGGGCCAGCAAATCCTCCTCGTCGCCGAGGATGGGAAAGAATCCGGTGAGTTGCGCCGTTTCCATGGTGTGCACCGCCTCCGGCGTGGGCCGGTACAGCAGCAGGCGGCGGCCCATGGAGCGCGCCTTGGTGCTGGCGGCCACCAGCGTGCCCAGTCCCGAGCTGTCCATGAACGACACGGCGCCAAGGTCCAGCACCACGTCGGACACGCCCTTGCGGGCGAACAGCCGTTCCAGTTCGTTGCGAACCTCGGTGGCGTTGGCCAGGGTCAGTTCGCCTGTCAGCGCCGCGACAAGGATGTTTCCGTGATCGTCAAGCTCGAGGTGCGCCATTGTTCCTCCGGGATGGCCAATTGCAGATGCAGGGTGTTGCCGTCCGGGCCGGTTTCACCCGTCACGGCATCGCACAGGCAGGCGATGATGCGCAAGCCCCGTCCGGACGTGGCTTCGGGAGCCGCTCCGGGCGTCTCGGGCGGGGGCAGCGGGCATGCCGCGCAGCCGCGCCCCCAGTCGGTGACGGCCAGCGCCATGCCCACGCGCGGGTTCACCGTAAGGCGCACCCGCAGCGGACCGGGCTGCCCCGCCGGGTAGGCGTGGCGCACCACGTTGGCGCAGGCCTCGGCCGTGACCAGTTCCAGCGGGTGCACCAGCACGGGGGTGGCCAGGTAGGCGGCCATGGTGCCGGCGATGCCGCGCACGAAGGGGCGGTAGGTTTCGCGCAGGGCGGTGGTGGAGAATTCGTAGCTGTGCATGACGCGTATACCCGTCGATGAAGGTGGCCGCGTAGGGCGTCCGGCCTGTCGGGATCAGTTCTGGCTGGTCCGGGTCAGTCCGGGTCAGTCCGAGTCAGTCCGGATCAGTCGGTTTTGTCCGTTGGCCTGCGATGGGGCCATCGCGGCGTATCCACAGGGCGGTGACATCGTCGCGGAAGGGCGGCGTGCCGCCCGCCGCCTCGCGCAGGGCCGCCTCCATGGCCGCCAGCACGTCGCTGCCCGCGCGCAGGCAGGGTTCGGTCATCTCCATGAACCGCTCCGGGCCAAGGCGCGCCCCGCCGCGCACGGTCCAGTCGTGCAGGCCGTCGGTGAACAGCAGCAACTGGCTGCCGGGCGGGAAGGGGCGCATCTCCGCCGCGAAATCGGCGCTGAAGAACCCCAGCAGCGGCGCGTTGGAGGGCAGGCGGGTCACCGTGCCGTCGCGGCCGCGCAGCAGGGCGGGACAGTGCCCGGCGTTGACGTATTCCAGAGTGCCCGCCCCGAAGTCGATGTCACCCGCGAACAGGGTGACGAAGTCCGGTTCGCCGCCGATGATGTCCACCAGATGCCGGTTGATGCGGCGCACGGTCTCGGTCAGCGGCTGGGGGGGCATGCCGTCGGCATGGCGGGCGGCCGCGCCGTCGTTCTGGGCGCGCACCAGGGTGCGCACGATGCTCATGAGGAAGGCGGCGCGGGCTCCGTGCCCGGACACGTCGGCGATGACCACCCGCAACACCGGGCCATCCCCTGCATCGGGAGCGTGGGGGGCATGGGGTACGGTGGGGACGGCCTCCGCCCCGGCGCGCGGCGGCAGCAGGAAATAGTCGAAGTAGTCTCCGCTGGCGTCGCCGGACGGGAGGTACAGGCTTTCCACGTGCAGGCCCGGCAGGTACGGCGAGGACGAGGGCAGAAGGCGCATCTGCAACTCGGCCACCCGGGCCATCTCGCGGGTCAGGCGGTCGGAATAGGCGCGCAGGCGGCGGGCCATGCGGGCCTGGCGGGCGCCCACGGCCACGCGGGCATCCAGTTCCAGCGGTTCCAGCGGCAGGCGCAGGGCGTCGTTGGCGCCCAGGGCCAGGGCTTCGGCCCGCAGGTCGTGGTCCTCCGGCTCGGTGAGCACGATGAGGAACACGTCCTCGTCTCCCCGCTCGGCACGGACGGCGCGCACCAGATCGAGCACGGGGCGGTGGTCGCCCGCATGCGCGGCATGCACGGCGGGAGGCGGGGCGGAATCGTAGGGCGGCGGCGGAGGCGGCGTGACGGCGGGTGGCGCCGTGTCCGGCCTGTCGGGGCTGTCTGGCCAGTTCGGGCTGTCCAGCCTGTCTGGGCGTGCCGGGTCGGGCAGTAGGGCGTCGATGACCACCACGTGGGGGTGCCGCGCGGCGTGCAGGTCCAGCGCCTCGGCCAGGGTGGCGGCGCGCAGCACGGTGCGGCCGGCGCCGGGCAGGCGGCGCAGCGCCTCGCGCGTCAGCGGGGAGGGCGCGGCGATGAGAAGGGTGATGTCATCCGCCGCCATGGGGTGGTCGCCGCTCCGGAAAGAGGTCGTCGTCGCTCAACCAGATGGTCACCGGCCCCCAGTTGACGAGGGACACGTCCATGTCGGCCGCGAAGATGCCACAGCGTACCCGCCCCGGCAGGCGTGCGTCAATATCGGCGGTCAGTTGGTCGAAAAGCCGTGCGGCCACGGCGGGCGGCGCGGCGGAGGAAAACGACGGGCGGCGGCCCTTGCGGCAGTCGGCGTGCAGGGTGAACTGGGGCACCAGCAGCAGTTCGCCCAAGGACGCGCCCGGAATGGCGGCGATCCCACCCGGAATGACGCCGGTCCCGCCCGCGCCGCGCATGTCCTGCGGCACGGTCCATTCACGCAGGCCCACGTTCATCTTTCCCGCGTCGTCGGGAAACACGCGCAGGTCCAGCAGCTTGTCGATCATGCCCGCCCAGCGGGGCTCGCCGGGCAGCGCGCCGGTGTCGCGCGGGCCGAAGCCCGCCAGCACCACCAGCCCCGGCCCGATGGCGGCCACGGTTTCTCCGCCCACCGCCACCGATCCCCGGCGCGCCCGTTGCAACAGCAGTCGCATGGCCGTTTCCTTTGACGTGGGTGCCGTGGCCGGGCCGGGTCGCGGGCCTCTGTCCGCCGCGCGGCGGACGGGCCTACTGCGCCCCGTCCTCGTCCGAAGCGGCGGTGTCCGCCGGTGACGCGGCCAGTTCCGCCTTCAGCTTTTCTTCTTCCTCGGCGCGCAGGATGCGGCGCAGCACCTTGCCCACCACGGTCTTGGGCAGGTCGTCGCGGAATTCCACCTGCTTGGGCACCTTGTAGCTGGCCAGCTTTTCGCGGCAGTGGACCACCACCTCGGCCTTGGTCAGCTTTTCGCCGGGCTTCACCACCACGAAGGCCTTGATGATCTCGCCGCGCGTGGGGTGGGGCACGCCCACGGTCACCGCTTCCTTGACCCTGGGGTGCTCGTGCAGCACCTCGTCGATCTCGCGCGGGTAGACGTTGTAGCCGCCCACCAGGAACATGTCCTTCTTGCGGTCCACGATGCTGAAGTAGCCGTCCTCGTCCATGGTGGCGATGTCGCCGGTGTACAGCCAGCCATTGCGCAGGGTGTTGGCGGTTTCGTCCGGGCGGTTCCAGTAACCCTTCATGACCTGCGGGCCACGGATGATCAGTTCGCCCACCTTGCCCGCGGGCAGCGGCACCAGGCCCACTTCCATGTCCACGATGCGCGCCTCGGTGTCCGGGAAGGGGATGCCGATGGAGCCGGGCTTGCTCACCCCGTGGATGGGGTTCAGGTGGGTGACCGGCGATGCCTCGGTCAGGCCGAAGCCCTCGATGACCTGCGCGCCGGTGAGTTCCCTGAAACGCTTGATGTGCTCCACCGGCATGGGCGCGGAGCCCGAGATGCAGTAGCGGATGGAGGTCAGGTCGTAGTCGCCCACCTCCTTCTGCTGCATCAGCGAGATGTAGATGGAGGGCGCGCCGGGGAAGATGGTGGGCTTGTGCTTCTGGATGCCCACCAGCACGTCGCGCGGAACGTAGCGCGGGAAGGGCACGACGGTGGCCGAAAGGGCCGTGGGCAGGGTGAGGCAGGTGGTCAGCCCGTAGACATGGAAGTAGGGCATCAGGCCCAGGAAACAGTGGTCCATGTGGCAGGCGTCGCCAAGGATGGTGGTGATCTGCTGCACGTTCACCGACATGTTGTGGTGCGTCAGCATGACCCCCTTGGAAATGCCGGTGGTGCCGCCGGTGTACTGCAACACGGCCAGGTCGTCGGTGGGGTTGCACGTGGTGGTGGAATAGCGGGCCTTGCCCTTAAGCAGGGTTTTCCACGGCAGCACGTGCCTGCCGTCGAAGGGCAGGTCGCGCCAGGTGCCCTCGCGCTTGGCCTTGAAGGCGTACAGCAGGTTGAGCGGAAAGGCCAACCCGTCGCCGATGCGGGTGAGGAAGTACTTGTCGATGCCCAGCCTGTCGCGCAGGGGTTCGATCTTGGGCCACACCAGGTCGAGGGCGATCATGAACCGCGCGCCGGAATCGTGGATCTGGTGGACCAGTTCCTTTTCCATGTACAGCGGGTTGGTCATCACCACCACGCCGCCCGCCTTCAGCACCGCCCAGAAGGCGATAACCGTCTGCGGCAGGTTGGGCAGCATGATCGACACCTTGTCGCCGCGCCGCACGCCCTGGGCGCGCAGGTTGGCGGCCATGACCTCCGCCAGTTGGCGGAGTTTGGCGTAGCTGATGCGGTAGTTGCGGAAGGCGATGGCCGTGCGGCGGGGAGTGCGTTCCGCCGCCCTGTCCAGCAGGGTGAACAGCGGATAGGTTTCGTAGCTGATGTGGGCGGGGACGCCCGCGTCGTAGCTGGCCAGCCAGGGGAAATCGGCGGAGGTGTTGGGTTCGGTCATACGTGGTGGCGGACCGTGGCCGCCACGTCATTCCGCGCGTTCCGCCCGGCCCGTCACGGCAGGTACGGCGCACGGGCGCTGGCGCAGGCCCGTATTGTTCGTGTGTTCAAGGGGATGGAAGGCAAACCTTCGGGTTTGTACTATGTGGCCCGCGCCCGCGCAAGCCCCATGGGCAGGGCGGGGATGCCGTGTGTGCGGGCGTCAGGCGCTGCCGGTGGGGCCTGTGCCCCCGGCGTCTCCGGCGTCTCCGCCATTGCTGGAATCACCGGGGCGTCCGGCCCGCACGGGCCGCAGGCCGGTGACGGCGGCCACGGCCTTCAGGCCCTTCTTCTCGCCGGTGAAGCCCAGCTTTTCCTCGGTGGTGGCCTTCACGTTCACCATGGTCTCGTCCAGCGCCAGCAGGCGGCAGATGTTGCGGCGGATCTGCTCGCGCCACGGGGCCAGCCGGGGCACCTGCGCGATGATGGTCAGGTCCACGTTGGTGATCTCAAGCCCCGCCGCGCGCGTCAGGCGCAGCACCTCGTCCAGCAGCACGGCGGAGTTGGCGTTGTCCAGCGCAGCGTTGGTATCCGGGAAGTGCTGGCCGATGTCGCCGCCCCCGACGCATCCCAGCAGGGCATCGGTGAGGGCGTGCAGCAGCACGTCGCCGTCGGAATGGGCCACCACCTCCGGCCCGCCGGGAATGGGCACGCCGCCCAGTTTCATGGGGCGGGCGGGGCGGCCGGTGTCTTCCTGCCGCGCGTAGCGGTGCACGTCGTAGCCCCAGCCGGTGCAGGGGATCAGGCGGGCCTGCCCCTTGCGCGCGTCCCACGGGTCGCGGGCGGTGTCGTCGTCCAGCATGGCCAGGTCCTCCGGCGTGGTGATCTTGGCGTTGGCGGCCTCTCCGGCCACCATGTGTACGGGCAGGCCGCAACGTTCCAGCAGGGCCGCGTCGTCGGTGACGGTCCAGCCTTCGGCGTGGGCGCGCTCGTGGGCCTGCCGCAGCGGGGTCAGGGCGAAGCCCTGCGGGGTCTGCACCGCCACCAGCCCGGACCTGTCCGGGGTATGGGTGACCAGGCCGTGTTCCGTTTGTTTGATGGTGTCCGTCACCGCGACGCCCGGCACCACGCCCGGCGCGCCTGCGGCCAGCGCGTCGAGCACCGCGTTGGACAGCGCGGCCGTGGCGAACGGGCGGGCCGCGTCGTGCACCAGTACCGCATCACATTCACGCGGCAGGGCCGCAAGACCCGCCGCCACCGAATCCTGCCGCAGCGCGCCGCCCGCCACCGCCCGCCACGGCACGCCCAGCGCGCGCCCCGCGTCCAGCGCCGTCAGGCGTTCCCGCTCGGCCTCCAGCCTGTCCTGCGGGAACACGAAGACCAGCCCGCGCACCCGCGCCACCGACGCGAACGTCCGCGCCGAGCGCCAGTACAGCGGCGCGCCCCGGTGATCGATGAACTGCTTGGCCGTGGTCAGCCCGGCCGACGCCAGCCGGGTGCCGCTGCCCGCCGCGAGAACGATGGCCCATGCGTGCATGTGCGGTCCTTTGGGGAAAAAGAATGAAGAACAGAAAAGATACGGGGGGAAGGGGGCTTTGCGCTTTGCGGTCGCCATCTGTAAGCCTCACGCTTCGCGTTCGGCTAACAGCTGCCGCAAAGCCCCCTTCCCCCGTACCCCCCTCCCGCAAACTTTTTAATTGGGGGTAGGGAGGTGAGGCAGTGGTTTTTGCACGTGCCGTGTCTTTCCGTCGATTCCGGGCCAAAAAGAAGCCCCCAAATGAAAAGTTTTGGGGAAGGAAGGAGGGGGTCCGGGGGAGGGAGGAAGGGACTTTTTTAAAAGTCCCTTCCTCCCTCCCCCGTAATCGCCTTTTTAACTTCGGGAGTCGGACTGTAAGCCGGGTTCTGTACCCTTGCGGGCGGCTGTCATTCCTCTAGGAGCGCCGTTGCCGACGCCCTCAAGCAACCGACCCGGAAGCATCGGCCGGGCAGGCCTCGAACGCTTCCCTATTTGGTCTTGCTCCGGACGGGGGTTACCGAGCCTGGCGCGTCGCCGCGCCAGCTGGTGGGCTCTTACCCCACCGTTTCACCCTTACCCGGCAGGCGAGCCTGCCGGGCGGTCTGCTTTCTGTGGCCCTGTCCGACGATCACTCGTCCTGGGGGTTACCCAGCGTCCTGCCCTGCGGAGCCCGGACTTTCCTCCCCGGGCCTTGCGGCCCGCGGCGACAGCCCGTCCGGCTCCCGAAAGTGGATGCGCGGCGTCCCGGCCTATTCGGCGGCCGGGGTTTCCACGCAGAAGTGTTCGCTCCAGTAGATGAGGCGTTGGCAGTTGGGGCAACTGAGGATCTGGTGGCCCTTCTGCAACTCGATGTAGCTCTGCGGCGGGATGGCGATGTGGCAGCCGGAGCACACGCCCTTGTCCACGGGCACGATGACCGGGTTTTCCAGCCGCTGGCGGATGAACTCGTACCGGCTCAGCACGGGCGGGGGCACTTCCTTGCCCGCGGCGCTGCGCTGGGATTCCAGGTCGGCCAGGCCCGCGCCCGCTTCGGCCAGGCGTGCGTCCAGGCTGGCCTTTTTGGTTTCCAGGTCGGCCTTGAGGGCGGTGTAGCGCTCGTCCATTTCGGCCATGGCCTCGGTCTGGCGCTGAAGTTCCTCGGCCAGGGCGAGCTTTTCCTCTTCGCGCGAGCGGTTCATCTTTTCCATGTTGTCCATTTCGCGCATCATGGCGTGGTATTCCTTGGTGTTCCCCACGAGCATGAGCTTGGACTTGCTCTTCTTGATGCGCAGGGAATCGTCCTCGATCTCGGTGCCGAGGCGCTTTTCCTGCTCCTTCAGGTGGGTCAGCTTGTCGAGGAGGCGGTTGCGCTGTTCCTCCAGGACGTCGAAGCGCTGCTGCAACCCTTCCACTTCCTGCGGCGCGTTCTTGAGCTCCGCCTTGATGCCGTAGATGTGGTCGTCCACCTTCTGCAGGGCGACAAGCTGTTCGATCTGCTTGAGATAGAGGCTCAACGTCATATCCTCCTGAAATGCGGGTTAGGCCGGATGTTCCGGAACGCGGCCGCCGCCCGTGCCCGTGGGCGAGGCGGGCAGGTGCAGCCGCAATGGATCGCTGGATGGCAGGAAATGCACGGGCAGGCCGGGCAGCGCGGCGCGCAGGCCGTCGGCGAAGCGGCGCATCATTTCCTCTTCAAGGGCGAAGTGCCCCACGTCGAGCAGGCAGCCACGGGCTTCCAGCGCGGTGTGGTACTTCACGTCGCCGGTGACGAACACGTCGGCCCCGAGGGCGAAGGCGGCATCGGCCAGCGAACTGCCGGAACCGGTGCAGTAGCCCACCCGGCGCACCATGGTGGGGACGGGGCCGCTGACGTGGCAGTGGGCCCGCCCGGAAAGCTCGTGCAGCCTGCGGGCAAAGGCCGGAAATTCGATGGGTTCGGGCAGGTCGCCCACCAAGCCGAAACCGAAGACCTGCGCGGGCAGTTCCGGCTCGGCGGGCAGGAAGGCCGGGGCGGCGTCCTTCGGGGCTTCGGACACGATGGCCGCGCGGATGGCGGGCCAGGCGGCGGCCTCGCAACTGAGCACGGCGGCGGAGCCCAGCACCCGGCAGGCCAGCACGCCGGGCAGGCTGACCCAGCGCGGGGAGGGCGCACCGGCGGCCACGATGCACCGGGTCACGCGCTCCTGGCGCAGGGTGGGTTCCAGCACCACGGGCGATGCCAGCGAAAGTTCACGGGCCAGCCAGCCCACGGGGCCTTCGGGGTTGGCGTCCAGCGAGGTGTGCGCGGCGTACAGCCATGCCCCGCGCGCCAGCACGGCCGAGGCCACGGCGTGGTGGTCGTCCAGCGTGTCCAGCGCGCGCGGCGTCATGACCAGCGGATGGTGGGAAAGAATGACGTCCGCGCCAAGGTCCAGGGCGGCGGCGACGGCGGCGGGGGTGGGGTCGAGGCAAACGGCCAGGGCCGTGGCCTCGGCGTCGTGCCCGGCCACCTGCATGCCCGACCTGTCCCACTGGGCGGCGGAGGCCGGAACCGCCGTTTTTTCAATAATGTTAATTATTTCAGATCGTTTCATGCATCTTCCCCAAGCAAAGAGGGTGCTTCGCCGGATGAACGCGGCGCAAGCACCCTCGAAGCGGCAAGGCGTGGTTCCGGAATTGGTGCTGCTCCAATGTCCGCGTTCCTGTCCCGTTGCTCTGTTGGCGGCAGGGGGCACTGGCAGTGCCCCCTGCCGGGGCGGCGCGTGCGCCTGTCCGGGAAAGATTTGGTGGGCCTAGCGTGACTCGAACACGCAACAAACCGGTTATGAGCCGGGGGCTCTGCCAATTGAGCTATAGGCCCACGCGCATCCGGACCGGCCCGGCCCGTCGTCCGAATCCGACGCCCGGAATGCTGCCCGGTGAGCCGAATCTGATACGCCCCGGCGGTGCGGCTGTCAAGCCGGGCGCCCGCAGGGCTGCCGGCAGGCCCGCCCACAGGATCGCCGGGCTACCCGGCCTTCTTCACGCCGCACTGCTCCTTGGCGAAGGCGATGGCCGAACGGGCCGCCTTGGCCCCTTCGCCCACGGCCACGCCGATCTGAAGAAAGCCGCCGGTGCAGTCGCCCGCCGCGAAGACGCCGGGGATGTTGGTGCGCTGCTCGTCGTCGGCCATCAGGAACACGCCCTTGCGCTCCACGCCCAGCGAGTAGGCGAAGTCCAGGGACGAGGCCTCGCCCATGGCCACGAACAGGCCGTCCAGCGCCTGTTCCGCGCCGTCGGCGAACACCACGCGCTCAAGGCCGTTGTCCCCGGCCAGGCGCGCTATCTTGCGGGTGTCCACGGCGATGCCCGCGTCGGCCAGGCGCTGCTGGAAGTCGGGGGTGAGCGCGGGCTCCTTGCCCTGGGTGCAGATGCACACGTGGGGGGTGTACTGGGTCAGTTCCAGGGCCTGGTTGGCCGCGAAGATGCCCTCGCCCAGCACCAGCACCTGCTTGCCGCGATAAAAGAACCCGTCGCAACTCACGCAGTAGGACACGCCCTTGCCCTCGTAGTCGCCCAGGTTGTCGATGCCGGGGCGCACGCGGGCAACGCCCGTGGCCAGCACCACGGCGCAGGCGTCGTATGCGCCCTTGTCGGTCTTGACGTGGAAGCCGCCGGCGTCGCCATGGTGCACGGCCAGCACGCGCTCTTCGCGCAGTTGCGCGCCGAAGCGTTCTGCTTGCCTGCGGCCGCGCTCGATGAGGTCACGGCCGGAGATGGTCTCGTCGAAGCCGAAGTAATTGTCGATCTCGTAGTCGCCCGCCACCTTGGGGGCGCTGCCCAGCACCAGCGTGGGAATGCCCGCGCGGGCGGTGTAGATGGCGGCGGAAAGCCCGGCCGGGCCGGAGCCGATGATCACCAGGGGGGTGGAGGCGGATGCTGCGGCGGAAGCGGACATGGCATCTCCGTGAGGAAAGGCGCGGGCGGCGCGGCCGTGCGTCTGTTGCGGTTTCCGGAGCGGCGCGCGGGACTGCGGGAGAGGGGGGACCGCCCGCGCATGGCGCGCCGAATCAGAAAGTAGGCAGTCCGAAGCGGCTGGCAAGGGGGCGTTCGGAGAGGCCGCGACTCCCGCCGCCCCGCCGCCCGGCCGTCTGCATCCCCCGCGCACCCGGCAGGCTCTTGCGGTCCTACAGCCCGAGCTGGGCCAGCAGGTCGTCCACGTTTTCCTGCGAGACGCCGCGCTGCGGCCCCTTCAGTTCGGAGACCACCTGGCGGGTTTCCGCCTCGATCTGCGAGATGTCTTTTTCCGGGGTTTCCTCGCGCGCGCGGATCAGCAGGCCGGTGGACAGGTAGAGCTCCACCACCGTGCTTTCGATGGTGCGCAGGGCCTCGATGATCTTCTTGATGCGTTGGCCGGTCAGGTCCTGGAAGCCGAGGGTGGTCAGGATTTCCACCAGCCCTTCGCCCAGTTCGGCGTTGATCTGCGCCATGCGCTCCAGGGCGCGCTCCACGCCCGCCCCGGCGCGGACGGCCTCCAGCAGCACGGCCGCCTCCTTCTGGCGTTCGATCTGCACTTCCACCACGTCCATGATCGATTCGGTGGCTTCCTGCGTGGTGACCAGGATTTCGTCCAACTGGCGCGAGGCCTCGTTGAACAGGCGGTCGGCGTCCTCGCGCTGCACGGGCTGGGCGTCTTCGGGCGCTTCCTGCGCGCCGGGCTTCGCGGCGGTGGAGATTTCGCGGTAGATGGTTTGCAGGCCCCCGCGCATGTCGTCGCTGATGCGGCGGTAGAATTCGCTTTCCACCAGGGCGCGGGTGAGGTTGGTGGTGAGTTCCCGCTCGATGGTGGCGGAAAGCACGTCGCGGATGTTGACGACGAGGTTGTTCGTCACGCGTTCCATCACGTTTTCGAGCAGTTCTTCCTGCGTGACCATGCTGCGCTCCTGCTGGTGGTGTGTGCGCCACGGGATGGCGGCGTGCGGACGGAAAGCGTGGGCCGTGATCGAAGGCCGGAAGTCCGCATTGGCGAACCTAGCAGATAGTCGGCCGCCGGAAAAGCGGAAAACGGCGGAACGGGCTCCCTTCGTCCGTGTGTAGGGGGGAGGGAGGGGAGGCGGAGCGGCGATGCCCGCAAAAAGGCGGGGCATGCGCGGAACATGCCGCGCACGCCCCGCCGGGGAGCGTCATTGTGAAGCCGTTGCGGGCAGAGCCGATACGGGCAAAGCCGGTGCGGCAGCGGTGGCGGCTACAGGCCGCCGTTCTCCACTTCCACGTTCATGGCCCCCACGGGGCACACGCGCGTACACAGTCCGCAGGCGGTGCAGCGGTCCTTGTCGAACACCACCACCCGAAGGGCGGTGTCCATGGCCAGGGCCGAGGTGGGACAGATGGCGGTGCACATGCCGCAGTGCATGCAGCTTTCCTCGTCGCGCGAGATGCGCTGCGAGACGTCGGTGACGGTTATCTCCTGCTCGCGCAGGTAGGCGATGCCCTTCAGACAGTTCTCTTCGCCCCCCGAAAGCTCCAGGGTCAGGTAGCCTTCCTTGCGCGGGGTGATCTGGGCCTTCAGGATGTTGACCGTAAGGTCGTACCTGCGCACCAGGTCGCTCACGATGGGCTTGCCGGAGATTTCGGGCGGGAACGTGAGATGGATGTTCTTGCGGTAGGTTTTGGTCTGTTGTTCGCTCATGACTGGTTCCGGGCCGGAGCTCCGGGTACTCGGATTATTTGTTCTCGCTCAGGAACTTCTTGGCGCGCTGCGCCTCGGGCGAATCGGGCAGCTTCTTGATCAGCTCGTCCAGGCGCACCTTTCCGGCGTCCTTCTTGCCGAGCCTGTAGAAGCTGATGCCCTGCTTGAGCAGCGACGAGGCGTACTTGGAGCTCTTGGGATACTTGGAGATGACCTGTTCGTACGCCAGGGCCGCCCGGGCGAAGTCCTGTTGCTGGAAGTTCGCTTCACCCTGCCAGAACCACGCGTTGCTGGTCAGCTTGTGGTCCCCGAAGGTGTTGGTGAAATCGGTGAAGGCCTTCACCGAATCCTTGTAGCGCCGTTCGTTGAACGCCGTCATGCCCTGGTCGTACAGCGCCTGGGCCGTGTCCACGGCTGCTGCGGCGGGCTTGGCGGCGGGAGTCGCGGCTCCCTTGGAGGGTTCCGCGCTGGTCACGGACATGGTGCCGCTTTGCGCCGGGGGCACCGTGACCGGCCCGGTGGGCTGGCTCGATGGCGCGACGACAAAGCCGTTCTCCTTGCCGGGGTTTACGAGCAGGACCGGGGCGTTGGGGTCGCCCGCGTGGGTCGTGCCGGTGGACGAGACCGCGCCGCCGGCGGCCCCCGTGGGGGCGGGCGCGGCGAGCACGCTGTCTATGTCGATGGCCAGTTGCGAGGCCATCTGCCGCAGGGCGATATCGTGGCGGTTCAGCTGTTCGCGCATCTGGGGCAGGTCGCGGCTCTGGTCGCCGGTGGCGTTCAGGCGCATCTGCATGTCGTCGATCTGGCCGCGCAGGGTGGCGATTTCCTGCCGGGTGGACTGCACCTGCGACCAGGTGTCCGCCTGTGCGGGCTGCACGCCGGAAAGCTGCGAGTTCAGCATCTGGATCTGCTGGTCCTGGCGCATGACGCGCGAGTTGAGGGCGTCCACGTCTTCCTGGCGCACGCAGCCGGAAAGGGCCACCAGCGCCGCCAGGGAGCAGACGGGAAGGAAACGACGGGAAAGGATGCGGGTCTTCATGGCTTTGGTCCGCCTTTCGGTTCACTTTGCGTGGCGTAAGGGTTCGCCGCCTCGGCCTGCGTCATGCCTTGCGGGCGCGCCGCCGGCCGAAGACGAGGTAGGCAAGCCCGCCGAGCACGGGAAGGAATATCCCGGCCGCCATCCACAGGGCTTTTTCCGCCGGGCGTTCGAACTCGTGGGTGTAAGAATGCCAGATGCACCACAGGTTGGGCAAGATGGGAATGGCGAGCAGGGGGATGAGCAGGAATGTGTTCACGTGTGGGCTCCTACTTGGCCTTGGGCGTGGTGTTGCGGGGCGCGGGCTGGCGGTACATGGCGATGAAGGCCAGGAACGCACCCACGCAGATGGCGATGTCCGCCACGTTGAAGGCGGGCCAGTGCCAGTCGCCCACGTAGAAGTCCAGGAAGTCGATCACCGCGCGAAAGCGCACCCGGTCGACGAGGTTGCCGAGGGCCCCGCCGAGGATGCAGCCGAACCCGGTGAACAGCACCTTGTCTTCCTGCGCGGCGCGCGTCAGCGATATGATGGCCCACACCGCCAGCACCGTGGCCACCAGGAACAGCCAGAACTGCCACTCTATGTCGGAGCGGTTCAGGAAGCCGAAGGCCGCCCCCCGGTTGCGCACGTTGACCAGGTCGAAGAGCCCGGCGACGACCGGCACCGAATGGTGTTCGGGAATGGCCGTCACCGCCCACAGCTTGGTGAGTTGGTCGAGGCCGATGACGGCCGCGGCGATGGAGAAGACCATGACGAATCTGGGACGCATGGGGCCTCTTGGGGCTTGGGCGTATGCCCCTTCCCGGCGGCGCGTCGGCGTCGTCGGGAAGGGGGAGCATGATCGGGCTTGTTGCCGCTACCCGGCGCCGCCGGTGCGCAGCACCGTGGTGCAGCGGCCGCAGGCGCCGGGGAAGTCCGGATCGGCGCCAAGGTCCTCGTGGTAGATCCAGCAGCGCTCGCACTTGGCGCCGGGGGCCTTGGCCACGCCGATGCGCAGACCCTTGACCTCTTCCGAGGCGAAGGCGGTTTCCGGCGCGTCCTCCAGCGGGGCGATGTTCAGCCTGGAGACGATGAACACCGCGCGCAGGTCGGTGCCGGTGGCGCGCAGCAGGGCGGCCAGCTTGTGGTCGGCGTACAGGGTCACGTGGGTGTCCAGCGAATGGCCCACCGTGCCCGCCTTGCGCAACGGCTCGATGGCCTTGGTCACCTCGGAGCGCACGGCCAGCACGGCCTCCCACCGTTCGCTTTCGTCGGAGCTGACGTTGTACAGCGGCGTGTCCGCACCGCGCAGGGCGAACACCGTGGGCGCGGCGGGGCGCAACGCCTCGGGGATGTGGCGGAACACTTCCTCGGCCGTGAAGCTGAGCACCGGGGCCATGTCGCGCGCCAGCACCAGCAGGATGTGCAGCAGGGCCGTCTGGGCCGAGCGGCGTTCCGGGCTGTCCTTGGCCGAGGCGTACAGGCGGTCCTTGAGCACGTCGAGGTAGAAGGCGCTGAGGTCGGTCACGCACAGGTTGTGCAGGGTGTGGAACACCTTGTGGAACTCGAACTCGGCATACGCCTCCTGGATGCGGGTGTGGGCGTCGGTGACGATGTCCAGCGCGTAGCGGTCCAGCGGGTCCATGACCGAGAACGGCACGATCTCCTCGGGCGTCAGGTCGTCGAGGTTGCCCAGCAGGTAGCGGCAGGTGTTGCGGATGCGCCGGTAGGCGTCCACCAGGCGGCTGAGGATCTCGTCCGAAATGCGGATGTCCTCGCGGTAGTCCACGGACGCTACCCACAGGCGCAGGATTTCCGCGCCGTACTTGTCGATGATCTCCTGCGGGGCGATGACGTTGCCGATGGACTTGGACATCTTGCGGCCCTCGCCGTCCACCACGTAGCCGTGGGTGAGCACGGCGCGGTAGGGCGGCACGCCGCGCGTGCCGATGGAGGCCAGCAGCGAACTGTGGAACCAGCCGCGATGCTGGTCCGAGCCTTCCAGGTACAGGTCCGCCGGGAACGAGGTGTCCCCGCGCTGCTCCAGCACGGCGGAAAAGCTGGTGCCGGAGTCGAACCACACGTCCAGGATGTCGGTTTCCTTCTTCCAGTGGCTGCCGCCGCAGTGCGGGCAGGCGAGCCCGGCGGGCACGATCTCTTCCAGCGGGGTTTCGTACCAGTAGTCGCAGCCGGTGGGGTGCTTGGCGAAGCGGTCGGCGATGTCGCGCATCCACGCGGCGTCGTTCCACGCCTCGCCGCAGCCTTCGCAGAGCAGGGCGATGATGGGCACGCCCCAGGTGCGCTGGCGCGAGATGCACCAGTCGGGGCGGAATTCGATCATGTTGTGGATGCGTTCCTCGCCCCAGGCCGGAATCCAGCGCACGTCGTTGCGGATGGCCGACAGGGCGCGGGCGCGCAGGTCGTTCCGTTCCATGGCGATGAACCACTGGGTGGTGGCCCGGAAGATGACCGGCTTCTTGCAGCGCCAGCAGTGCGGGTAGCTGTGCGAAATCTTGCGCTCCGCCAGCAGGTTGCCCACCTCGCGCAGCTTTTCGATGACCTTGGGGTTGGCCTCGAACACGGTGAGCCCGGCGAAGAAGGGCATGGAATCAAGGAAGCGCCCTTCGTCGTTGAGCGGCGAAAGGATTTCCAGCCCGTAGCGCAGGCCGGTCTCGTAGTCCTCGCGGCCGTGGCCGGGCGCGGTGTGCACGCAGCCGGTGCCGGAATCGAGCACCACGTAGTCGGCCAGCACCACCGGAGAGGGGCGGTCGTAGAAGGGGTGCGCGGCGGCCAGCCCTTCCAGCTTCGCGCCCGGCACGGTGGCGACGACTTCGTGGCCTTCCCAGCCGAAGGTCTTGGCGCAGCCATCCACCAGCGCGGCGGCCAGCACGTAGTGCGCGCCGTCGTGGCGGACCACGGCGTAGTCGTGGTCGGGGTGCACGGCCACGGCCATGTTGTCGGGCAGGGTCCACGGGGTGGTGGTCCAGATGACGATGTAGGCGCTGGCCGCGTCTGCGGGGGACAGGCCCAGCACGTCCGCAGCCCTTGCGTCGCGCAGGGGAAAGCGCACGAAGATGGAGGGCGAGGTGTGGTCGTAGTATTCCACCTCGGCCTCGGCCAGGGCGGTCTGGCACGAGCAGCACCAGTAGATGGGCTTCTTGCTGCGCACCACGTTGCCCGCGGCCACGAAGTTGCCGAGCTCACGCGCGGTGGCGGATTCGTAGGCCGGGTCCATGGTCATGTACGGCTTGTCCCACGCGCCCAGCACGCCGAGGCGCTTGAATTCCTTGCGCTGGATGTCCAGGTACTTTTCCGCGTACTGGCGGCAGCGCTTGCGCACCACGTGGGCGGGCAATTCCTTTTTCTTCTCGCCCAGTTCCTGCTCCACCTTGTGCTCGATGGGCAGGCCGTGACAGTCCCAGCCGGGCACGTAGCGGGCGGCGTAGCCCTGCATGTTGCGCGACTTGACCACCATGTCCTTCAATATCTTGTTCAGCGCCGTCCCGAGGTGAATGTGCCCGTTGGCGTAGGGGGGGCCGTCGTGCAGGACGTACGCGCCCTTCTGGCCGGACGCCTGAGCCATGGCGCTGTAAGCGTCAATGCCTTCCCAGAACTTGAGCATTTCCGGCTCGCGCTGGGTAAGGTTGGCCTTCATGGGAAATTTGGTGTCGGGCAGATGCAGGGTCTTCTTGTAGTCGCTCATGGACGTGCTGCTCCTGGGGGGTGTCGGCATGCCGGAAGGTCCGGCGGCGGCGCATGGCCGCGCCCGGCGAGGGTGACGGCGCGCGTGGCGCGTACCGCCGGGTGATGCAAAACGATGTAATTGGTTCAAGAAGGTGCGGAAGTCAAGCCGCGCGCGGCCCGCGCGGGCGCTGGAACGGCGGGGAGATGGCTGGCGTGGTGCGCCCGCTACGATCCGTCGGTTCCGCCGCCCCCGACCATGTCCAGCACGTACGGCAGGGCCGCCCTTGCCATGCGCTCGGCCCCGGCGGCATTGGGGTGCAGGCCGTCCCACAGGGTCAGGTCCGCCACGCCCCAGATGCCGTCCAGCACGTAGGGCCACAGGGGCACGCCGAATCGTGCGGCCAGACGTGGGAACAGGGCGTCGTAGTCTTCGGCGTAGTCCGGGTCGTCGGAGAACTCGGCCTTGAACCCGGCCAGCAGCGCGGGCACGCCCCGTTCGGCCAGCAGGGCCAGGATGGCGGCCAGGTTTTCCTCCATGTCCTGCGGGTCCAGCCCCATGAAGCCGTCGTTGGCCCCCAGTTCCACGATGGCGAAGCGGCGCGGGGCCGCGCCCTCATCGTTGGCGAAGTCGGGGTTGCGGGCCAGCCACGCGCGCAGGCGGCGCAGGCCGCCCGCCGTGGTGTCGCCCGAAAGGCCCAGGTTGACCACCGTGGCGTCAGGGTGACGCGCCGTTGGGCCGCCCGCGCGCAGCAGCCGTTCCAGCGCGGCGGGAAAGGCGGCCTCGGGTTCCAGGCCGTAGCCTTCGGTCAGGCTGTCGCCGAGGGCCAGCAGGGTGAGGGGATGGGACATGATGGACTCCGGTGGCTGGCCGGGAAACGGGAAAGGGAAGAACGTCCGCCGGGCGCGGCGTTCTTCCCCGTGATTCGGCATGGCGCGGGCCGGGCAGCGTACCGGCAGGCCCCGCGCGGATCAGAACCCTGCGGGCTGGCCTTCCACGGCCTCGGACATCTCGCGCAGCAGCCGCAGGGTTTCCTCGGCCTCGACCTTGTCCAGCACGCGCAGGGCGAACCCGGCGTGCACGATGACGTATTCGCCGATGGCGGGACGTTCGGGCAGCAGCATGGCCGAGACGTTGAGGTAGGTTTCGCTCTTGCCCACACGACACTTGGCCATGCCGGCGTCATTGATTTCAACGATCTCGGCGGGAATGGCGAGGCACATCGGGTCTGCTCCGTCGGGTTGTTCGGCCTGATTGTCCAGGCGGTTTGTTCAGTCGGCAGCCGGGGCGCAGTCGCCGCCCGCGCGGCGCACCTCGGCGACCACGGCGTCGCACAGCAGGGGCAGGCGCCGGTCCGCCACGGGGGAAAGTTCGGTGCCCAGCGACTGGTAGTCGTGGGGCTCCATGCCGATGATCACCGCCTCGGGGCGTTTGCCCGCAAGTTCGCAGAAGATCAGGGTGTCCACGAGGTCGGTCTGGTGCATGGAGTCGTTGAAGCCGAGGCTCTTGCGCAGGTCGTCGCCGGTCAGGCGGTAGATGGCGCCGGGTTCGTCGCCCGCGAGCACGGCGTCCACCACGATGAGGTGGTCGCACCCCATGATGGCGTCCATGAGCCGCATGCCGAGGGTGCCGCCGTCCATGACGGTGACGTTGTCGCTGAAGGCGTGCGCCTTCTGCAACGCCTCGACGGCGCGCACGCCGATGCCTTCGTCGGTGTACAGGATGTTGCCCACGCCAAGGACGAGGATGTTGGGGCGGTTGCTCATGTGGGGTGTACTATAGGGTTGGAAAAGGCCCGGCGCAAGGCCGGAACCTCGACATGCCAGCGATGTGCCGGGTTGCGAGGTTGCGCAGGCGGCCTGCGTGGGGCGCTGATCCGGTTGGTTGAAGACGAAAACGGCTCGCTGACGGCGCGGGCACGCCGCGCCTGCTTGCCGTTTTCGGGGGCTGCTGTTGGCGGAGCCCCGCCAGCCAAGGCCGACGGGGCTCCGGATAGCCTACAGGATGCGGAACTTGTGCACTTCGTTGGTGTGCCCGTCGATGACGTGCACGCCGCAGGCGATGCACGGGTCGAACGAGTGCACCGTGCGCAGGATTTCCACCGGGCGCTTGGCGTCGGCCACCGGGGTGCCGATGAGCGACTCTTCCACCGGGGACAGCTTGTTCTTGCCGCAGCGGGGGCCGAGGGTCCAGGTGGAGGGCACGACCAGCTGGAAGTTGCCGATCTTGCCGTCCTCGATGCGGATCCAGTGCGACAGGCCGCCGCGCGGGGCGTTGACGAAGCCCACGCCTTCCGCCTGCTTGGGCATTTCCCACGGGGCGCAGATGACGTTGTCGCCGCTGGCGATGTTGTCCTTGTACTCCTGGAGCATCACGCCCACGTATTCGGCGATGACGGCGGTTTCGATGCCGCGCGCCGCCGTGCGGCCCAGGGTGGAGAACAGGGCTTCCGGACCCACGCCCAGCTTGGCCAGCACGGCGTCGGTCAGGGCCTTCACCTTGGGATGCCCCTGCGCGTAGGCCACCAGCACCTGGGCGAGAGGCCCGGTTTCCATGGCTTCACCCATGTAGCGGGGGGCCTTCATCCACGAGTAGCGGTCGTCGCCGTGCAGGTCGGTGTACTTGGGCTGGGTCTGGCCCTTCCACGGGTGGAGGGCTTCCGCGCCTTCGTACCAGCTGTGGCGCACGTGCTCTTCGATCTGCATCTTATCGAAGGGCTTGAGGTTGGCGAGGTCGCGCTTGAAGACCACACCCGGCTTGAAGTACCGGCTGTTCAGGTCGTACTCGTCCTTCGGGAATTCGCCGAAAGTGATGAAGTTGGTGGTGCCGCCGTACTGCGACCAGTCCTTGTAGGCCGCGGCCACCACCAGCAGGTCGGGGATGTACACTTCATCCACGAACGCCTTGGTTTCCTTCCACAACGCCTCGAACTCCGCGATGCGCTGCGGGGTCAGGGCGTCGTAGCAGGTCACGCCGCCCACCACGGTGAACTGGGTGTGCGGGTTCTTGGCGCCGAAAACGGCCATGGCGCGGGCCGCCTTCACTTGCAGGCGCAGGGCCTCCAGGTAGTGGGCGGTGGCGATGAGGTTGGTTTCCGGGTCCAGGTAGTAGGCGGGGTGGCCGCCCAGGAAGTAGGCGTTGGTGAACGGGCCCAGCTGCCCGCTGTCCACGAAGGTCTTCAGCTTGTCCTGCACGGCCTTCAGGTCCGCCGCCGTGGTCTTGCGGGGCGAGATGGACGAGGCCACCTTGGCGGCCTTGGCCGGGTCGGCCTTCAGCGCGGCGGTGACGTCCACGAAGTCCAGGGCGTGCAGGTGGTAGAAGTGCACGATGTGGTCGTGCAGGTACTGCGCGCCCAGCACCAGGTTGCGGATGTAGGTGGCGTTCTTGGGAATGTGCACGCCCACGGCGTTGTCCACGCAGCGGGTGGAGGCCAGCGCGTGGGTGTAGGTGCACACGCCGCAGGTGCGCTGGGTGAAGTGCTGGGCGTCGCGGGGGTCGCGGCCCTTCAGGATGATTTCCAGGCCCCGGAACAGCGTGGAACTGCTGTACGCGTTCTTGACCTTGCCGTTCTCGACTTCCACCTCGATGCGCAGGTGGCCTTCGATGCGGGTCACCGGGTCGACGACGATGGGACCGCTATAGGAACTCTGGGGCGTCACGGGGATGCCGCCCGGAGCATTCTGGGCTCTGCAGCCGCTCATGGTATCCTCCTTGGCTGTTGCCTGGTCGGGTAAGTGGTGACCTGGGGCTGTTTCAAAATTGTCCTTTCGCCCGCTGGCGTCGTCAAACTTCGCCTGCCATTTCAGTCAAATACGATGAGAGCGCGTTGCGGTCCTCATCCGTACGGCTCGAAGACTCGCCAACGGCTGAGGCATGCTCCCTCATGGCAGGCTTGTTTTCCTTGCCAGCGAACGAAAATCCTAATTTAGACACAGCCCCGCGCGCGTGCGCGTGATCAGTTCTGGTAGAACGGGGTCATGGCGTCCCAGAAGTCGGGTTCGCTGCACCCGATGCAGGGGTGCCCCGCGTCCACGGGCCAGTTGGTCTGGTTGAACTTGATCTTCGGGCAGTTGTTCATGGTCACCGGGCCCTTGCAGCCCAGCTCGTAGAGGCACCAGCCCTTGCGGGCTTCTTCCGATTCGAACGACGGGGCGAATTCGCCCGCGTCGAAGTGCGGCAGGCGGGGGCACTGCTCGTGCACCGTCAGGCCGAAGAACATGGTGGGCCGGTTCAGGCTGTCCAGTTCGGGCGCGGCCTTGTTCTGCAGGTAGTACACGATGGTGCCGACCAGGTTGTACGGGTTCGGCGGGCAGCCGGAGATGTTGATGGAGTTGACGCCGAGGTGCTTCAGCGCGTCGTTGACGCCCTTGGCCCCGGTGGGGTTGGGCTTGGCCGCCTGCACGCCGCCGAAGGTGGCGCAGGTGCCGTACGAGATGACGGCCTGGGCCTTGGGCAGGATGCGCGAGCAGATGTCCAGCATAGTGTGGTTGGCCACCTTGCCGTAGATGCCGTTGGCAGCCGTGGGAATGCCGCCTTCCACCACGGCGATGAAGCCGTGCGGGCTGTTGACGGCCTGTTCCAGGGCGGCTTCCGCCGCCTCGCCCGCGGCGGCCATGAGGGTCTCATGGTAGTCGAGGGAGAGCGTGTCCAGAATGAGGGTGTCGATGTAGGGTTCGAACGCGCGCAGCACCGATTCGGAACAGCCGGTGCATTCGGCGTTGTGCAGGTAGACCACGGACGGACGCCGGGGACCCATGAGCGCGCGGGCAACTTCCGGCGCGAACGCGGGGCCCATGCCCATGGTCACGGCGATGGCCGTACAGAACTTGAGGAAGTCGCGTCGTGACACGCCGCGTTCCGCAAGCCTTTCCTCCACGCCCTCCTTGCCGAGACCGATCGAGATTTTCATCCCTGCCTCCTTCGGCACGGCGTCACGCCGTGCCTGCCCGCCGCCAGCGGCGCGGCGGGGTAAGGGTCGTACTGGTGCGAAAGGCCCCCCGAATGCGGGCGCTTCTGCGTGCATCCGTTTCCCGCGGTGACCTGTCCGCACGTTTGGCGGGAAGATACAACACATTGAAACGTTATTCCAATTGAAAATGCAAATGACGCACACATTTCCGCATCGCGGAAGGAAATGCCTGCCTGCAACGCCCGCCACGGCGTAGCGCACGCCGCGCATCCGCCATGCAATGAAGGAGGAATTGCTGCCGTATTGCATTGTTTGTGTATTCAACTTTGGGTGGTGAGTGCGCGAAAGACGGACATTGGGGAAACCAAAACAAGTGCCACGTTTCTTAAAAACGTGGCACTTGTTTTGGTGCACTGACTATCCCGCGCCGCCGGGCGAGGGAGGGCGGCCTGCGCGGTTCAGCCGGCCTGTTCCATTTCCGCGATGATGGTGCGGATTTCTTCGCGCGCCACCTCGATGAAGCGCGGAAAGGCGGCCTGCACCGGCTCGGAAAGCCCGATGTTCCAGTTCAGGAAGTCGTGCGGCTCCATGCCGATGACCTGCAAGCGCGGACGCGGGCCGCGCAGTTCGGCCATCTTCAGCGAGTCGATGAGATCCACGTCGTGGATGGACAGCCGCTGCTTCTCGTTCTGGACCAGATCGTCTTCGGACAGGCGGTAGATGGTGCCGGGGGCGCCCTTGGCGTGCACGATGTCCAGCACCAGCAGGCGGTCGTACCCTTCGAACAGGTAGAAGATGTCCTGGGTGAAGGTGCCGCCGTCCATGATGGTGACGTTCTGCGGCCAGGTTTCCTTCATCAGTTCCTCGGCGGCGAACACGCCGACACCGTCGTCGGTGAGCAGGGTGTTGCCGATGCCGAGTACGAGCAGCTTCTGCATGTGATGCTCCGGTGTCTTCTGGTCTTCGTGCGTGGGCGGAAAAATGGCGCCGCATGAAGCGGCCCGGCCGATGCCGGTGCGCGCGGACGGCCCGCCCGCCGGGCAACCACCTTATGGCGGGGCCGGTGGCGGCGCAAGACGGCGGGGGCCCCGGGCGGGCGGAAAAAGAGGAGGGGGCCCGGCCGGTCCTGCCGGTCTGGCCCCCTCCGTAGCGTCGGTAGCTTCGTCTACTTCACTTCGACGACGGAAACCTTGCCGGATTCAGCGTGCAGCACGTGCACGGCGCAGCCCAGTCACGGGTCGAAGGCGCGGATCACCCGCGCCACGTTCACCGGGTTGCTGATGTCCGGCACGGGGGTGCCGACCAGCGCGCGTTCCACCGGGCCAAGCTGGCCGTTGTCGTCGCGCGGGTTGCAGTTCCAGAGCGTGGCGGACACGATCTGGTAGTTGTCGATCTTCTGGTCCTTGATGTTGACGTAGTGGACCAGCGAGCCGCGCGGCGCTTCGGTGAAGCCCACGCCCTCGGAACTGGCGGGGATTTCGGCGGCGGCCCAGGTTTCTTCGCCCGCCTTCACTTCCTTCAGCCAGCGCTCGATGGCGCCGAGCATGTAGTAGGTTTCCTCGGCGCGGGCCACGTGGCGGCCCATGACCGAGAAGGCGGCTTCGTCGCCCAGGTCGCGGAAGCGCTTGGCGTTCAGCTTGAAGAGGTCCTTCAGCAGCTTCTGGCCCGCGGGCGACAGTTCGGGGTTGGTGATCCACATGCGGGCCACCGGGCCGGATTCCACGGCCTTGCCGTTGTAGCGGGGCGCCTTGACGAAGCTGTACGCGCCGGCCTTGTTGGGCGCGGGCACCGTCTTGCCTTCCGAGAAGTGGAGGCCGGTGGTGGCGTCGTCGAACCAGGAGTACTTGACGTATTCCTTGATCAGCTTGGGATCGAACGGCTGGTCCTTGCCGTCGATGTACACGCCGCGCTTCAGGTGCAGCTCGGTCATGGCGTCGTTGAGCGGGAACGCGCCGAACGAGATGCAGTTCTTGTAGCCCTGGCCGAACTTGAACAGGTCCTTGTAGGCCGCGCCCACGGTGTAGGCCACGGGCACGTACTTGGTCTCGACGAATTCGCGCACCTTTTTGAAGCGGGCGGCGTATTCGACAAGGGCTTCCTTGGTGGGGATTTCGGTGGTGCCGCCCACGACCTGGCCCTGCACGTGGGGCATGCGCCCGCCGAACATGGCGACCATTTCGTGGCAGATGCGGCGCACTTCAAGCGCTTCCAGGTACTGGTCCACCGCGGCGGCGTTGATGTCCTTGGGCAGGCGCAGGTCGGGCTTGGCGTAGCGCGGCACGAAGGGCGCGCTGTCCGGCCCCTGCACGAAGTCCAGGGCGGCCAGGTGGTAGAAGTGCAGGATGTGCGACTGCAGGTAGTTGGCGCCGAAGGTCAGGTTGCGGGTCAGGCGGCCGTTGGTGGGCACCTTGACCTTGAAGGCGTTGTCGAGCGCAAGGCACGACGCCGTGGAATGGGCGGTGGGGCACACGCCGCAGATGCGCTGCACGATCTGCGAGGCGTCGCGCGGGTCGCGGCCGCGCAGGATGGTTTCGAAGCCGCGGTACATGCCGCCGGACAGGCGGGCGTCAACCACCACGCCGTTCTCGACGACGACTTCGGCTTTGAGGTGCCCTTCGATTCTGCTTACCGGGTCGATGGCGATGGTCGCCTTGCCGGTGGCCCCGGCAGGAGCGGCCTTGGGTGTACAGCCGGACATGGTTTCCTCCTTGGAGTATGGCGCCGGGGGCTAGGCCGAGTAGAAGGGGGACTTGCCGTCGGGGAAGTCGGGTTCGACACAGCCGATGCACACCGCGTTGGAGATGCACCAGTTCACCCCGCCGTTCCACTTGCGCTCGAAGCTGTCGCACATGGACATCGGGCCCTTGCAGCCGAGGTCGTAGCGGCAGCCGTCCTTCTGGGTGAAGGTGGCGCTCATTTTCCCGGCGTCGTACGCATCAAGGTAGGGGCAGTTTTCGTGGACGTTGCGACCATAGAACGGGGTGGGACGGCCGTCGCTGTCGAGCAGCTTGACCACTTCGCCAAGGCCGCCGGCAAGGCCCTTGGCCTTGATGGCGTCCAGCGCCACCACCACGGTGCCCACGATCCAGTCGGGATGGGGCGGGCAGCCGGGAATGTTCACCACCGGGGTGGCGATGCCGTTGTCCTTGAAGAACTGCGACACCGACTTGGCGCCGGTTTCGCTGCCCTCTGCGGCGGGAATGCCGCCGTAGGCGGCGCAGGTGCCCACGGCCAGCACGGCCGCGGCGTTGGCGCCGATGCTCTTCATGGCGTCAGCCATGGAGATTTCCTTGTGGTGCGCCTCGCCGATGATGCAGTACTTGCCGTCGGCCTCGGTGGGCACCGCCCCTTCGACCACGACGAAGTACTTGCCCTTGTACTGCTCGGCGATCTTCATCATGTGTTCCATGGCGGGCTCGCCTTCCCACGCCATGACGGTGGGGTGGAACTCCAGGCTGATGACCTTCAGCAGCACGTCGGCAATGGTCGGGTGCACCGAGTTCAGCAGCGACACCGAACAGCCGGTACAGCCCTGGCCCTGCAGCCAGAGCACCGGGGGCCGTTCGCCGTTCAGCGAACCGGAAATGGCTTCACAGACGGCGGGGTGGAACATCTGGGATATCCCGAACCCTGCAACGGTGCCTGTGCACAATTTGACGAAATCACGCCTGTTGAGACTCATCCCTGCCTCCTAGGTTGCGGCGTTTGCATAGACCGTGGCGGCTATTTTCCCGCGATAGCCCCGTATTGTTTCAATGACGAATAGCCCTCCCCCCTCGCCAGGGTCAATGCACTGTCGATGGAAGGGCCGAGTTTTGATAGAAAAAAGTGATTTGCCGGGGTGGGTTGCGACGGTTGAGCGGTCAAACGCGGCTGATGGTGCGAATAAAGAATAAAAAAGTGCTATCGTATCCGGGGCAGTGCTACGCGGGTGTCTTGTCCGGGCGAAGCATTTCTGCCCGTGCCCATTGAGGATTTGCCGGGCCGGGCCGCACGCGGCGTGTGCGGATGCTGTGCAGGATCAGGATGAAATGCTTGGACAAGCATTGATACGGGGAAACAATGGACAAATAAAAATCCACCGGCATAGCCGGTGGTATTTCATATGCGCCTGTAAGGCTCTGTTACCAGCAGCGCCCTAGCAGGCGCATATTTTTAGATCTGGCAT